>DJFY01000087.1:34201-36868 GCA_002431545.1 Cellvibrionales bacterium UBA5860 | reverse complement strand
ATCGCCGCCAATCGCGTCCGTCGCTGGCTGGAACTCATAGAAAGCGGCCGTACGAAAACGAATCGGGACCGACTGCACATCGCCAACGACTTCTTCAATGGTGCTGCTTTTACCACCGACAGGGAAATTTGGCAGATGGAGGATTACTGGGCTAATCCCATCGAGTTCATGGGCAAAGACGCTGGCGATTGCGAAGAATTTGCTATCGCTAAATATTTCACTCTCGAAATGATGGGCCTGGATACCGACAAACTGCGTATCGTCTACGTCAAATCACTCACGCTGAACCAGCCCCACATGGTTCTGACTTACTACGCGTGGCCAAGTTCAGACCCACTGGTGCTAGACAATATCAGAAAGGATATTGTCCCCGCCTCTAAGCGCGAAGACCTGGTACCGGTCTATAGCTTCAACGGCGAAACATTGTGGCTGGCGAAATCCCGCAATGAACAGTTGGCGGCCGGCACCCCTGCACAATTGAAACAATGGCAAAGAATAATCCGGCAAATGCGTGACTATTTCGGGCCAGCCACTTCGCCGACCCCGCTCCCCTACCCCTAGCAGTAATACGCATTATTCACCTACTGTTACTGCTGTTACTGCTATCGCGAAGATAACCAACGCCTCTAAGCAGTTTGCAGCTTAAAAACGATTGGTTTTATTTGCGGGGAGAATGCCTGCCAGTCAATCGGCACGGCACCGATAGCTTCAGAAAAAAGGCCGCTTAAAAGCGGCCTTTTTTCTACCTGAGTACATTAAAACTCAACATGAAAACTTAACCTGGCTTGCCGCACCCCAACTTAGCCTCCACCTGCTCGAAGGGGCGCAACACGCCACCAGTATGGCTCGAAACCAGACGCTATCGATTCATCAGGTATCGGTCACCAGATTACCGTTAGAAATCAGTGACTGGATGATATCCTGCTGGCTTCCAGCGCCAGTCACCAAATCGACATCCTGCAAAACGATTGTTTGATCCGTGCCACTACCATCTCCATTGGCATCGATAGCGATGACGGTATCGTCACCCGACAGACTGATGTTCAGGTAGTTTTCCAGGTTAGCGGCCGTACCTGTTTCACCCTCCAGCAGGTCGGCCAGATTCAAGATATCGCCACCGTCAGCCGCGTTTGCGAAGTTAAAGTCAGTCACAGTATCCTCGCCGCTCTCACCTTCGAACCAGACAAACAGATCACTGCCGTCGCCACCAGTCAGAAGATCGTTACCCGAGCCTCCGGAAATCAGATCGGAGCCGAGACCACCATCGATGGTATCGTTACCTTCCTGGCCGAAGATCACATCCTTGCCACTGCCGCCGTTTAGCGTATCGTGACCACCGGCCCGGTGATCGCCATTTGAATCCAGGGTTTCCCGCCCCATCTCCGCGGCATGTGTGCGAATATAATTCAGCGTGTCCGAGCGGTCCCAGGATGCGTCTAGGCCTTCACCATTTTCCAGCCGCTCGAAAACTTCCCAGCCACTGCCATTTGGCGTACCCAGACCCTGATCGATAGCGAGTTTGTCGGTATACAGTACGTCACCGAAAATAAAGTCGTTCCCGGCCCCGCCGTTGATGACATCCGAACCAGCCTCAGCCAGGTTCAACAGCGGGTTCAATTCCGCCAGGACATCGATCAGCTCGTTTGCAGTGTCGATATTATCTGCATCGCCACCACTACCCTCGACCTGATCCAGTATATTTTCAGCCGTTGCCCCTACATTAATACCGATCGCTTCGATAGGGCCGAAGGCAGCTTCCAGTGCCGCCACTTCGCTTACTGAATCCCCGCTGCCCGTGCCAAGAATATGTTGCAGCGAAGCAGTAGCGGAAATCTGACCCGTATCATTATTAATGTCAGTGCTATTGCCATTAAGTGCGCGGTTCGGCTCTCCATCCGAAATAAAGAAAGCCTGGTTAACAACATTGGCGCCCGTCAGGGGATCTATCGCGGTCAATCCGTTGGCCCAATCCAGCGCCAGTTGCAAACCGGCCTCATAGTTGGTCCAACCACCCAGCACCAGGGCGTTGATCGCTGCTATGGCATCCGCCAGCCCGCTACCACCGATCAGGTCAAAAGTGCCGATGGCCTGCGCGTTAGTATCGTAATCTACGATATGAACCCGCACCTGATCCGCAGTCCCGTTCGCCAGCTGGTTGAGCAGATTGATCACGGCCTTTTGCAGGGCTTCAAATCGCGTGATTAAACTCGTATTGCCATCGGCATCAGTAAACTGAATCTTCTCATCCATACTGCCCGATGTATCCAGTATCAAAATGATATTTGCCAATGCCGCCTGCGATGTGGAACCACCGCTGTCGCCACTTAAAATATCCGATACGTCCGAACCCTCGATTGGACCCGGCCCCGAACCTTGGGGGGCTTCCACATAGGGAGTCGTAGCACCCGGGACGTCATCGTCGTTACTCCCGACGATCAAAATACCTTCTTCGTTGGCGTCGCGAACATTAATGGTTAGTTCTGCAGTAGTCGTGTCGCCATCGCCATCGCCATCCTGATGGCGCACAGCCCGGCGGTTATCGTCGCCGACGAACCGACCACCGCGCTCGACGTTTCGATCCAGGCGCAGATCCTCAATCTGCTGAAGGACCTGCAGCAGCGCCTCGGGCTGACTTACCTGTTCATCAGCCACAACCTCGCCGTCGTC
>DJFY01000087.1:31438-34119 GCA_002431545.1 Cellvibrionales bacterium UBA5860 | reverse complement strand
GTAGTCGTGTCGCCATCGCCATCCTGAATGGTATAGGTAAATACTTCCGTGCCACCGCCAGGCACATCCTCATTTGCCACATAGGTATACGAACCATCGGCGTTGATAGTGAGTGATCCGTATTGCCCAGCAAAAGATGTTCCCACCGTACCGTCAGTGCCCAGATTGTCGCTGTAAACACCGACAACAGCGCCACCCGCGTTTTGGCCATCCGCACCAAAAACATCAGCGTTGCCGTCTTCGCTATTGCTATCGCCGCCCGGAACATCGATGCCCGTAACTACGTTACCTGTGGCGATATCACCGGCTACCACTTTGTCGGTATCCGGGATCGCCTTGGGTAAATCATCCTCGATCTCGATCACGATCGTCGCCGGNNCCGTCGACAGACCAGATTCGGAGACCACGTCGTTGGCGCCTTCAGGATTGCCCGGGTCCACTTCAATCTCGGGACCGTCGTTCTCACCGGTAATGGTGATGGTCAGGGTCGCACTGCGCTCGTCACCATCGGCGTCTTGCATGGTGTAGGTGAAGGTCTCGGTGAGTGTCTCACCATCATCCAGTCCCTGAACATCAGCATTGCTGTTGTTCAGCGTGTAACTGTAGCTGCCGTCGGCATTTTGTGTGATCGTGCCGTATTGCGCGGTCTCGGGACCCCAGCTCACCAGACTCGTCGGGGTGTCGGCGCCAGACTGACCATTGCCATGCAGGTCGTTGTCCAGGACGTTGCCGCTCACCGGGTCGGTGGCGCTTTCGCTAACGCTTTCACTGTCGTCTACAGCATTGGGGACGTCGTCGTCAATCTCGATCACGATCGTCGCCGGCGCTGACTCGGCCGTGCCGTCACTGACCGTCAGACTAAATTCATCAGTCTCAACAACACCATCAACGTCCGTCGTCGCCGAGGTCAGCTCGTAGGTGTAGGTCGCTATACCGGTGCTCGGATCATAGCTGGTCACGGTCAGGATACCGTGATCGCCCGCGATCACGTTGTTGTTGCCCAGGTCCGCTATCGCAATCACGGTGCCGTTAATGGTCACCGATTCAATGTCGTCAAGACCATCAGCATCGCTCAGCGTAAATGTGCCACCAGCAAATTCACTGTCCGTGGCCGCTGCCGAACCCGTCGACAGACCAGATTCGGAGCTTATATCGTTACTGCCGTCGAGATTACCGGTATCAACGGTAATGCCCGGAGTAGCATTGGCAATGATTTCCGTATCGGCGGTCAGCGGAATCGGGTCGGGAAAACCAATATCTGGATCAAAGCCAGCTGTGGGATCAACTTCGCCGCCAGTACGTGAAAATTGAGCACCTGCGGCAATGGAGTCACCAGCACCCCCTGCTTCACCTGCGGCGGGGTCGTCAAGTTTTTCACTGATATCCTCGCCAGCTTCAACTGCGGCAAGTAATTCCGCAAATTCCTCGCTTTCTTCCCCGCTCCCCTCGTTAATCTCAGGTAAACCGGAAAGTACAGCCGGTGTCGCCGCTACCGCACTTTCCTGGGGAAGTTGGCGAACACTGCCATCGGCAAGCTTGATAAGCGTTACCTCTGAAGAAACAGTGTCAATCACTTCGCCGGCATATATGGGATCTCCGGCATGCAACTCCTTAACGCTTCCGTCTACAGCAATTACGAAAACTGTACCCGTAGAAGAAGCTAACACGCCGACCACGAGAGCATTTTCCGTCGCTTCTGCTGCTGGCTCTAGTCCTTCTTGATTCATGCCCAGTTCCTCCCGGGTTAATTCAATCGCTGAAAAAGCAGGCAACACACCTTTCAGCGAATAACATAAGTGCTCTCAGGTCGATTAGATTTTCGCACCGACCATGTACAACAAATCGCCCATTGCCTGAAAAATACGATACTCGTTGTAAACCTTGTCATACTGAGCAGAAATCAGCGATTGCTGGGCGTTAATGCTTTCTGTTTCTGTATTCAGCAAATCGAGCAGGGTTCTGCGGCCGAGGTCAAACTGGTCGCGATAGGCGGCCTTGGTAGCGGCGGCATCTCTGACGTACATCTCGAGCGCGGGCAGCTGGGTTTTCAGCGTATCGTGAGCCACCCAGGCAAGTCGAAGTTCCTGCTCGACCTGGCGCATCGCGTTGTTGCGTATCTCTTTTGCCTTCTCGACGAGGTAAGCAAACTGTTGTTTGCGCGCCTGATCGGCCCGACCTCGATACAGGTTGTAACGCATACGCAGCATCACGCGAAGATCGTCGACCTGCTGTTCAATACCGTCGATGTTGTCGTTGAGATCGCGCTCCAGTTCCACGTGAAAGTGTGGATAGAAAGCGCTTTTGGTTTGCTCGTAAGTAAAAGTCGTGGCATCGACGTCCGCGTTGGCAACCATCATCACCGGATGATTCTCCGACGCCCGGGACACCGCTTCCTCGACAGAGGCCGGTAGATACTTACGGTAAGAACCGGGCTTCCGGAGTTCTTCGATGACAGGGGTCACGCCGACGACGCGGTGGTAATTGGTCAGAGCATCACTTAGATTAGCTTTTGCCGAGGCCAGATTCGTTCGCGCCAGCGCTAAACGACCGGCGATTTGATCGAGATCAGCGCGACTACCGACGCCTGAATCAAAACGCTTGTTCATGCGCTCGTAAACTTCTTCATGAAATCCCAGCGTCTCCTCGGCAAGCCGCAGGATTTCCATCTGCTTCATGACTTC
>DJFY01000087.1:30664-31138 GCA_002431545.1 Cellvibrionales bacterium UBA5860 | reverse complement strand
TCTTCCCGAGCCTGCTGGTTTCTGTATTCGTATTGCGTGTTGAATCCGTCGAACACTAGCTGGCGAATATTGAGCTGGGCTTCGCGGCGTTCGAGTTCATTTCGCGTTCTGTTGGGATGATTGGGAAAAGTTGCCCCGGTCGGATCCCGCTCCTGAAAACCAAATCCGGCAACGAGATCAACGGTCGGGTAATAGCCAGCCAGCGCCTGACGCACTTGCCGCTCGCGTGCGTCGGCTTCTCTTTGTTCAGCTAACACCCTGGGGTTCGTTGCCAGCGTTTGACTGATGACATCGCGCACATCAACAGCAAATGTTTTTTCCCCTGCTCCTGCCGTAATAGCTATCAAAAGCGCAACACTTAAAACACGCTTTGATAATTTTGTCGTTTCGATGAATGACATAGCTTTTCCCTACCTGTCTGGCGATTGCGTAACTAAACGTAGTGTGTTTCCCCGATTCCCATGCAGCCTCGGT
>DJFY01000087.1:0-30408 GCA_002431545.1 Cellvibrionales bacterium UBA5860 | reverse complement strand
ATGCAGCCTCGGTGATCAGTCCGGTTCGGCGATCCCGTATGTGGTAATATCAGTCGTTGAAATTAATAAACTGAATATTTAACAGGTCACGTTGCGGCGAAGTCTGCATAGCTTGCGGATTAAACCCGCACCTTGTCCCAGTAGTACCGACCGTTAACTCAAATCAGTTACAGTTGTCGTGGTTCGCGACTCGGGTATTAAACGCGTCCACTTCGACCGGTTTCCGTATCGGCACCTGGCAAGCTCGATCAAATGTCAAGTAACGCCTCGCTGTGACTGTGATTTGTATCACATTATTTATGCGAAGCACTCGCCATTTATCCAGAATAATCTACCATTTAATTCAATTAAGCGAAATAAGCACCTTTTGTCTTTCAGGATTGACCGCTCGTCCTGCTTTACCTCTCCCGCAAAGCGAGTTCCCGGGTTTTTAAGATGGGTTTGAGAATGTAATCCATCACTGTTTTTTTACCGGTCAGAATATCAACTTCAACTATCATACCGGGGATGATAGGAAGCGGATTATCGGCATCGCCCAGGACACTACTCTCGGTTTTCAGGCGCACCTCATAATAACTGTTGCCCTCATCGTCGACGACGGTATCGGGCGATATGTGCACGACGCGCGCGGGCAAGCCACCGTGTACAGAGAAGTCGTAGGCCGTAAATTTGACTGTCGCCCGCTGCTCCGGGTGGATAAAAGCAATATCCGCGGGCAAAATCTTGGCATCGACCAACAGCGAGTCGTCGCTCGGCACAATTTCCACGAGGTCCATACCCGGCTGAATAACGCCGCCGATGGTTTTCACCTTGATACGTTTTACCGTACCGCGAACCGGAGACCGCACCACTGTGCGCTTCACTCGATCACTGTAAGCCTCGTTCCCTTCGCGCAAGCGTTCCAGCTCCGCATTGACATCGTTGAGTTCGCGGCGCGCTTCATTAGCAAAATTCTGCTCAAAGGTTTCGCTGTTGTTCTTGGCTTCCTGAAACTCCGACTGAAGTTGGGGGATAGCCAGTTCGGCTTTGCCCAGCTCTCCGCGCAGATCGTTAACCTGCCGCTCCAGTCGCAGCAGTTCCACCGGCGATACTGCGCCGTCCTGCACAAGCGGGCGGGTGAGCTCCAACTCTTTTTTTAACAAACGGTAGCTGTCGGACAGGCTTTTTCTATTTAAGCGGACGGAGGACAATTCCTGCTTTTTTTGTTCAACTCGCTGATTAAGAGCCGATAACCGCGAGCGATATTCGGACAGATTGGCTTCAAACAATCGGCGTTCACTGGCAACAAATCGCTCGTTGGCAGATTGCGCGACCTTGTGCCACTCGGCATCGAAATGGGTACCTTCCGCCTCGGCCCGAAGACGTGCCGCCTTAGCATTGAGCTGCGCGATCTGCAATGAACGCTCGCGTAAGGTCGATGAAAAAATCGTGTCGTCCATCCTCAATAGCGGCTGGCTTTTTCTGACCAGATCACCTTCGGCAACCAGCAACTCACCTAATATGCCGCCCTCGAGATTCTGCACAACCTGGACATCACTCGAAGGTACTATTTTGCCACTGCCCCGCGTAAATTCGTCGACTTCCGCAAAGTAGGCCCACGCGAACAAGGACAGCACACACACGGTAATAATAGCCAGCAACAGGCGCTGCAAGCCGGGCGCCTGCAATAACATCGCTTCGGATGAATACGACATATACTTGAGGTCAGTCGATGGCACAATGTCGAGACGGCGTTTCAGCCTGCCCCAGACGCCGGAATTCGTCTCAGGCGGATGATTGGACATGCTATCGTCTCGGCTGATCATTTTCGCGCGCCACCACGTATTTCACCGGCTCGAAGCGACTCGATAATCTGGACTTTAGGGCCGTCGGCAACCACTTTACCCCCATCCATGACCACTAGGCGGTCGACAACATCCAGCATCGACATCTTGTGCGTGATCAGCACCAGCGTCTTGTCTTTGGCAAAACGTTTCAGCGCCGCCTTGATCAGGTTTTCACTACCCTGGTCCATCGCGCTGGTGGGTTCATCAAGAACAGCAACAGGTGCGTCACGCAGGAAAACTCTGGCCAACCCCACGGCCTGACGTTGCCCCCCAGACAATGTTTCGCCGCGTTCACCCACTGGCATGGCGTAGCCCGAGGGATGGGCATTGACGAACTTATCGATACCCGCCTGCCGTGCGGCTTCGACGATGTCGCTGTCCTCAGCACCGTGCAAGCCCAGCGCGATATTGTCGCGGATAGTGCCGTAAAACAGCGTGACATCCTGAGAGACATAACTAATATTCTTGCGCAAATCCGCTGGGTCCAGTTGCTTGATATCAAAGCCATCGATATGCACTGAGCCTCTGTCTGCTTCGTGGAGTGCTAGCATCAATCGGGACAGCGTTGATTTACCCGACCCGACCCTGCCAATAACCCCGACCTTTTCCCCGGGGCGAATCGTAAGAGAGACTTTGTCGAGAGCGGGCGACGGTTGCCCAGGATAGGCAAATGTCACATCGTTGAAGGCAATCTCACCGTGCAACCGGTTACGGTGTAAAAACCGCTGGTCTTCGGCACGGTCAACGGGCAACGACATAATTTCGTCGAGCGATTTCAATGTGCCTTCGGCATGGTCGTAACTGGTCAACAGGGAAGCCACTTGCCCCAGTGGCGCCAACGCGCGTCCGTTTAAAATGACGCAGGCAATCAATCCACCCAAAGTCAATTCCAGCTCGGCAATCAGGTATACGCCCCAGACTATAATGGCCACCATGGCCAGCTGTTGTAAAAACTGCACCGCGTGCAGCGCCGAATTCGACAACAACCGGGACTGCAGACTCCACTGCGCAACATAGCCCACTGCTTGCTCCCAACTGCGCTGGACGTTGCTCTCCGCGCCCGCAGTCTTAATGGTTTCGACCCCGACCAGGCTTTCCACGAGTGTCGCGTTCTTTTTTGCCGAACCGCGCATCACGTTTTCGATCGAAGGTCGCAACCTGACCTGAGCCTGATAGGCAAACAGCAAGGCCAGTGGAATAATAACCAGAGGTACAGCCACCAACCATCCGCCCAGATACGCAATAAAGGCGAGAAAGATCAGTACGAACGGCAGATCGATCAATACCAGCATGGTAGTGGAGGTAATAAAGTTGCGAATTGAATCGAATTCGTGAAGACGATTGGCAAAGGCGCCGACGGAACCGGGACGACTGCGCATTTTCAGGTTCAACACCCGCTCAAAAAGCCGTGCGGAGACGATAACGTCGGTACGTTTGGCCGCCAATTCAACCAGATAGCTGCGCAACGCCCGCAGAGCAAAATCGAAGATATAAACGAGGACCACGCCAAACGCCAGAGCCCAAAGCGTTTCCAGTGCGTTGTTGGGCACCACCCTGTCGTATACGTTCATGACGAACAGAGGTTGCGCCAGCACAAAAAGATTTATCAGTAGCGACGCTATGAGAACATCCCGGTAGATTTTCGAGGATCCCCTCAATACACCCCAGAACCAGTGAGAACCGGTACTCTTGTATATTTCCGGGGTTCGCGCGTCGAACTGCTGTGTCGGTCGCAGGTAAAATACCCGACCGGCATACTCTTTCGACAGGGCATCCAGGGAAATCTGGTATAGGCCGTGGGTCTCAGGGGCCATCAACATGGCATAACCGGCGACTACATCGAGATCGGTGATCACCGCGTAGCGCTCCTCATCGAGCGCCAGGATTGCCGGCAACACATGTTGCGGGATATCCCGCAATCCGCGTTCCAGGGGCAGCGCAGCCAAACCGGCGCGATTCGCCGCACGCACGAACAGTTCTGGCGTGAGCCTGCCATCTTCGAGAGGCAGGCCAGCCGTTATGGCGGTGAGGGAGGCCGCCCGACCCTCGAGCCGGGATACCAGAAGCAAACAATCGAGCAGGCTGGCGTAACAGCCTTCGACATCACTTTGATGCGCCCCCTCATTTGCGCCCGGCATACCGGATCCGATCTTATCTTTGCCGTTCAAATCATCTCTACTCTACATGCAAAAATGCCTGCAACTTATTGCAGGCATTGAACTTTAACACAGTGCGTAAGTTAAGAATCATCTATAGGCGACATTTGATCCATGCCAGTATTTATTATGTGACACTGATCTCACCCAACGGTCGTTATTATCGAGCTAGCCAGTAAACTAAAAACGATACCGTCCGAACCTGAGTTCACTTGGCATCCCTGGGTATATAGCCGATCATGGCCTTGGTCTCCAGGTATTCCTCCAGCCCCCACTCGCCATGCTCGCGACCGTTTCCGGACCTTTTGTAACCGCCAAAAGGTGCGCCCTGGTCAAAGCGGGCACCGTTGAGCTCGACGTGGCCGGCGCGAATACGGCGACCCACGCGGCGCGCCCGCTCTATATCGCCGGACTGGATGTAACTCGACAAGCCGTAGGGGTTGTCATTGGCCAGGGCAATCGCCTCTTCTTCGGTATCGTAGGGAATGAGGCAAAGAACGGGACCAAAAGCCTCCTCTCGCGCGCTCGATGACTTGTTGTCAACGTTGGTAAACACTGTGGGCTTAACGTAATAACCCCGCTCGCAACCCTCGGGCTTTTCCGTACCACCGGTCAACAGTTCAGCACCTTCCGCAATGCCGCGCTCGATGAAAGCAATGACGCGATCGTATTGCGCTTTGTTGGCAATGGGTCCCATATAAGTGTCGTCCTCAAGGGGATTACCAACCTTGATCGACTGCACGGTTTTCAGAACAATTTCCTCGATTTCCTTCAAGTCCTTGCGCGGAACCAACATGCGCATCGGCCCGTTACAGGCCTGCCCGGAATTAAACATCGCCAAGCGGACACCGCCCTTGATAGCACGCGCGTAGTCAGCGTCATCCAGGATGATATTCGGCGATTTGCCACCCAGTTCCTGCCCCACGCGTTTAATGGTTGGCGCAGCAGCTGTCGCGACGGCAGCACCCGCCCGCGTCGAGCCAGTGATAGAGATGACATCGACCTCCGGATGGCGTGCCAGCGCCTCACCAACAACCGGACCGGCACCAACAATGACATTGAAAACACCTGGGGGCAGTCCTGCCTCGTCGATGATCTCAGCGAGAATCAACGCATCGAGCGGCGCCAATTCGCTGGGTTTGAGCACCACGGTACAGCCAGCTGCCAATGCCGGCGCAACCTTGCCACCGATCTGGTTCAACGGGAAATTCCAGGGGGTGATCATGCCGCAAACCCCGGCAGCCTCTTTGACAACGCGGGTTTTACCATGATCTGTTTCAAAGGGGTATTCGCGGCAGAGCTGCGCCGCTTCCTTGAAGGTAAATACCGGGTTGCCGATTTGCGCACCCTTGCACAGCATGACAGGCATACCCATCTCCGAAGTAATCGCCTGGGCCAGCTCGTCGCCGCGCGCCTCCAACCCGGCAACGATTTTGTCCAGGTATTGGGCCCTTTCTTCGGGTGTCGTTTGCGACCAGCTATCGAAAGCATCGCGAGCGGCCTGCACGGCGGCATCCACGTCAGCTTCGTTACCCAGGGCAACCTGGGCTATTACCTCCTCGGTAGCGGGGTTAACCAGATCGGCCATATCTTTGCCCGCGGGCACGACCCATTGGCCGTTAATGTAAAATTTGTCTTTGACTAACACGTCGATTCCTCCAAAGGCGGTTGGTTTGGGCCAGGCGAACTTAAAAATAGTAGACGGACGACAAGCAGCGAACACTCGGGTCAACCGGCATTTGCAACGGTTGACCCGTTGCCCGGGATGTCTTCAAGGTATAAGCGAAATATACCACGATAGCCATGACCACATAAATTACGTCAACCACTTAAATTTGCCAGCGGTATGAATTCAGCAGACTGGGATTGGGCGATGCTTTTCCTTTTCTCAGTGCACTGCCATGCAAACAGGCTGGACTCGACTTAGGTTGTGCCCAATATGTGTTCAGGCCTCCGTCGATTTGTCGCCTGAAGCTGATAGGATTAAAATAGCGACGTTGCGCTTTGTGATTTTCTCTCGCGCAGCACGTTCTAGAACCAATCCATTTGCCGTTGAGACACCACCAGCCCCGTGAACCCCAGTAAGCCACGAGTGGATCGACGTTTTAGCGTCGCGCCCATGCTGAAGTGGACCGATCGCCATTGTCGTTATCTGATGCGCATTCTGCACCCGGAGGCGCTTCTCTACACGGAAATGGTAACCACCGGCGCCATCCTGCGCGGCAATACCGAACGCTGGTTGTCTTTCGAGCCTGCGGAAAAGCCCCTGGCTCTGCAACTCGGCGGGAATGAACCGGATGCATTGGCAACCTGTGCGAGATATGCCGAGCAGGCGGGCTACGACGAAATCAATCTGAATTGCGGATGCCCGAGCGACAAGGTTCAACAAGGCCAGTTCGGTGCCTGTTTAATGAAAAACCCCGCGCTCGTCGCCGAATGCGTCCGCGCCATGCGCGAAACTGTCAACATCCCCGTTACAGTGAAACATCGCCTGGGCGTCGATGACACGACGGATTACCCGCTGCTGGCAGATTTTATCGCACGGCTGGCTGCAGCCGGTTGCGACGCATTTATCGTGCACGCCCGCAATGCCTGGCTCGAGGGGCTCAACCCAAAACAGAATCGCACAGTGCCCCCGCTCAAGTACCCGTGGGTTTACCAATTAAAAAGGGATTTCCCCGAGCAAACTGTCGTTTTGAATGGCGGCGTAAATAACTTTACCGACGTTGATACCCATCTACAGCATGTAGACGGCGTCATGGTTGGACGCGAGGCCTACCAAAATCTTTATTTCCTGCGAGAGATTTACGACCATATGCACGGCAGCAAAAGCCCCTCTCTACTGAGAGCTGAGGTTATCGAACAACTTATTCCATACGCCAGATCGCAGCTGGCCAGGGGAGTCCGGCTCCACCAGATTACACGCCATATACTGACCTTGTATAAGGGCCAGCCGGGTGCGAGAAAATTTCGCCGACTCCTTGCGCAAAAGGGTCTAAGCGATGGGGCCGATTCATCCGTGCTGGAAGAGGCTGCGGCGCTAATGACGAGACAGTCCAACGCCATTGATGCAACACCCGGCGACGACGCGAAAACGACTGCTCGCATCAACGACGGGCTATCCCCGCAAGAGGTGGCGCTACTATTGGACAATCAGACAAACATTGGCCGACTGTAAGCGTAACTCAACGCTCTTGAAACCATTACTTGAAGCAGCTACTTTCGCAACTCGATGATCGACAAAATCAAAAACTTTTTCCGCTCTCATATCGAAACCACGGAGAGTGACACAGGCCATAGCAAGCATGGGGTGGATCTTGCAACCGCAGCTTTGATGGTGGAAATCATGATCGCCGATAGCGTGGTTTCCGACAACGAAGAACGCAGGATCAAACAGCTTCTATGCCAACATCTCGATATTTCTGCAGCGGACTCTGACGTGCTGTTTGACCTGGCTCACCAAGAAGTGGAAGAAGCGACTTCACTTTACCAGTTCACCGCACTCGTCAACGATCAGTTCTCGGCGCACGAAAAGTTTCTGCTGCTAAAACAGTTATGGCATGTCGCTGTCGCGGACGGCGAAATAGACAAACACGAGGAAGGTCTGATACGAAAACTTTCCGAATTGCTCCATATACCCCACAGTATTTATATCAAGGCCAAGGCACAGGCCGTAGGTAATTCTAAAGGTTAATATGGATCCAGAGCCCGCCTGCTTAGCGGGCAGCCTCTTCCTCGAGATAGCGAATCAGATCAAAAAAATCCCGCTGACAAGCGGGATTTATTTTTACCAGTAACTTGTGCGCTTCCAGAACGTGCTGCCGCGCCTGCTCTTCATCCGCAGTCGGTTCCAGAGCCGTAAGATTAGGCTCGTCGACTATTTTTCCCGGAACAATATCGAACAATTCATCCAGTCCCATCACTTCGAACATCTTTAGAATACTGGCATCGTCACAAAAAAGGATCGGCGTGACGCCGTAGCGCCCCTTGCTATACAGAGCAAGCTTGGCCAACAGACCGAGGGTGGTACTGTCGAGGCAGCTGGTTTCTCGGAGATCCACCAACACACTGCGCACGGTCTGCTGCTTAAACACCGACTCAATATACTGGTTCAAGGACGCACATAGCGTGACTCGAACGTCGCCTGTCATTTTAACAAGAAAATTGCCGCTGGTTTCGCCAACCAAGATACGACCTTTATCCATCGTCGCCACCTTTAACGACGGTCAGCAATGAAACATCGTCGGGCGCGTCATGCACTTTATCTATACCCAACTCAGTACATACCCTTTCGTGGGATACGCCGGCCCGGCGACAGGCGTTCAATAGCGAAGCTTCTTTCTGTGCGATCGTGGTCCCAGATAAACAATCTAGAAAGCCGTCGGAGATGATGGTCAAGGCAAATTTGTCAGGCAGTGCGATTTCCTCAATCACCCAGCTGGCGTCTTCAAACAAGCCAATGGGTTTGCCTTTTCCGACGAGAAACTCCGCGCCAGCATCGGTCAACAGAACCGGCATAGGGAGCTGGGCCCCCGTAGCGTAACGCAATGAATTGGTCTGAGTATCGATGGCACCGACAAATATCGTCAGATGCTTGTCGACCTTCATGGACAGTATTTGTCGATTGACCAGTTCCAACAGTCCCTGCGGGGCAGTTTTCAAAGATTCGGCGTCATTTTCCGTGCCGGTGTAGCGCCGGGATACCTGCCGGATCATAAAACTCAACATCACGGTAACAAAGGCAGAAGAAGCGCCATGACCGGATACGTCTGCAACCCAGAATATTAAAAACCGATCGATAAGAACATTGTAGCCTACGAAATCCCCGCTTAGATAAAGCGAGGGGACGATCCGGTGGGTGATTCGATAGTCCCTGAAAACAAGCGGCCGTCCCGGCAGAATGTTCTGCTGCACCTCCCTGCCCGCCAGTTGGTCCATTCTCAGGGTATTGAGACTGTCCTGTAAATCCCGGTTGGTCCGCTCGAGCTGCCGTCGATAGCCGATATTTTCCCGATAAAGGTCGTTGAATTCGCCGGCCCGCCGCACAGCATCCAGCATATCCTGCGCATCGAAAGGCTCGATCAGAGCGTCGATCGCACCGCGTCGAAAACTGTCCGCCACATCTTCGGGTGTGGGATCGGTCAAAATAGGTATGGCAGCAACGCCGGCGTCGCGACAACCCTGGGCGAAATCCTCTTCAATCTCGCTGACATGCTGCCCTGGCACCACTTCGAGGAAAAGCAGGTCGGGCTTGAATTCGGGCATGCTGACAATCGCTTCAGAGCGCGTGCCGACACGCATGACCTGCCAGCCGTCGGCCTCCAGCGTCTTACACCACTCTGCGCTCCGTTCATGATCGTCAGAGATGACAAGCACACGCCGGTTCGCCTCTAACATAGCTATTACCCGAGGGGTAAATCGTCCTCGTCAGCGGAGACCCCGCGCGACCGGTTTCGGCTACTCATATTCACTGCCAAAATCGTCTTCTACGGCGCCGTCTGTCACCAGATGCTCACGTCGCTGCAAATAGACGTCGCGGACAAAACTATATTTGTCGCCTTTTATCAACTTCTCCGCTTCGAGCAGCTCCGCGCGGCTGACCACCACATCGACACCAAAAATCTGGTTGCGCGTCGGCACGTGGTCGACGTAGCCCACCGGATTCAGAAAGCTGTCCAGCGCCCTGCCGGGCGCATCGCGCAAAGTACTGGGTCCCAGGAAAGGCAGGACAACATAGGGACCCCTCGACACACCCCAAACACCAAAAGTTTGCCCAAAATCCTCGCCTTCGGCCTTCTCTAAACCCCAGGCATCAGCGACATCGAAAAAACCGGCCACCCCCAGCGTCGAGTTAATGAGAAAGCGACTCGAGTCGATCCCCGCCTGTCCCATTTTGCCTTGCAAGGCATCGTTAACTATATTCAGGGGCTCTCCCAGGTTATTGAAAATTCTGGCAAAACCATTCTCGAAGTAATCCGGCATAACAGCGCGATAGCCCCGCGCAATCGGTTTTAGAACCCAGCGATCGGCGTTTTCGTTAAACCAGAACATGGCTCGGTTGTAGCCTTCAAAAGGATCGTCCTGGCGGCCCTCGTCAGCAAGTACGTTGGAAGTGTGTGAGCAAAACAGCCACAACGCGATATACAGGACGCGCCGCACAGGCCGCCACGAAAGACCCCTCATTGAATTAATCCCTTTTTAATCGCTTAGTCTTGATGCGGTGGGTTTGGCGCTATTCTAGTAAAACGCTTGTCATATTGATAGCCAATCATAGCGATCACTATGGGACATCGCGCGCAACATTTGGGCAACTCGGGAATCGGCCCTTTAGACTAACAACCGACCGATGGGAAGGTACAGTTTGCCTACTGCGTACTGAGACAACTGAATTCGTAATAGAGGTGGTAATCGGCACCGGCAGGTTCACTCCATTCCCGCTCTTTCTGCCACCCTAGTGGACAATATGTCATCATATCGCGGTATATTTGAACCAGAGCGGGCTGCGGCTTGGCCGCAGAAAAAGGCGCGCGGGTGATAAACACAGCGCCATCCACATGCACCGCTTCCCGCTGGCCGATACGCCCCTCACTGCTCCCTGTGGCGGGCTGGACGCCCGTTCCAACCGTTTCTTCAACAAGGAAACCGCCATCCTGCACAGAGCCGGGGTCGGCCGTGTCAGCCTTAGCCTTCTGTTCACCTTTATATATCTTTACTGCAGGAGCGCGCCGACTGAAAAATTTTTGTCGGGATTTCGGGTCGTAAAGAAGCACAGGTTCATTGTCGCATTCAACGATCTTGCCGGCGAAATTGATATCGTCTGCCATGTCGACATGTTCACTGCACTCGGGCGCCTCGGACACTCTTTTTGCCCCAACAGCGTCTCTAGGTTTGGTTTCGTTGCCCTCAGCCTTAGCGCCGGAGACAAAAACCAGTACAAACAAAATCAGGATACTTTTGAAATACACCATCATGCTCCGCTAAACCTGCAAACAAAAAAAACAGCCGGGAGTTTTATACTGCCCGGCTGTTTTTCGCAAGACCGAAGGGCTTAGAACTTATGCTCCATACCGAAACCAACCCAGTCTTCCTTGTCAGACGCGGTGCTTTCGTCGAGCTGAGTCCAAAAGGCAAACACTTTGGTGTTCTGACCCACTTTCTTATCAACACCAAAGGACACCAGGTCAGCATCGACATCAGTCTCGTCGTCCTCTGACTCAGTGTACTGGGCTTTTGCCGTATAGCCATTACCCAGCTTGACCTTGACACTGGCATGCCAGCTGTCTTCGTCCAGTTCGCCGCCTAGCGCTTTCAATGTGGAAGAATCGCCCTCTTCCGCATTCTGCCACAAAGCTCCCAACTGTACGGGGCCGATATCAAACTGACCAACCACACGTAGAATATCGACATAGTCCTTGCCGATACCCTGACCGGAACTTCCCGATTCGACGTTTTCGTCCACTGCAACTGCGACGTAGATGCCGTTATTATCGTACTGGGCAACCGCCGAATAGCTGTCGAAGGCGCCATCCTTGTCGTTATCCGAACGGTCTTCGCCAAAAACAGTCGCCACTGAAGCGGAAAAACCAGCAACGGTTGGCGTGGTGTAGTTAACGATGTTTGAAGCTCTGGTTTCGCCTACCATAACATTCTTGATATCGCCTTCGAGGTCGTTGAACAGGTCGACTTTCTTTTGCGCCAATTTGGTTGGCGTATCGTGTTTACCACCCCAGATTGTGCCCCAGGGTCCGGTAAAACCGCCGATGATGTTACGTTGACTGAAGGTATCGCCCGAACCTTTTTCTCCGTCGTCCCAGAATGACTCGTACTCCGCTTTGAAAATGGCGTAGGTGTTTTCCGTAATCTTGGTTTTGCCTTTCAAGCCAACCCGCGACGCGTTGCTATTCAGCTCCATTTGGTCGTCGGTGCCGTTGTCATCGTTAACCACGCTAATGTTGACCTTTCCGTATACCGTGCCGTCAATCGGCCCGATCGCATAACTTACCGCGGGCACGCTAGCCACAGACGCCGTTGCAAGCAGCAAAGCCATTTTTTTCATCATGATCCCCTAGAGGTGAGTTGAATAAATCGGAGCAAACGCTGCGCCCGCTCCAGCTGGACAACTGGGGCGCTATTTTCGGAATCAAATGTGAAGAAAAAGTGACTTTTTTATTACAGTTCGGTGACAAACTATGGGCTAACGCCACAAATGACAGACAAGCCACACAATTGCTGAAGTGTCTCAAGACCTGACGATAACAGTGCGTCGGTATTGGAATTGCCGAGCTCACGGGCGATCTGCATCAGGGCGATACGACCGCTGCACCTGTCATCTTCCAGTAACTGAAGGAGGCGCAGCGTAACCGCATTGGCCGTCATAAATCTGACTTCGTCTTCGCGGTCGCGGTAAACGATAAGAAAGGTCGGTTCCGCTGGCACCTCATCGGGCCTAAAGTGCTCGCCAATCAGATGCACGGGATACCGATAGCTGAGGCGCCATGCCAGCGGCGATACGACGGGTTTACCCTCAAGCAGATCACCCGATATCGGGATATCGTGCGGCAGCGATTCTGTTGAAACATCAAGAGCCAACTCGACCCACTCGTAATGAGCCAGTTCCAACCCAAAGGGGTATGACTCGATAAAAAAGGCAGGAGGTTGATCCTGCAGGTACTGCAGAAACTCCCGGCTGATCTCAAGAAAATATGGCGAATGACTTTTATGGCTCGCGATAAAATCGCGCACCAGGCCGCGCCAGTGGTCCTCCTCCAGTATGCTGTGCAGGATCGGAAATCCATTGCTCAGAAACGACTCGATATTCCGATATATCAGATCCCGATATATCGCCAGGCGTCTGTCTTCAATACCAACGGGCGGCGGGTTGGCTCCAGGATCGCGAACATGGGCGGCTAATACACGCTGGGTTTCCTGGAAAGGAAGGTCGGCAGCCATCACGAAGACTCATCACACGCCGGCATATCCGATACGGCAAGCGCTGGACCACTATGGCCACCAGCGTGTCGGCGGCCAGCATCTCCGGCATCACTGCGCTGATCAACACTGTCCTGGTATTTGCGCACAGTCGATACCTCGTCGAGTAATTCGCGGGTTTCAGGGAAGTTGAAGTCCCGCTCCAACAACGTAGGAAAGACACCGAACTGGTCATAGGCCTTTTTAAGCAGCTGCCATACCGGGTCGATTACTTCGGTGCCGTGGGTGTCGACGCGCAGGTCCGGCGCCTCGACATAATGCCCGGCAATATGGCCATAGGCGATACGTTCTCCGGGAATACCGGCCAAGAAAGCATCCGCGTCGTAACCGTGATTAATACTGTTGACATAAATATTATTGACATCCAGTAGCAACAGGCAATCGGCCTCTTCGAGCACTGCATGCAAGAATTCAGCCTCTGTCATTTCCTGCTGGGGCGCTGCATAGTAGCTGACGTGCTCGATAATCAATGGCTGTTCCAGAAAATCCTGGATCTGCCGAATACGCTTTGCGACATACTTTACGGCATCGGCAGTAAACGGGATCGGCAACAAATCGTAGAGATGGGCGTCATCACTGCAGTAACTCAGGTGCTCAGAATAGGCCCGAATACCGTGCTCGGCCATAAAGCGTTTGATATTCCCCAGCAACTGCCAGTCCAGGGGGGCCGGCGATCCGAGGGAGAGAGAGAGGCCGTGGCAGGTAAAGTCATAGCGCTCAGTGAATGCGCGAAACTGTTTGCCCAGGCGCCCGCCTACGTTGATCCAGTTCTCAGGTGCTACCTCCATAAAATCAATCTGGCCCTCGGGAACAGAAGTCAGCGGACTCAAAAGAGCCCGCCGTAATCCCAACCCCGCGCCTGTCACGGGGTGATGACGTCCTTGTTTCATGGGTTAAATGCTCAGCCTCCGCATTTACCTTCGCCGCATTTGCCCTCGCCGTCACTCTTAGCGCTGGTCTTATCACCGCCGCATTTGCCTTCGCCGCATTTACCTTCACCGTCGGATTTAGCACTGGCCTTATCGCCGCCGCACTTGCCTTCACCGCATTTACCTTCACCGTCGGATTTGGCATTGGCCTTGTCACCACCGCACTTGCCTTCACCGCATTTACCTTCGCCACACTTGCCTTCGGCTTCCTTACCGGCAAGGTTGTAACCACCATTCAGCGGAGTCACCTGAAAGGGATTATCCGCAGCTGTGGCCATAGGCGTCATGGCAACCGAGGCCAAAAATGCTGCACCAACTGCGGCAGCCAGAGGTTTTTTACTATTCTTTTCCATACAGGATCTCCTGGTTTGATCTACAACTCGTTAATAAAACAATACCCCGCGCGACAGGGTGGCACGAGAGTGAAGCTAAGACCGAGTCAAAGGGCATTAGTTTCCCAACGATTGTCGTTGCCGATAATCAGAGCCCCCCTTGCCGGTGAAACCTGCGCATGTCGTGCCTCTGCGCGCTACAGAACAACGCCACTTGCACCAGCACATGCACACTTTGGCAGGCAAATCCTGCTATCGCGGCAAGATTGTTACAACCCCAAGCAGCGCACGGATATCTCCGATACATCTGCCGGTTAGAATGGATTCCGTGCTGGGCCTACAGTTTTTCTTTTATCCTCTCCTCTTGTGCCTGCAGACGCTTTTGCGAAACAGGCTCGAGCGTCTTCAAGTCCTGCGCGTAATGCGAGACGCGGAATTCTTCGATCATAAAACGAAAACGGATTAATTCCTGACGCGCTTCGGGAAACATATCTGCCTCTCTCTCTTTCAGGTGCGCAAACGACTTTTCAAATTGTTCGATCTGCTTGCAAAATTCAAGCTCGCGCCCGGATTGCTTCAGATGCCTGTCTATACGGCGTTGCGCAGCGGCAATGTATTTCGGGTATTGATCCAGCCAGATATCGCCTGCTTCAAAACAAAACCGTTTGGGGAACAGACCCCGTAACTGGCGCGCAACGGCCTCCACCTGGTGGGGAAAATTCTCTCGTCTGACCGCCAGCGTTCGATGCAATTCAATCAGCGGTTCGAGCAGGGCCACCAGCGAAGCTTCCAGCTTGTAAGCCAATTCGACGATATGGCTCTTCCCGGCATCCAGCGCCGCTTCAAACTCCTGTTGCTGTCGCGGCAGCACCCTGTCCGCAAAGCAGGCCCGGTGTATCGCGGTCATCACAATGTCGTCGGCCAATTCTGCTCGATCAGGCCACTGCACGGCTTTTAACTGGAGTTCCCGCCCCTTCAATAGGTCCCTGGATAAACGTTTTACTTTTTCCCGCTGCGCAAACATGGCCAGGCGCACAACCCCGCGGGTCGAGTGATAAGTCGCCAAACCCAGGTGGTCGCACAGTGTGAGCTCGACCGACGCGCCCCGATCTTGCAGTGCCGGGTACACCCGCATACTGTGCCGGTTCTTCTTTATTGTTCTCGACTCGGCGAGCTCGCCGAAATCCCAGCGCTGAACCTCCCGATTAAGGAATACTTCCGATGCGTTTTCGTCCAGTATGGTCTGCACCCGATCCCGATACCGTGCACGCAGTCGCACCAGGTCGCGGTCGCTCTCCAGTACATCGCCGTTTTCGTCAAGAAGCGTGAAATTCGCACGATAAAATGCATCGAGCGCTGCCGGCCGCCAGGCTTCATCCGGTATTTTCACCCCCGACACGTATTCCAGTTGCTCCGCCAGCGCCAGGTGCAGGGGTCTGTTTTCCACATCGAGACGCGGCCATACCCGATCGACATATTCCGGTACCGGAACAAATTGTTTACGCAGCTCTTTCGCCAGCGTTTTGACGAGCGCGATGCATTTATCGCGCAACAATCCGGGGACCAGCCAGTCAAACAAATGCTCGGGTACCTGATGCAGGTTGGCGATCGGCACCTCGACACTCACGCCATCTTCGGAATGCCCGGGCTCAAAGCGGTAACGAAGCAGATACACCCGATCGTCGTAGCGAATCGATTTCGGAAATTGCGCCTGCGCCTGTTCTGAGGGCAAGCGCGTGCTGAATTCTTCCCTGTCGATAAACAACAGTTTGGGCGCCTGAGCTTCTGCTTTTTTTCTCCAGCGTTCAAAGGATGTCAGATCGACCACCTCTGCGGGGATACGCTGGTTGTAAAAATCAAAAAGCTCTTCGTCGTCGATGACGATATCCCGCTGCCGCATGCGTTCTTCCAGTTCCGCCTGTTCGCCGATAAAAGTCTTGTTGTGGTATGCGAACTCGCCAGCGGGTATCGCACCCTTGCGCTTTCTCGACGTTTCGAGGTACAGGCCTTCAACCAGCGCCGAGCGCACAAACACCTCGCGACAGATGTGCGGTTCGATAGGTGCGTAATTAACCCGCCGCTTCTGGACAATGGGCAGGCCATACAGGGTCTGTTTTTCGAAGGCGACAACGCGACCGTCCCGAAGACTGTAATGCGGCTCGCTATAGTGCTTTTTTACCAGATGCTTGGCCAGAGGCGGCAGCCAGGCAGGATCAATGGCCGCGTTATAATGGCCGAACAGGCGGGCGGTTTCGACGAGCTCCGCGCTGACCACCCACTTGGGCGGCTTTTTCGCCAAACCCGACCCGGGAAATAACAGAAATTTCCTGTTACGCACACCGGCGAATTCTCTCTCCTCGTTGCGAAAGCCCACGTGAGCTAACAGCCCCGTGAGGAGTGCGCGATGGATGGCGGCATAATCCCAAACCTGCTCGCGATCCGATCCCCGATTCCCGGTGCCGTCATCATTCCGTTGCTTTCGCTTATCCCGAACCTTGTTATCGGGAACATTATTGTTGCCCGGTACTGTAATTTTGGCCTGTGCTTGGATACTGCTCCTGGCTTGTTTGCTGGCGCGCGCCTCTTGCCTGTCGTCACCTCTTGCCTGCGACGCATGAATCCCCAGAGTGCGACAATCCTGATGCAACTGATGGCGCAAGTCCCGCCACTCCATCATTCTCAAGTAAGAAACAAAGGACTGGCGACAGTATTTCGCGTACTGGTTTCTCGACAGCTGTTGCCGCTGTTCCTCAAAATGCGTCCAAAGGTTTAACAACGCGCAAAAGTCCGACTGTTTGTCCTGCCAGCGTCGATGCTTTTCATCTGCTGCCTGGCGTTTGTCTGCAGGTCGTTCCCGCGGGTCCGCTATGCTCAGGGCAGCGACGATGGTGAGGACTTCGTCCAGGCAATTCTCTGCTGCCGCGGCCAGCAACATGCGCCCGAACCTTGGGTCAATCGACAGCCCCGCCAGACGCCGGCCCGTCTCAGTCAAGCGATTATTTCGATCTACGGCCTGCAACTCCCTCAGCATTAACAAACCATCGTTGGTCTGGCGTCGATCAGGTGCATCGACGAAGGGAAAATCATCGATACTACCCAGCCGCAGGTGCAACATTTTCAGTATGACCGCCGACAAGTTGGTTCGCATAATCTCAGGTACGGCGAAGGCGGGACGCTGTTGATAATCGTCTTCGCTATATAACCTGACGCAAACTCCCGGACCCAGGCGTCCGCAACGGCCAGCGCGCTGATCGGCGCTGGCCCGTGCGATCGGTTCAATGGGTAACTGCTGAACCTTGGTGCGGTAACTGTAACGGCTGATACGGGCCAGCCCGGTATCGACCACATAGCGAATGCCAGGTACCGTTAGCGATGTTTCGGCCACATTGGTGGCCAGCACGACGCGTGTACCGCGATGAGGCTGAAACACTCTGTTCTGCTCGGCAAGGCTCAACCGCGCATACAAAGGCAGAATCTCGACGTGGGCAAACCGGGCTCTGCGCAAGTGCAGGGCGGCTTCGCGAATTTCCCGCTCGCCACTAAGAAACACGAGAATATCGCCCTTTTCGCGCTCTCGCAGCAAGGTCGATACCGCCTCCACAATAGCCTCGGGATAGGATTCATCCGCGGTCGGCGGACAATAACGGTAGCTCACTGGATAGGTGCGCCCGGACACAGTCACGACAGGCGCGTTGTCAAAATGCGCGGCGAATCTTTCAGCGTCTATGGTGGCCGACGTGATGATGACTTTAAGGTCGGGGCGCTGGGGCAGAATACGCTTCAGATAGCCCAGCAAAAAATCGACATTAAGGCTGCGCTCGTGCGCCTCGTCGACAATAATCGTATCGTACTTGTTGAGAAAGCGATCGCGTTGTATTTCCGCCAGCAGGATACCGTCGGTCATCATTTTGACCAGAGTGCCGGGCGCGCTGTGATCCTTGAACCGCACCTGATAGCCCACACCCTGCCCCAGCGACTCTCCGAGCTCTTCGGCAACCCGTTGGGCAACTGTGCGCGCCGCTATACGCCTGGGCTGGGTATGTCCGATAAGGCCAGTAATACCCCTGCCGCCTTCGAGACAAATCTTCGGTAACTGAGTGGTTTTGCCGGATCCGGTTTCCCCGACCACGACCAGCACTTGATGCCGCAGGAGCAAATCGAGAATTTCCTGCCGACGCGCCGTAATGGGCAAGTCTTCAGGGTAGGAGATCGCCGGCACGCGCAGGCGACGCTCGTCGGCCTCTCGTCGGGATCGCGCCACCTGGCGACACAGGCCATGCCAGGATTCAGTGTCGGTCGCCGCCCGATTGTTTGGTCCAGATTTCCCCGGAGCGATAAATCGACTTATTTTACGCTGCAGGCGATAGCGATCACGCACCATACACGAAGGGAGCTGGCGCAACAGAGACTCGGGTGAACCACTTTCGTAATCCGCGCCATCATCTACTGGTGTTTCACTAACCACGTGTCCACCCGCCACTGCTGCTCAGGATCCAGAATCGCACGCAGACAGGGCTGGGCCTGCATGCCCGCTACCCTGCTGCATATTTGCCCCGCCGCTATTTGGTGAGCAGCGACATGCCTTCCTCAAGCCCCCCGAGGGTCAGCGGAAACATACGGTCATCAACCAGTTCACGTACGCGCTGAATAGTCGGCGTGTGTTCCCAATAGTCCTCGCGAACCGGGTTCAGCCAGACAACCTTGTCATAAATATTGGTCAACCGCTCCATCCAGACCGCGCCGGATTCCTTGTTGTAATACTCGACGCTGCCGCCGGCGCTTTCTATTTCATAGGGCGACATGGATGCGTCGCCGACAAATATCACTTTGTAGTCAGCCGCGTACTTGTGAAAAACATCGTAGGTTTCGGTCTTTTCCTGAAACCTGCGGAAGTTGTCGCGCCAGACATAATCGTAGAGCATGTTGTGGAAGTAAAAATACTCGAGATGCTTGAACTCAGTACGCGCCGCGGAAAACAGCTCTTCGCAGACCTTGACATAGGGGTCCATCGAGCCACCGGCGTCAAAAAAGAGCAAAACCTTAACGGCGTTGCGCTTTTCCGGAACCATCTTGATATCGAGAAGACCGGCGTTTTTCGCCGTCGAACGAATGGTGTCATCCAGGTCGAGCTCCTCGTCCAGACCGGAGCGGGTAAATTTGCGCAAGCGTCGCAGCGCCACTTTAATGTTGCGTGTACCCAATTCCACTGAATCATCCAGGTTGGCAAATTCGCGCTTTTCCCAGACCTTGAGCGCTTTCTTCTGCTTACCTTCGCCGCCCACACGGACACCTTCGGGATTGTATCCATCGTTGCCAAAGGGAGAAGTACCCTGGGTACCAATCCACTTGTTACCGCCCTGATGTTTACCCTTCTGTTCCTTCAGCCGTTTCTTAAACTCCTCGATCAATTTCTCCAGACCACCAAGGCTTTCGATGTTGGCTTTTTCTTCATCGGTCAGAGTTTTTTCAAACTCCGAGCGCAGCCATTCCTCGGGAATCAGCGCCTCGAGAAAATCATCCAGCGACTCGAGTTCCTTGAAATACAGCGCGAAGGCACGGTCGAACTTGTCGTAGTTGGTTTCGTCCTTGACCATGCAGGCGCGAGACAAATAGTAAAAATCGTCAATACTGCCGAAGGCCACATGCTGCTTGAGTGTTTCCAGCAAAGTCAGAAGTTCATTGATGGAAACCGGCAACCCGGCCTTGCGCAGACCGTAGAAAAAATTCAATAGCATTTAGCTACCTTCCCGGCGCGTCATAAACGCCAATCTCTCCAGCAAGTGGACGTCCTGCTCATTCTTCAACAAGGCGCCGTACAACGGTGGAATCGCCTTGGTGGCGTCGCGACCTTTGAGGATATCATCGGGGATATCATCCGACATCAGCAGTTTCAGCCAGTCGACGAGTTCCGACGTCGAAGGTTTTTTCTTGAGGCCGGGGATTTTTCGCACGTCAAAGAAAATATCCAGCGCCTCGTCGACCAACGCCTTTTGTATGCCGGGATAGTGGACTTCGACGATCTGCTTCATCGTTTCCCGATCTGGGAAATTAATAAAGTGGAAAAAACAGCGGCGCAGGAAAGCGTCCGGCAGCTCTTTTTCGTTGTTGCTGGTGATAATAACGATCGGCCGTTGTGCGGCTACGATGCGTTCCCCGGTCTCGTAGACGTGGAACTCCATGCGGTCCAGTTCCAACAACAAATCGTTGGGGAATTCGATATCGGCCTTGTCGACCTCATCGATCAGCAGCACGGTTTTGTGCTCTGCTGTGAAAGCCTCCCAGAGCTTGCCCCGCTTGATGTAATTGTTGATGTCGTGCACACGGTCGTCGCCCAGCTGGGAATCCCGTAGCCGCGATACGGCATCGTATTCGTACAGACCCTGCTGGGCCTTGGTAGTCGACTTGATATGCCAGCTGATCAGCGGCATGTCCAGTGCCTGGGCCACTTCCTCGGCGAGCATGGTCTTACCCGTGCCCGGCTCACCTTTTATCAATAGAGGACGCTCCAGCGTGGCGGCGGCGTTAACCGCCATCTGAAGGTCTTCGGTAGCGACATAACGCTCGGTCCCGGTGAATTGCATACAGTTCCCCTAACTCGATAAATAAAGCCGGTTATTCTAGCTGTCTCGTGTGGGCGAATCCAACCCCGTCGCATACCCCCAGGGAAGCCGGATCCGGGATGTTATCCCGAAGTGGAATAACACTGAGGAAATCTACCCTGTTACCATTGCGCTTTTGGACTTCTCTCAGGACACGCTCATTCATGTCCGATCACGCACACACATCGGCCGAAAGGGCTTTTTTTGGCCATCCCAGGGGCCTTTTCGTCTGTTTTATGACCGAACTGTGGGAGCGCTTCAGCTTTTACGGCATGCGGGCTCTGCTGATTTTCTACCTGACCGAACATTTCCTCTTTCGCGACGACAAGGCATTCCTGATTTACGGCGCCTATTCGGCGCTGGTCTACGTCATGCCCGTGATCGGCGGCACCTTGGCCGACCGTTACCTGGGCGCCCGCAAGGCGGTTACCTTCGGCGCCGTCCTGCTCGTCATCGGGCATTTCGGTATGGCCTTCGAAGGGCCTCCTGCGGAGGTCTCTGGTGGCCGCATTGAGCGCGACCCCCTGTACCTCCAGTTTTTTTATCTGTCTCTGGCTTTCATCATTGCCGGCGTTGGTTTTCTCAAAGCCAACATATCGACCATCGTCGGTGCCCTTTATGAGCAGGGGGATTTCCGCCGCGATAGCGGCTTCACTATCTTTTACATGGGTATCAACATCGGCGCCTTTTTTGCGTCCATCCTATGCGGTTGGCTGGGCCAGACCTACGGCTGGGCTTACGGCTTCGGGCTCGCAGGCATCGGCATGCTCTTCGGCCTGCTGGTCTTTCTTCGCGGTCAGCCCCATCTGCAGGGTAAGGCCGAACCGCCGGTGTCGGCTGGTCTCGACGTCAAGCTGGGCGGGGTTTTGACCCGGGAAACCTGCATATACCTGGGCGGGCTGGCCGGCATCCTGGTCATCTGGCAGCTGATTCAGTATCAGCAGGTTGTCGGCAATTTTCTGCTCGGTTTCGGGGGCCTGATGCTGACGGTAGTTGTGGCCTATTCTTTTATAAAATGCGACAGGGTCGAACGCCACCGCATGTTCGTTGCCGCAACATTGATTTTATTTTCGGTACTGTTCTGGGCCCTGTTCGAACAGGCCGGCTCGTCGCTCAACCTGTTTGCCGATCGCTCCGTGGACCGGGTCATCATGGGCTATGAGGTACCGGCATCCATGTTCCAGTCACTCAACGCTTTTTTCATCTTCCTGCTGGCCCCGTTGTTTTCCCTGCTCTGGGCCTGGCTGGGCCGCCGCAACTGGGAACCGGGCACACCTGTCAAATTCGCCCTCGCCATCGCACAGGTCGGTCTCGGGTTTTTAGTGCTCGTTATCGGTGCCCACGCCGCACCGGAACAAGGCCAAACAGCACTCATCTGGCTGGTGTTGATCTATCTTCTGCACACCACCGGAGAACTCTGTATTTCGCCGGTGGGCCTGTCCATGATCACTAAGCTGAGCGTTACACGGATCGTCGGCATGATGATGGGCGTGTGGTTCCTGGCCTCCGCTGGCGCCAACTATATCGCCGGTCAGATCGCCCGACTGACCGGCGTCGACGGGGCTGAAGGCTCCGTCGATCCGGCGCTGGCCCTGGAAAAATCGATCGAGGTTTACACCCAGGTGGGCTGGCTGGCGATCGCCATCGCCGCGTTCCTGCTAATTATGGCGCCGCTGCTCAATCGGGGCATGCACGGTATTCGCTAGCAGAGAGCCACTTGCACTACGGCAGCGAAGCGCCGAAAGCCGCCTCTGTTAGGGCTGTTTTCCCGCGTTTGGCGACAGCGGTTGCCCCCCCAGCGTCGGTTCGGTTCGCCGTCGCGGTTGCCCGGCCACCCTGTCACCGCCCTTAGTCTTCCCGGAAGGTTTCACTTTTGCGGCACCCGAGCCAGCAGCATCCCGACGTCCGCGTGTGTTATCGGACTTGGGCGTGTCGTTTCGCAACAGTCGCCACAGACAAAGCTCGACGATGTAGACGACAACAAAGCAGAAGATAATCGGCTTTAATCCGCGCCAGATACCATCGCCTGTCTGAGGTTTGATCACTTCAAACACACTGACCAGCCAGGCCGGCGCCAGATAGTCGAGATCCTGGTAGGGAAACGCCGGTGTAGCCAGACCGACAATCACTGCAATACGAAAAAAGCTTTTCACAGGATGCCACGGGATAAAGCGGGTCGCTCGCCATAAGAGCGGCGTTATCAACAGCAGACCTATCACATAGGCGACAGCGCCCCAAAAGTAGTTCTCAGTGGTATACATCAGTAGCTACGACCCGTTTTCACCCGCCCGATTCAACCCAGTGCACTATGTGCTCTTCAAGCCCATCCGGATGCACATGGTGTTCGCCGATCACCCGCCCGCGCACCGAGATACCGGCGTTGTGGACGGATTCACCATCGCCGCTTAGCAACGGATGCCAGTCAGGCAACGGCTTACCCTCCCTGCGCAACCGGTAGGCACAGGTCGATGGCAGCCAGTCAATCTCGTGGATATTGTCACAGTTTAAATCCTGACAATCCGGCACAGCCTGCAACCGGTGGGTGTAATCGAGACAGCGGCAGGTTTCCGTGTCAAGTAGTCTGCAGGCGACACGCGTAAACAGGACACCCTCACCATCCTCCGGTTCGATCTTCGCCAGACAACACCTACCGCAACCGTCACACAGCGCTTCCCACTCGCTTCGCGTCAGTTTGTCCAGCGGCCTGTGCCACCAGGGCTCGGGCACGACATCGCTCAAAAGGAAGACACCCGCCGTCGGCATTTTGGTTTATAGCTTTTCATTGCGATCGCGGAGAACCTGCATATAGGCATCGTTTTTGGGCGGCAACTGCAGGTAATAACCCTGGCTCGACAGTGCCTGTATGACTTCGGCAGCGTCAGCCTGAGCCAGGCGACGATCCGGCGTGAGTTCCAGGGTCATTACTTTATCGCAAGTGCCGAGTTGGCCCAGCAACGCTTCGGGCACCGCATTGAGACCTTCGGCATCGTTGGTAAACAGGTAATAATCCGTCTTTCTACGACTTTTGTAGATGCCGCACGTCAGGTTCATATTTGCGCCCCTTTTGTCTCGACATGGGCCAGCAGATCCTCGCCAATTACCGCGCGCCGCCAGCCCTGTGCCAGTGTCGGAGGTAACTGACTGCATCCCTGCCAGTGATTGCGCACCAGAGATTCCAGGTCGGCGCGCCGAACCAGCATTTCCGGCGCCAGCGCCAGATCCCGTGCCCGGGTCAACACCAGTTGTTTACAGCTCTTCATGATCCCCCCATATTGCCGCGGCACCGGCTTGGGCAGGCGTGGCGGGTGGCTCTCAAGCTGCGTATTCGCATACTCGGTGACTATCTCAATAAGCTTCGCACCGTACTCTCGTATCACCCGGGGGCGAATCTCACGAGCGCGGTTGTCGGACAAGCGGCTCCAGTCACTCGAGCTGCGAATATCGTGCGCGGCGATGGCGAACAGTTCTTTATCCGATACGATACGCGCTCGCGGGCGGTCGGTTTGCCTGGCTCGCCGCTCGCGCCAAGCAGCCAGCGCCCGCAATACAGCCAGTTGCCGTCGATCGAGCTTCCAGGCACCCTTGATGCGCTGATAGTAATCTTCATCGGCAGCGACCACAGCCGCCTTGTCGATGAGCTTGGTCATATCCTCACCGAACCACTCCAGCCGTTCAAGCGCCGCCAGGCGCCCGGAAAGCCGGGCGTGCAATGTCGCCAGATGTTCGACATCTTCCGCAGCGTAAACTCTTTGGGCGGCACTCAGGGGCCGCAGCATCCAGTCCGAACGGGTTTCGTGTTTCGCCAATTGCACGCCGGTAAGCTCGCTGACAAGCGCCTGATAACCCAGAGAAAACCCCAGCCCGACAAAAGCCGCAGCGACCTGCGTGTCAAACACCGGCCGCGGTAATTGCCCGGTAGCCTGCTCCAGTACTTCCAGATCCTCCGAGCAGGAATGCAATACCTTGAGCACGTTCTCATCGGCGAGCAGGATTCCGAAATGCTCCATGTCCTCGCGCCCCATAGCCAGAGGATCGATGAGCCACGTACCGGCACCGTCCGACACCTGAATCAGTCCAAGGCGGGGAAAAAAAGTATCGGTTCGGACAAATTCCGTATCGATGCCGACACTGGCGCAGCCGCGCAAATGTTGCACCAGCGCCCCCAGTGCTTCGGCATTGTCGATTAATAGCAATTCAGTCACAGTCGAGTCGGCTCCTTACAGGCGTTTACGGCTGTTAAAGGCATGGGCGAGCGTACCACCATCCACGTACTCGAGTTCGCCGCCGAGCGGTACGCCGTGAGCGATACGGGACACAGCGATGCCCATTGACGCAGCCGCCTCGCCGATAAAATGAGCAGTCGCCTCGCCCTCGACCGTGAGGTTGGTGGCGAGAATCAATTCGTTGATATCTTCTTCCTGTAAACGTTCCAACAACTGATCCATGCCGATCTCGTCGGGGCCGATGCCGTCGATCGGTGACAGATGTCCGAGCAGGACAAAATAAAGGCCGCGGTAACTGCCGGACTGCTCGATGGCAAACATGTCCGCTGGCGTTTCCAGAACGCACAATACCCGCCCATCTCGAGTCGGATCGCTGCAGATCGGACACTCGCTCTGCTCGGACAGCGTCCGGCACCGCCGGCAGCGCTGGACACTCTCCTCAGCCCGGGCCATCGCCTGCGCCAGCCGCCGCGCCCCCGCTCGATCTCTCTCCAGCAGTTGCAAGGCCATACGTTGTGCGGTTTTCGGACCGACGCCAGGCAAACACCTGAGGGCGTCGATCAGTTCGCCGATTACCGGACCGTACATGCCCGGCTTCAAGATTGTTTACTCACGAGGGCAATGCACTAAAAGGGGAACTTGAAACCCGGAGGCAGCTGGATACCAGCCATCAGGTCGCCCATAATCGACGACGTGTTTTTCTCGACCTTGCGTACCGCATCGTTGACCGCGGCAGCCAGCAAATCCTCGAGGATTTCCTTGTCCTCGTCGAGCAATTGGGGGTCGATGGTCACTTTACGCACGTCGTGGCGCCCGGTCATAACGACTTCGACCATGCCAGCGCCGGATTGACCGACAACCTCGGCAGCCGCCGCCTGCTCCTGCAGCTGCTGCATCTTCTGCTGCATCTGCTGCGCCTGTTTCATCATGTCATCAAGCCCTTTCATGTTCACCTCCAGAATCGATGGCAATCACAGTATCTTCCAGCAAAGTGCCGCCAAAACGTGCTGCCAGCGCCTTGACCGTGGGATCCTCCCGCAAGGTCTCTATAGCCCGCTGACGTCGCTCCGCGGCAATACGCATGCGGTAAAGCGCCGGCGTTTCCTCGTCGACGGGTGCAATGGCAATCACAACCCGAACGCCCTCGCCCAGGTATTGCCCAAGTGCCGCCGCCAACGCCTGTTGATGGCGCTCATCGTAAAGCGCACTGTGGCAGTCTTCCAGCCGAAAGCGAAATTCGTCGCTCTCGCGTTCGTCCAGGACCAGGTTGGACGCCACGGCCAGCAAGCGACCGTTAATCGGCAATTGGTGACAGATACGTAACCAAACATCCGGCGTCAAAGACTCGATGCCCGCGGGCGCCGGCCAGTCGCTATCCGTGCGCGCTCCCGAACCGGATTCCGCCGGATTCCCTTTCGCATGGGAAGCTGTTGTATTCGGGGGACAACCCGGCTCAGAGGGCGCCAGGCTCACCTGACTCGATGCCGGACTGACCGCGGAATCAGCAACTTCAGCCGCTACCGGAGCGCTTCGGATTTGATCGCCCTGCGCCCTGCCAGTTGGCGCTTCGCCTTCGCCCGCCAAGGCGTCGGAATCTTTTTGCGTCTGAAGCGAGGCCGCTACCCGGCTCGCGCCGTCTTGCCGCCTTACCGATGCTTGCCGATCTAATTCGGCTGTCCCTGTAGCCGGCAGCGCCGGGGCCAGGGGCCCCGGTTCAAGCTTTTTTCCAGCGCCATCCCCCCGAGTGCTTGCGCCGGGCTGTGTGGCCCCGGTGCCGGTTGCACTCGACTCAATCGGCGGCACAGCCGCCTCCGGCAATACCGGCTGAAAGGCCAGTTGACGCAAAAGCGCCATCTCCAGACCACTTCTTTGGTCGACCGCCAGCGTTAAATCCCGCCGACCCAGCAGGCAGATCTGGTAAAACAACTGCACATCCTCGCGACTTAAGCGACCGGCCAACTCGACAATCGCCTCCCGGTCGCCCTGGCTGTTGTCCAACGCCTCGGGTACAGCCTGGCAAACAGCAACCCGGTGCCAGACCGACAAGATGTCGCCGAGAACACCGGCATAGTCCGGCCCGTGTTCAGCCAGACGCGCGACCTTTTCCAGCACCGCGCCGGCATCTCTATCGGCGACCGCGCGACACAGCTCGAGCACCGCGGAGCGATTGACGGTGCCGAGCATGGTGCTGAGTTCCGATTCGACCAATTTCCCACCACCGTGGGCAATAGCCTGGTCAGCCAGGCTCAACGCGTCGCGCATACTGCCGTCTGCGGCACGCGCGAGAACCCACAAGGCCGCCTCCTCCACGGGGACGCTTTCTACAGTCATGATCTGCGCCAGATGTTCGACAATGCGTTCAGGGCTGAGGTTTTTCAGGTTGAATTGTAGACACCGGGAAAGAATGGTGACCGGCAGTTTCTGGGGATCGGTAGTCGCCAGCAAAAATTTGACGTGGGGCGGCGGTTCTTCCAGCGTTTTTAACAGCGCATTGAAACTGTGGGAAGACAGCATGTGTACCTCGTCGATGAGGTAGACCTTGTAGCGACCCGCAGTCGGCATGTACTGGACGTTGTCGAGCAACTCCCGCGTGTCTTCCACCTTGGTGCGCGAGGCGGCATCGACTTCGATAAGATCGACAAACCGTCCCTCGGCGATATCCGTGCAGGCGGTACATTGGTTGCAGGCTTTGGAACTGACGCCCTGCTCGCAATTGAGACACCGCGCGAAGATACGCGCCAGTGTGGTTTTACCGACGCCACGTGTACCCGTAAACAGATAAGCGTGATGGAGGCGGTCGTTGTCGAGCGCATTGGTCAAGGCACGCAGCACATGCTCCTGACCCACCACTTCATCGAAGTGCTGCGGGCGCCACTTACGCGCGAGAACCTGGTAACTCATAACGACTGGACACGGGTGAATGAAATAGTGTGATCACTGAAAATTTTGACGGTTCAGATTATCTGCTCGAGAGGAAAGATACCATATCGGCGACGCCCACCTGCCCGATGCAAAAACGGCAGACTTCCCGGGGCATCTGAAATTTAACTCTCGAATAAAAAAGAATGAAGCGGCGCCGCATGTGGTGGCGACCCCCGCCAGCCGCACCCCGGCACATAAAGTCACTGCTACCGTTGCTCCCTTCCGGGCCTGGCGGGGTTCACAGATGTTTATTGCGAGGGGACCAACGAGGGCCACCGTAGAGGGGCGGGATTATCGGGACTTGGTTGGGCGAATGCAACCACTCGCCTTTCTCGGCAGCGCCTTTTCGGCGCACCCACGCTCGGGCTTTTTCCGGCCAGCGGGCTGGGTTAGTATCACTCCACCGTCACGCAGCGGATAACCGGGTCCCTATCGACAGAGTCCGGCAAAACGCGCAATCCGTAGCTTGTAGCGCCGCTTGATTTGTCTGCAAACTTCGGTTGCTTTAAACGCTAAACTCGCTTGGAATGCCGGCGATTGCGGCCCACTGGTGAAAAACAACTGCTGCAGACGGCTCCACCGCCGCTGTAATCCGATAAACTTAAACCCGAGAAACCAGCACGAATCTTAAGCCCAACGGGAACCGAACTGCGGTATAGGGAGCACATGCGCGATAAATCGATCCTCAAATCTTTGTCCCTGATTTTTCTGATGACATCTCTCGTTGCCTGCGGTGGCGGCGAGACCAACGTCAGCCAGGGTAACCGGGAGCAGATTCTCCATTGGGGCAACGGCACGGAGCCGCAGGAACTGGACCCGCATATCGTCACGGGCGTGCCGGAACACCATATTATTATTGCACTCCTCGAAGGTCTCGTGCTCAAGGATCCCGACACACTCGAACCGATTCCCGGCGTCGCCGAGCGCTGGGATATATCGGACGACGGTCTAACCTATACCTTCCACTTGCGCAACACTGCCCGCTGGTCGAACGGGGATCCGGTCACGGCACAAGACTTTGTCTGGTCCTGGTGGCGCGCGCTGCAACCCGGTCTCGGCAACCAGTATGCCTACATGTATTTCAACATCGAGAACGCGCGCGAATATGCCGAGGGCAGGATCGACGATTTCAAGCAGGTGGGGGTCGCGGCGCTGGATGATCACACGCTGCGCATCAGGCTCGAAAATCCCACGCCATACTTTCTGCAACTACTCGACCACTACAGCATGTTTCCGGTACACCGGCCAACTATCGAAAAGTTCGGCCAACCGGACGAGCGCGGTACCCGTTGGACCCGTGCTGGCAACTTCGTCGGCAACGGCGCCTTCGTTCTGACCGACTGGCAACTTAACAAGGTTGTCGCGGTAGACAAGAGCCCTACCTACTGGGACAAAGACAAGGTCCGGCTCAATGGCATCCGCTTTTACCCCACTGAAAATGTCTCGACTGAAGAACGCATGTTCCGCGCCGGCCAGCTTCACATTACCGGCGCGCTGCCGCCCGATAAAATCGAGGTCTATAAACAGGAGCAACCGCAGCACCTGCGCATCGCACCCTACCTGGGCACCTACTTTTACCGCTTTAATGTCGACACCCCGCACCTGTCCGATAGCAGGATACGCCGCGCGCTGGCCATGAGTATCGACCGACAGCAGTTGGTGGACAGCGTCACCAAAGGCGGGCAGATTCCCGCTTACACTTTTACGCCACCCGATACGCTCGGCTATACCGCAACAACGGGTTTTTCCTTTGACCCCGAAGCGGCACGCGGGCTCTTGGCAGCAGCCGGTTACCCCGAGGGGCAGAACTTTCCCGCGACAGAGCTACTCTACAACACCAGTGAAGGCCACCGTAAACTGGCGGTTGCCATTCAACAGATGTGGAAACAACACCTGAATATCGAAGTAACGCTGAACAACCAGGACTGGAAGGTGTACCTGGACAACGTGGAAAACCGGCAATACCAGATCGCCCGCGCCGGCTGGATTGGCGACTATGTGGATCCGAACACCTTTCTCGACATGTGGGTGAAGGATGGCGGTAATAACCTGACCGGCTGGAGTCACCCCCGTTACGACGAACTGGTGCTGGGACTCTCCCCCTCGGCAAAGAATCGGGAACAGCGCTATCATCTGTTTGACGAGGCCGAAACCATTCTCCTCGACGAGATGCCCGTCATTCCGCTCTATTTCTATACGCGCAACCACCTCGTACACACCAGTGTGCGCGGCATGCCGGCCAACCTGCTGGATTACGCGCTGTACAAAGCTATTCATCTGGCGCCGACGGACTAAACCGTGGCGCGTTTTATTCTGCATCGGCTGCTGCAGGCCATACCTGTCCTGCTGGTGGTGATTACCGCCACGTTCCTGCTGGTGCGCATGGCCCCCGGTGGGCCTTTCAGCGCCGAGAACAGGCCGGCGAAAATCATC
>DJFY01000080.1:2113-14154 GCA_002431545.1 Cellvibrionales bacterium UBA5860 | reverse complement strand
CGCCGCCGCAAGCGCGGTGAACTGGCAGATCCCGATCGGCGAATATTCATCAATGAAAGCGTTTGCGAAGGTTGCGGCGATTGCGGTGTGCAATCGAATTGTCTCTCCGTATTGCCGAAAGAAACGGCTTTTGGGCGCAAGCGCATGATCGATCAAAGCGCCTGCAACAAGGATTATTCCTGCGTAAAGGGCTTTTGCCCGAGCTTTGTTTCGGTCTACGGTGGCAGCATTCGCAAATCGGTACCGGCGACGGGGGCTGTCGATTTTCCCGCGTTACCGGAACCGGCTCCCGTCGGGCTCGAAGCGCCCTTTAATATTCTGCTTACCGGTGTCGGCGGCATGGGTGTGCTCACGGTAGGATCTATCGTCGGTATGGCGGCCCATATCGAAGGCAGGGGCATGAGTGTATTGACGCAAACTGGCCTGGCCCAGAAATTTGGCGCAGTAACCTGCCACGTGAGGATCGCCCCGCGCCAGGACGATTTACACGAACCGAGGGTCGCGGCGGCAGGTGCCGATTTGTTGCTGGGCGCCGACCTGGTGGTGTCCGCCGGACAGGACTCCCTGGCGCGGCTTAAACCCGCATCGTGCGCCGCCGTGATCAACAATCACGCATCTCCAACGGCAGACTTTACCCGCGACCCGGACGCCCCCTTTCCGGAGCACGCCATGGAGCAGGCCATTAATCGTAGAGTGGGCACCAGAAGTCATTTTATGGATGCCAGTGCCCTTGGTGTTGCGCTGATGGGAGATGCGCTGGCCAGTAACATGTTACTGCTCGGTTGCGCCTGGCAGCGCGGCTACCTGCCACTGCAACGCGAGGCCCTGGAGCAGGCCATACGGTTAAACGGCGTGGCCGTTGAAAGTAACCTGCAGGCCTTTGACTGGGGACGGCGCTATGCCGCGGATCCGCAGCGCGTGCTTGAACTTGCCGGTTTGCATGCCGCCCCGAAGTCCCGCGAAACTGAATCTCTGGATGAGATCGTAGCGCTTCGCGAGCAAGAATTGGTTGCCTATCAGGACGCCGCTTATGCGGCGCGCTACCGCCGACTGGTTGAGCAGGTCAAACAGGCTGAGATCGCCAGTGATGCAGGCGACAAAGCGTTGCCGCTGACTGAAGCCGTGGCGAGAAATTATTTCAAACTGCTCGCTTACAAGGACGAATATGAAGTGGCGAGATTGTTTACCGATGGCACGTTCCAGCGCAATCTTGCCGAGCAATTCGACGGCGATCTACGACTGCGCTTTCATCTGGCGCCACCCCTGCTGGCAAAGCGAGATCCGGATTCGGGCCAATTGATCAAGCGGGAGTTCGGGCCGTGGATTTTGCCTTTGTTTAAACTCCTCGCGCGGTTTAAATTTCTGCGTGGCCGGGTCCTCGATCCTTTCGGTAAAAGCCAGGAGCGCAAGATGGAGCGGGCGTTAATCGTTGAATATGAGGACAGGATAGAGCATCTGTTGTCCACCCTGAATTCAGAAAAAATTGAACTGGCGGTGGAAATCGCCGGGCTGCCCGCGTTTATTCGCGGTTTCGGCCATGTCAAGGCGGCTAACCTCACGGCCGTGCAGCGGAGAGCAGAGCAGTTGCTGGCACGTTACGAGAATCGAGTGCTCCCGGTGGTCAATGTGCACGAGCCGGAAACCACATGCCAAGAGTGACCCTCCGATTGACGCGCCGGTGTGCGAATCGGGTGCGGGCCTGGCCGCTTAACAGACCCTAATCACGACTGAGCCTGTGGACAGTATTTCCCTGGGTAGACTGGCGTTGGCATTCCTGCCGGTTTTTATCGTGATTGCGGTGCTAAGACGCTGGTCGCTGCCGGCGACAAGTGCGTTCTACGCGCTGACACGGATGCTCGGTCAGCTTTTGCTGGTCGGTTATGTCCTGACTTTTATTTTTGGGACCGAGCAGAGCTGGGTGGTACTAGTGGTACTGGCCGTGATGATTACGGCCTCGAGCTGGATCGCCCTGGGTAGTGTGCCTGAGCGGCGTGGGGGGCTCTATGTCGGGGCGCTGATCTCTATCGCCCTTGGTGGTGGCTGCGTCCTGGTATTGATTACCGTTGGTGTCTTAACGCTGAATCCCTGGTATGACCCGCGTTACATGGTGCCGTTGGCGGGTATGATTTTCGCGGCCTCTATGAACGCTGTCAGTCTTGCAGCCGAGCGCCTGTATGCGGAACTGTCCCGGGGCGAGTCGTATGTGGCGGCACGCAACAAGGCGAGCCATGCGGCCCTGATTCCGGTGATCAATTCCCTGTTGGCGGTCGGCCTCGTCTCTCTCCCGGGGATGATGACCGGGCAGATTCTCGCAGGTGTCTCGCCACTGGTAGCGGCGCGCTATCAAATCATGGTGATGTGTATGCTGTTCGCGGCTGCTGGCCTGTCGGTGATTCTTTTCCTGTGGCGGGAACAAGCGCACGAATTCCGCGAGGAATAATCCTCGAAGGCGGGAAACTCCAGGGTCATTCGCGACGTTTGTAGTCATCCCCTACAGCTTGCTACACTCAGTTGCGAGCAAACAATAATTGATCGCGTTGGAGTATCTCGGCTCAGGCGTTCGGCTCAGAAACGCTGTGCTGCGTAAAACGCGGCGTTCAATGCGTAAAGCCGAAGCCAACATAGGCAAACGAGGCGCTAAACAACAAAGAACACAAAAGTAGAAAACAAATTCAGTTATTAAGGGGGATTGATCATGCAAATGTTTCTATCGGTGGGTAAGTTCGCCACCGTGGGTTTCTGGATATTGCCATTGCTAGCACTGTTTGGGGTATTTGAGAGCCCGTGGAATTTTAATCTGCTGTGGATCGGTATTCTGATATTTTTCGCGCACCTGGGCGAGTTGGTGGTGATTCAGGGGAAATTGCGCATGCACGATCGGGATACGGCAAAAGATGGCATGATGGTGATACTGGCCGGGTTTTTTCACTGGCTTCCCATTATCAGGCAACAACCTACCGACCAGGCGTAGACCGGGGGTGCACAGGGAGGGCCTGAGCTGACAGCGGGTCTGCTATGGCCGGGAATGACGACAGTCGAACACAGGAATATCCAAATGCCGAATCAGATGCGCAGATTCGGCACGCTGTCCGCGAGATTCGAGAACAGGGTTATTGCGTTCTGGAAAGTTTTCTTTCCGGCGAACAAGTCGATCAAATAGGGCAATTCCTCGACGCAAAAAAAGACCACTATTTTGGCCGTAATAATTTCGAGGGCGATAAGACCGAACGCATTTATGCCATATTGAGTCAGGGCAAACTGTTTCAGGACCTCGTCGAGGATCGGCGAATCATGGCGCTCTGCGATAGGTTCCTCGAACCTAATTATTTGCTTACGACCAGCCAGGCGATTTGTATCCATCCCGGGGAAACGCCCCAACCCTGGCATTGCGACGATGCGTTTTATGGCATCGCCCGACCGCGCACGGTTGCGCTTTCCACGGTTATCGCCATCGATGACTTCACCGCTAAAAACGGTTGTACCGAGGTGATACCGGGGAGTCACCTCTGGAGTGATGAAGAGATCGCTGGTGACTATCGCTCGGGCGATCGCGAAACAGATGCTGATTTTGTCCAACGTATGGCGGGCAAGTCAGTAGCGGTGGAAATGCCTGCCGGTGCCTGTGTCGTGTTCTCCAGTAATACCCTGCACAGGGGAGGCCGCAACTCGAGCCAGACTGTACGGCGGGCGCTGTCCAATCAGTATTGCCAGCCGTGGTTGAGAACTATCGAGAATTTTTACCTGACCATACCTCGCGCACAGGTTAGGGAGATGTCGCCACGGGTGCAGTCGCTATTGGGGTACTCGGTGCATCCCCCTTTTATGGGGCAGGTCTCGGGGTCACACCCTTTGAAAACTCTGAATCCGGGATTTGTTCCCTCGGTTTTTCGAAGAGAATAAATTTCATTTAAAAATAAAGCCACAACAATAAGGAAAATCAAGAGCACTGATTGTGCTGTCTGCGTCGGGGGAGGCGGGCGGCTGTGCCTTACGTTATTCATGATCAGTTCATTCCTGTCGGGGCGCGGGCGCCGCGTGCGTCAAGTGCTTGCCGGATCTGTTTTTCTTTTGTCCTTTGGTTACGGAAAGACGGTCTGCGCGCAAAACACATCGGAAGGTGCGAGCCAATTCCAGGTTTCCGGAGACATCCAGTTAAAGCTTGTCACACTCGACGAGCTACCCGTCGATGGCGGATTTAAGCTACCCGAAACCACCTATAGCGACGTAGTGTCGGCACTGCGCGTATCCTGGCAGCCCACACCTGATGTAATTTTTCGTAGCTGGCTGAAAACCGAGTTTCGCAACTACGTGAAAAACAGATCGGCGAATCGTTACCGTTTTCTGGATGAGATTGTTTTCCATGAACTGTCGGTGGAATTTACCGATTTAATGAGCGACCGGCTCGATCTGAAAATAGGCCGCTTTCCCATGCACTATGGTCGCGGCCTGCAGATCCTCGAAAGCAGTCCGCTGGACGCCGAGCGCTCCTACGGCTTTAACGGCATTCGCGGGCGTTTCAAATTTGCGCATTACAAACTGGATTTGATCGGTATTTATTCCCCGGAAGAAGACGAGTACCTGATAAATAATAAGCATAAGAAAATAGGCTTTCTGGAAAGCGACGAGCGGGGAGTTGTCGCCTATCTGACGAGTAACGACAAATCTGCCACCGCAGGACTGCCCTCAGACATTTACTATATGTTCAAACACGAGCGGCCGCGTTTTGGTCAGAGCGACGTGTACCTGCATACGCTGGGTTTTATCTGGCCGCTGCAGTGGACCGAGCAATTTTCAAGCTACTGGGAACTCGCCAGACAGGGTGGGCACCGCCGGGGTGGTGGCGACGTGCGAGCCTGGCTTAGCGATTTTTCCATGAACTACCAATGGCCCGACAAGGCGTGGCAACCCGAAGTATTTTTTGCCAATTACTATTTATCCGGGGACGATCCAGCAACAAGCACCGAGGAAAACTGGCATGGCTTGTGGGCGCGTTGGCCCCAGTACTCCTACTTTCTCGTGTGGCAGTTTATTCCCCGGATCGGCGACTGGACCAACATCAACTGGTCGAGGCTGGGCTTGCGCCTGCGACCGGGCGATAGAACCCGTTTTGAAATGAGTATCGGGCCAGTCTATGCTCCGGAAAAAGGTTTAGGTGGAGGCGATCATCGCGGCAATCTCTTGATCGCGATTCTCAATCACCGGTTCACCAGCCGTTTCTCGGTGATGGCGCGTGCCGAGTTTTTTGAATCCGGCGATTTCCATCCAGAACAGGACAATCTTTCCTGGGAAGCCCGGGTGCAATTTAAATACGAATTCTGACGGGTTGGAAGTGCTTCGCCACCCGTCAGGCTCTCGTCGTTGCAGCACGGTGTCTCGTTAATCGGAACTTCCCGGGTTCAGGAGAACGGGGCAAAGGCATCGTCCAGAGGCGTACTGGCAAGACGATTGGTGTAGTTGCTGATAATTTTCTGGGCCAGGCCGAGAATAATTTCCAGTAACTGACGGTTGCCGTAGCCAGCCGTCCTGAACTGTGTCAGTTGGTCATCGGTCAGGTCGCCTCTTTGGGCGATCAGGGCGTGCGTCGTGTCGCGCAGGACTTCGAGCTTGTCACTGGGCAGCGGACTGCCCTTGATCAGGGCTTCGAGCACAGCCTGATCGACTTCCATCATATGGGCAATGGCGGTGTGGGCGGGCACGCAGTAGTGACACCTGTTTTCCAGATTGATCGTTTGCCAGACGACCGTCAATTCGGTTTGATCAAAACTCGATTGCTGAAAAAGTTCGTGGAGTTTTTTATATGCCGTCAAAACCGGTGGCGCCTCTGCCAATACTGCGTGGAGATTGGGAATCCAGCCAAAATTCTTGAGCGAATCGGCGAGTTCCTCGCGCGCTTCCGCGGGTGCGCTGTCCTGGGTGTATAGAGTAAAACTCATATGTATGTTCCATGTTGGGTCGAGAGGGCGTTTACTTTAGGGGAATCGAATCGTACGATGAATGCTGAATAATACTTTTTGCATGCTTTATCGTACGTTTTGACTGCATTTAACGATCTCATTGGCTTGCTTCGCGGGCGTGTTTCCGTCTATCACAATGCCCGCGTTTGCGGTGACTGGATTATTCAGGAGCACGCCCTGGGCAACACCTGTTTCCACATGGCGACCCAGGGCGGTTGTCGGCTGGCCGTGCCCGGTCACGGCGACTGGGTGTTGGGTGAGGGTGACCTGGTGATTTTCCCCCGGGAGCTCCCGCATACCCTGACGCCTGCCCGGCCCCAGGGCGGATCACAGCGGCATTTGTCCATTGCGGAGGCTCAGCATCTGGAGGGTACCAGCATGCTTTGCGGGGCAGTGCAGTTTGAACACCGCTGCGGTGAACTACTGCTCGACACCTTGCCCGCGGTTTTCGTGATTCAGTGTGCTCCAGCCACTGGGTGGCTCGTCAGGTTGCTGGCGTTGATCCTGGAAGAGAGCCTGCGCGATAGTCGCACCGATAACCTGCTGCTCAACCGCCTGTGCGAATTACTATTTGCTTTTGCGCTGCGTCACTATGCGGAATCGCAGGGTGGCGACGAGGGCATTATGGCGCTGTTTGTTCACCCGCGTATCAGTGGTGTACTGCAAGCCGTGCACGCGGCACCGGAAAAGGACTGGCAACTGCAATCGCTGGCCGCCTGTGCAGCCATGTCGCGTACCCATTTTGCCAAAGTGTTCAAGGATATCAGTGGCCTCACACCGATGCAGTATGTCACCTGGTGGCGTATGCAGATTGCCTGGTCCTGTCTGGAGGACGGCGGCTGTGTGGCCGAGGTCGGCCACAAGGTAGGTTATCGCTCTGAGGCGGCGTTTTCGCGTGCCTTCAGCAAGCACTTCGCAATCAGCGCGGGCGCAGTGCGTCGCGGTACGTTAGGGGTATCGCGAGGGGCCGCTGCCCCGGCACGAGATGGTGCTGGAAGAGCGCTGACCGAAGCCGGTAAAATCTACCGCTAATCTCGAACCGGCTGGCTCTGATGCCCTCCCCTCAATCGCTTTTTACCTACCCCAAATACTGGGCCGAGTGCTATGGTACTGCGCCCCAGTTGCCGACCACGCGCGAGGAGATGGAGCAACTGGGCTGGGACAGTTGCGACGTGATCATCGTCACCGGCGATGCCTATGTCGACCACCCCAGTTTCGGCATGGCGGTTATTGGGCGCCTGCTCGAAGCCCAGGGCTTTCGGGTTGGCATTATCGATCAGCCCGATTGGCGTTCTACCGCAGATTTTAAACGGCTGGGTCGGCCCAATCTGTTTTTCGGCATCACTGCCGGCAACATGGATTCGATGATCAACCGCTATACCGCGGACAGGCGCATGCGTAGTGACGACGCTTATTCGCCTGATGATCAGGGCGGTAAGCGGCCGGACCGAGCGGTAATCGTCTACAGCCAGCGCTGTCGCGAAGCCTGGCGGGATGTGCCGATTGTGCTCGGTGGGATCGAGGCGAGTTTGCGACGGATCGCGCACTACGACTATTGGGATGATGAGGTGCGCCGTTCAGTACTGGTGGATGCACAGGCTGATATCCTGCTCTACGGCAACAGTGAACGAGCCATCGCCGAGGTCGCGCATCGCCTGGCTCGCGGTGAGCGCGTCGATGACGTGACAGATATCAGGGGCAGTGCTGTTCTACGCGACCAGCTGCCCCTCGGCTGGGTCGTTGTCGATTCGACGCGGGTGGATCGGCCCGGCAGGATCGGCGCCTTGCCCAACCCCTATAACAACGATGAAGAACTGGCTGCTACCACTGGCGGCAAGTGTCGTGTCGATGTTGCGGTGGACAGCGGTGAACAGGTGCTGCATTTTGTGCCGCGACAGGAGAAAGTGGATCGTGCCCAAACCGTGATTCGCCTGCCCGCCTACCATAAAGTGAAAAACGACCCCGTACTCTATGCTCACGCCTCCCGCGTGTTGCACCTGGAGACCAACCCGGGGAATGCGCGAGCCCTGGTCCAGCGCCACGAGCAACGCGAGGTTTGGATTAACCCGCCGCCGATTCCGCTGACAACCGCAGAGATGGATGACGTTTTTGATTTACCCTATTCTCGCGTGCCCCATAAAAAGTACGCGGGGCGGCGGATTCCTGCCTACGAAATGATTCGCTTTTCGGTGAATATCATGCGCGGCTGTTTTGGCGGTTGCACGTTTTGCTCTATTACCGAGCACGAAGGCCGTATCATCCAGAATCGTTCGGAAGATTCGATTATTCGGGAAATCGAAAGCATTCGGGATAAAACACCGGGGTTCACCGGCGTTATTTCCGACCTGGGCGGCCCCACCGCCAACATGTACCGCCTGGCCTGTAAGTCGCGAAAAATAGAGTCAGCGTGCAGACGTTTGTCCTGCGTCTATCCAGGCATATGCAGCAACCTCGACACCGACCACGATCCGCTGATTCGTTTGTACCGCCGTGCACGGGCATTGCCGGGCGTGAAGAAGGTCCTGATTGCCTCGGGCCTGCGCTACGACCTCGCGGTGGAGTCACCGGCTTACGTCGAGGAGTTGGTGACCCACCACGTCGGCGGATACCTCAAGATCGCGCCCGAGCACACAGAAGAGGGACCGCTGTCGAAAATGATGAAGCCGGGAATTGGCAGCTACGATCGCTTTGCTGCCATGTTCGAAAAATTCAGTAGAAAGGCCGGTAAAAAACAGTATCTGATTCCCTATTTTATCGCGGCCCACCCGGGAACCAGCGAAGACGACATGGTCGAGCTGGCCCGTTGGCTCAAGGCCCGCAACTTTCGCGCCGATCAGGTGCAGACTTTCTACCCGTCCCCCATGGCGACAGCGACGGCCATGTATCACTCCGGTAGGAATCCACTGCGTGCCCTGCACTACAAGCGTGGCGAGCGAGTCTCGACGGTGCGCAACCTGGACAAGCGCCGGTTACACAAGGCCCTGTTGCGTTATCACGACCCGGCAAACTGGCCGGCAATTCGGGATTACCTCCAGCGTGCGGGTCGTGCGGACCTGATCGGCGACAGCGAGCACTGCCTGGTGCCGGAGAAACAACAGACGGCACGAGGAAAAACTCGCAATTTCCGCAACGGGCCTGGTGCGAGCAATGGGCGCAGCGGCGAACGCGGCAAGGGCGGGCACAAGCATCAGCCCTTTGCCACGCAGCACGTAAGAGGTCAGAAACGCAAAGCAGTACGCGGACAAGGGCGGGGGCCAGCATCGGGTCGCGGCTCATCGGAGAGGCATTAGCAGGAAGGGAGTAATGTAAGACCAGCGTTAATATCGGTATTTCGTAGTGGTGTACATTGGCAGAGGTCCCTTCTTACAGGCCCTCTGCCGCCCTTGGTTGAAGTATCCGAGCGTTGATAAACCCCGCGTTTATAGTGCCTGGTATCCTTCAAGTAGAAAGTCGTTCTTGCGAGCGTGGCTTCTGAAAGTAAAAGCATCGGGCTGTTCGGGCTGAAAAGTGCTTCCGAAACGGCTGTCGATAGCTCTGGGGCAGGGAACCCATTGCGCTACGACTGCATCCGGCGAAGGTCTCGCCACTGGTTGGCCAGATAAACAGCGCTGCTCGACACCAGCATCATGACGAACGAGGACAGGGCATAGCCGGTTGCAAATGCCCATGAGCCTGCGCCGGATTGATGCAGTAGAGCCCAACAGCCGATACCCCCGGCGATTAGCACGCTGGCCGATACCAAGCGCTTAATGCAGATGCGCGTAGCGGCCGCTGCTAATAGCCAGCCTATTACAGCGGCGACCAGCCAGTGGTCGATGCCAGTGAGCGGGTGCATGAATCCCAATACGAAAGAATGATCTGAGTGCGCCGCGTCGCTATGGGCCAATGTCGCACTGGAATACGCAGCGGTGGTCAGGGTAAGGATATAGCGCATGGTCGTGATCTCCTGTAGTTCAATTGGCTCGGCGAACGGCGCGGCCATGGACTGGCGTGCGCACGCGTGCACACTATTGTGCTGCGACTCGACGCATTTGTCAGCCGATGACGGCCAGCCGGTTTAGCATTTCTGCCGTCGCGTCTCTACACATAGGTATATTACTTGCAGTACCGCTGCAGACTAGCGATAGTTGAGTGTCAGCGAAGGCGATCGAGCAGCGACGGAGCGATCCGCCGATTATCGTCACGTGATGTGGCGTCGCTACGTCGCGTCCGGGAGTAATCGCGGGTGCATCTGGGGCGGAATAGGTCAGGTGAAATAAAAGTACCAATGATGAATGTAGCAGTCAGCCCCTCGGCCACTGGTTGCGATTCGCCCGCCGCTGATATCGGCTGGTCGGCGCGTCTGGACTTGATGTTTCGGCATGACGGCACGCGTACCGTATTGCAGCGCAATCGGCACCACGGGCCCTTGCGAGTGCAGCGTCCGTTTTACCCGGAAGGCGGTATTTGTCATGTTTATCTCCTGCATCCCCCGGGTGGCGTTGTCGCCGGTGATACGCTCAGTATCGCGGCGCTGTGCGGGGCGGAGAGCCGCGTTCTGCTGACGACGCCATCGGCTGGGCGCATCTATCAATCGAATCGCCGCCGGCAGGCTCAGGCCCAGGATGTGCACCTGGAAGTGGAGAGCGGTGCACGTTGTGAATGGTTGCCTCAGGAGACCATTGTTTTTAACGATGCCGAAGCGCGTAACGACCTTCGTGTCGACCTGGCTGCGGGCGCGCATTTTACGGGCTGGGAGGTGACCTGCCTTGGACGTCCTGCCGGGGCCCGGCCGTTTGTGTCTGGACGACTTCGTCAGCGCTGGTCGATCTATCGCGGCGGACAACCGCTCCTGCTCGAAAGAAATGAATTTGCCGGTGGCGAGGCGCAGCTTAGCGAATATTGGGGGCTTGGCGGGGCGACCGCGTTGGGAGCGCTGGTCAGTACCTGTGCCGGTGGTGACATTGGCGAGCGGTTGCGGAACTGTATCGACGAAGTCTGCGGTATGGCTGGCCAGCAAGTCCCGGCGGACGATTGCACGCGGCCTGCAACAGTCTACAATCAGGCGCCGGGCAGTGTGTGCGGGACGGATATGCCCCTGTATCGGGCTCCGCTGGTGGCGGTCACCGAGTTGCCTGAACTGGTAGTGGTTCGGGCGCTGGGAGATTCGGCAGCGTCGATCAAAAACGTATTCTTCCGGCTCTGGTCCCTGCTGCGCCTGGCGCAGGATGAGCGGGACCCGGCAGCCCCCAGAATCTGGTTTACCTGAGCGCAATAGAAACATTAGGACGTCGTATGGAACTGAGCCCTCGAGAAAAAGACAAGCTGCTGCTGTTCAGCGCTGCGTTATTGGCCGAGCGGCGTAAAGCCCGCGGACTCAAGTTGAACTATCCCGAGGCAGTGGCGCTGATTTCCTTTGAGATTATGGAGGGCGCCCGCGACGGTAAAACCGTTGCCGAGCTGATGGACTTTGGCCGTACCCTGCTGAGTGTGGATGACGTGATGGACGGCATTGCCGAGATGATCCACGAGGTCCAGGTCGAGGCCACCTTTCCTGACGGTACCAAGCTGGTGACCGTCCACAACCCAATCGTTTAGTAAGGGTAGGAGTGAAAATGAAACCGGGCGAAATCATTAGCGAGCCGGGCGAGCTCGAAATCAACGCCGGCAAGCCGGTCACCACCTTGAGTGTGGCCAACAGTGGCGACCGGCCGATCCAGGTGGGTTCCCACTACCATTTTTACGAGGCCAACAACGCACTGCTGTTTGAGCGTGATAAAGCCCGAGGTCTGCGCCTGGATATTCCCGCCGGCACCGCGGTGCGCTTCGAGCCGGGGCAGAGTCGCGAGGTGGACCTGGTGCCCTACGGCGGCGAGCGGGCGGTCTACGGTTTTCAGGGCAAAGTTTCGGGCAAGCTCTAACTCGTGCTCAATGAATTGGCCGAAAACTCGGGAGTGAAGCAATGTCCAAAATAGATCGCCGCGCCTACGCGGAAATGTATGGCCCCACGGTCGGCGACCGGGTGCGCCTCGGCGACACCGAGCTGTTTATCGAGGTCGAGAAAGACCACACCCGCTACGGTGACGAGGTCAAGTTCGGCGGCGGCAA
>DJFY01000080.1:981-1897 GCA_002431545.1 Cellvibrionales bacterium UBA5860 | reverse complement strand
TCTATGGCGAGGAGGTCAAGTTCGGCGGCGGCAAGGTGATCCGCGACGGTATGGGCCAGAGCCAGCGACCCCGGGCCGAGGCGGTCGATACCCTGATTACCAATGCGCTGATTCTCGATTACTGGGGCATCGTCAAAGCCGATGTGGGCTTGAAAGACGGCCGTATCGCGGCCATCGGCAAGGGCGGCAACCCCGATGTACAGGACGGTGTCGACATCATCGTCGGCCCTGGCACCGAGGTTATTGCCGGCGAGGGCCAGATACTGACTGCCGGCGGCATCGACGCCCATATCCATTTTATTTGCCCGCAACAGGTGGAGGAGGCGCTGATGTCCGGCGTCACCACCATGATTGGCGGCGGCACCGGGCCGGCCACCGGCACCAACGCCACCACCTGCACCCCAGGGGCCTGGCATATTGGCAATATGCTCAAGGCCGCCGAGGGCCTGCCGATGAATTTTGGTTTTCTCGGCAAGGGCAATGCCAGCCTGCCCGGCGCGCTGGAGGAACAACTGGTGGCCGGCGCGATGGGCCTCAAACTGCACGAGGACTGGGGTACTACGCCTGCGGCCATCGATACCTGCCTGGATGTGGCTGAGCGCTTCGACGTACAGGTGGCGATCCACACCGATACCCTCAACGAATCCGGCTTTGTGGAGGACACTGTGGCCGCTTTCAAGGGCCGGGTGATTCACACCTACCATACCGAGGGTGCCGGCGGCGGTCATGCGCCGGACATCATTCGGGTCTGCGGTGAGCCCAATGTGCTGCCCTCATCCACCAACCCGACCCGGCCCTATACCATCAACACCGTCGACGAACATCTCGACATGCTGATGGTCTGCCACCACCTCGACGCTAATATTCCCGAGGATGTCGCCTTTGCCGATTCGCGGATTCGCCGCGAGACCATCGC
>DJFY01000080.1:0-673 GCA_002431545.1 Cellvibrionales bacterium UBA5860 | reverse complement strand
CCAGGCCATGGGCCGGGTCGGCGAAGTGGTCTGTCGCACCTGGCAGACGGCCCACAAAATGAAGGTCCAGCGTGGGCCACTGCCCGAGGACAGCGAGCGCAACGACAATTTCCGCGCCAAACGCTATATCGCCAAATACACCATCAACCCCGCTATCACCCACGGCATCGCCGCTGAGGTCGGTTCGGTGGAAGCCGGCAAAATGGCCGACTTGGTGTTGTGGAAGCCTGCTTTCTTCGGCGTCAAGCCCTCGATGATTATCAAGGGCGGGGCTATTGCCGCGGCACCGATGGGTGATCCCAACGCCTCCATCCCCACGCCCCAGCCGGTACACTACCGGCCGATGTTCGGTGCCTTCGGCAAGGCGCTGATCGACACCAGCGTACACTTTGTCTCTCAGGCCGCGCTGGCAGCAGGTATCGATGAGGTGCTCGGACTGGAGCGGCCCCTGCGGGCGGTGGCCAATACCCGCAAGATCGCGAAAAGAGATCTGTTGCTAAATAACGCCCAGCCCCATGTGGAGGTCAATCCGCAGACTTACGAAGTCCGCGCCGATGGCGAACTGCTGGTCTGTGAGCCGGCCAAAGTGCTGCCATTGGCGCAGCGCTACTTTTTATTCTGAGTGGCTTTAATCGGCTCAATAACCTGCCGGGAATGTTCTGAGTTTGATTGA
>DJFY01000134.1:2195-8313 GCA_002431545.1 Cellvibrionales bacterium UBA5860 | reverse complement strand
ACCTTCATCTGCCGGATTGCTCATAGGCTCGAGGGATAGCTCAGAAAGCCCCGAAGTGGCAGCGGGCGCGGGTTCAGGTTCAGGTTTCGGCTCGGGTTCCGGTGCAACCGGTTGGGCTTCTGCCGCCGGGCCTGGTGCTGGCTCTTCGACCACTTCTTCCTCGTCAGTCTGTGCGGCCTTCTGGAAGGTGCCCTCGCTCAACTGAATCTTCAGTCGCAGGTTATTCGCGGAGTCGGCGTTGGCCAGTGCTTCCTCAAGGCTGATACTGCCTTCCTGGTAGAGTTTATAGAGTGCGGAATCAAAGGTTTGCATGCCCAGGTTTTCCGACTTTTCCATCACTTCCTTGATTTCGTCGACCTTGCCGTTTTTGATCAAATCGTTAACACGCGGTGTGCCCAATAAAACTTCGATGGCAGCGGCGCGTTTTTTGTCGATAGTGGGTATTAAACGTTGCGAAATGATGCCGCGCATATTCAGCGACAGATCGAGAAACAACTGCTTGTGCCGGTCCTCCGGGAAAAAGTTAATGATCCGATCCAGCGCCTGGTTAGCATTGTTGGCGTGCAGTGTCGAGAGACACAGGTGCCCGGTTTCGGCAAAGGCGATGGCGTGTTCCATGGTTTCCCGGCTGCGAATCTCGCCGATAAGTATAACGTCCGGCGCCTGACGCAGCGTGTTTTGTAGCGCGTCTTCATAGGTGTCCGTATCGAGTCCGACTTCCCGCTGATTGACGATGCTACGCTTATGCTCGTGGACAAATTCGATGGGGTCTTCGATGGCGATTATATGCCCGGCTGAGTTTCGGTTGCGGTGATCGATCAAAGAGGCCAGCGACGTTGATTTACCGGAACCTGTAGCGCCGACAAATAGAATCAGCCCGCGCTTTTCCATCACCAGTTTCGGCAAAATCAGCGGCAGGCCGAGATCCTTGTAATTGGGAATCTCCGTTTTAATGACACGGATCACCATGGCCAGCTCGCCGCGCTGTTTGAAGATATTCACACGAAACCGCCCGATCTTGGGTTCAGAGATCGCCAGGTTCATCTCAGGTTTGATTTCAAACTCGGCGATTTGCGCCTCGCTCATGATGGAATAGGCGATCTCCTTAACCTGCCCCTTGCTATAGGGTTGCTTGGTTACGGGCAGTAACTTGCCGTGGATCTTCATACTGGCCGGCGCGCCGGTAGACAGGTAGAGGTCGGAACCGTCGCGATGGACGATCAGTCTGAGCAGATCCATAAACTCCATGGGTTTCCTCCAGGTCGAATACACGTTGGTCGTCATCGGCACTTGATGCAGCGGCCAACTTAAAATAAAAATTTCAAATGCGGGATAAGCGCCTGATTAGGCTTTTAATTTATCAAGAAAAATTTTCTGGAGACAGATGGAGAAAGGGATAGTGTGAACAGCGACACAGTGCTTTTGCCAGACTTATCAAAAGTTGCGGCTGGGGCGCGGAATGTGCCCGGTTTCTGCTTTGGAACGGCCCTAGGCTCTAGTAGCGAATGTTACGCAGGCGGGGGCACTTGTGTCGTGAGCTTGCACGGTTGAGCCGTCGTCAGGTTTCGAGTTCAAGCACGACGGGGCAGTGGTCGGAACCCATGACCTCGTTGAGGATATCCGTGTGGTGAATACGTTCGGCGAGAGCTTGCGAGACCAGGAAGTAGTCAATCCGCCAGCCGATATTTTTAGCGCGGGCACCAGCGCGGAAACTCCACCAGCTATATTTCACCGTGTCGGGATGTTGCCAGCGGTAGGTATCGACAAAGCCTGCGTTAATGAGATTATCCATACCGTCGATTTCCACCTGGGTATAGCCTGCAGTCTTGTTGTAATTGGGTTTGGGGCGCGCGATGTCGATTTCCCTGTGGGCGACATTGAGATCGCCGCACAGTACAACCGGTTTGTGCTCCTCAAGTCTTTTGATATACGAGAGAAAGTCCGCATCCCATTGCTGGCGGTATTCGAGACGCCGGAGTTCCGCGCCGGAATTGGGTGTGTATACGGTGACCAGATAATAGTTATCGAATTCCGCAGCGATAACCCGGCCCTCCTGGTCGTGCTCGAGCACGCCCATATCAAAGGTAACGGAAGCAGGCGCCGTTCGACTCAGTATGGCGGTGCCGGAGTAGCCTTTGCGTTCTGCGGAATTGCAGGAGACCTGGTAGTGGTCGATGCTGGCAAGCGCTTCAACCACCTGGTCGTCCTGCGCTTTCGTCTCTTGCAGGCAGATTATGTCCGCATCCAGTTGCGCCAGGAAATCGGCGAAACCCTTTTTCATTACGGCGCGGATACCGTTTACGTTCCAGGAAACCAAACGCATGATGTTGTCTCTGTGATTTGCCACGCTTATCGGCCGACGGAGCAGGTCGTAGCTCGGTGTGTATTGCGATCAAAGCCGGGTAAGTTACACTACTAGCGGATGCAATGAAAAGTTTCTAATGGACAGGGAAAATAATAAATTGAGCAAGCACAAGAGCGACCCTTACGGCGATCTGCGCAAGCCGGGAGAGGGCAAGCCCATTACTGAGCCACCTATCCCCGCGGCGACCGTGGTCTTGTTGCGCGACGGAGACAAGGGTGTGGAGACCCTGATGTTGCGCAAGAATAAGGATATCGGGTTCGGTGGTATGTGGGTATTCCCCGGTGGTCGAATCGACGATGCCGATTATGGAGACAGCGACGACCGCACTGCTGCTGCGCGCCGAGCCGCGGCGCGCGAGGCCAACGAAGAGGCAGGTGTCGATCTGGATCCCGAAGATTTCATCTGGTTTTCCCACTGGACGCCGCCACCGATTACGCCCAAGCGATTTACCACGTGGTTTTTTGCCGCCCACATGCCGTATGGCCAGGAGATTGTTATCGATGGCGGAGAAATTCACGACCATCGCTGGATTAATCCCGCGGAGGCTATAGAGTTGCACTCGGCGCGCCAGATCGACTTCGTGCCGCCCACCTGGGTGACCTTGCATTACCTGGCAAGCCGCGCTTCCTCTACCGAGTTGCTGGCTCATTTCGATAAGGTTTCGCCAAAGATATACGAGACTCACCTCGGTAAAACCGAACAGGGTCACCGTGTCGCCCTCTGGCATGGCGATGCCGGTTATGAAGCCTGGGACGCGGGCATTGCCGGCGAGCGCCACCGCCTGGTGATGGCGAAAGACGGCTTTATTTTTGAAAACACCATCGAACAATATTGAAACGTCGCGGCGGGTGACTCTTCAGGGGTGAGTGCCGGGCGAGTACGGTACTGAAGCAGGAATCACCTGCGGTTAGGGCATTTTATGGATCTAGAATATTCTCCGCAGTACAAAGACTTTCAAAACGAAGTGCGGGCTTTTGTCGAAGCGCACGGCCATCGCTCGCCACCGCGTAGTGGCGGTGGCGTCAGCCGACCCTCCCAGCAGATGAAGGACTGGCAGGCCCTGTTGATTGAACAGGGTTATGCGGCACGCATCATTCCCCGGGAATACGGTGGCTATGGCGCCGAGCCCGATATTCTAAAAACCGTCATCATTGCTGAAGAGCTGAATAAAGCGGGTTTGCATCGGGGTCTGGCAAACCAGGGCGTGACCATGTTGGTGCCGACGCTCCTTGAACTGGGTACGGAAGAGCAACGCCAGCGCTGGATCGCGCCGACTTTGCGTGGCGACATCATGTGGTGTCAGGGATATTCCGAACCCGGTGCCGGTAGCGACCTCGCCTCCCTGCGTACCAGTGCGACCGAAGATGGCGATGATTTCATCATTAATGGACACAAGATATGGACGTCATCGGCGCAGGTGACGGACATGATGTTCGTGTTGGTACGCACTGAACCCGATGCGCCAAAACACCACGGTATCAGCTATCTGCTGCTGCCCATGGACTCGCCGGGTATTGAGATCAGGCCGCTGGTGTCCATGACCGGCGAGCCGGAGTTTAACGAGGTGTTCTTTACCGACGTTCGCCTCAAGCGGGATCAGATTGTCGGCCGCCGTGGCGAAGGTTGGCAGGTGGCCAATGCCACACTTAAACACGAGCGGGGTATGCTTGGGGATCCGGATCGCACGGCGCGCCAGTTGCTCGGTCTTATCGATTGCTTGCGGACAGAGACCGTCAATGGCGAAGCGCTGATCGAAAACCCGGTCTATCGCGACCGGGTGCTGCGTCTGCAGGCTCGCGTCAAGGCCATGCAATATAACTCGCTGCGCGTGCTGACCTGTAATTTGAAAGGCGAAGACCCCGGTGTTGCGCGATTGATCGTCAAGCTCAACGCGACGATCCTAAACAATGAGATCGCGGAAACGGCAATTGATATCCTGGGCGAGGCGGGCGTACTTTACGGCGACAGCGCTTATCTGAGACGCGAAGGCATGTGGCAATACAACTACATGTATAGCCTGGGCCTTATCATCGGCGGCGGTACTTCCCAGATCCAGAAAAACATCATCGCTGAGAGAGGTCTCGGCATGCCGCGGGAGCCGAAACCCAAACTCAATGCCGCTGCGCGATAAGGGTGTTACGCCGCTTTCAAATTAAACTGATTGAGTGTCGACTGATTTGTGTGCTGATTCAGCCCGCCGCTTCAGTCGTCGTTCTCGGTGTGTCTTCGAATGCGGCAAACTCTTTACGCGTGACCGCGTGCGGGAATATATCTGTAATTGGCTGGGGCAAACCCTGGGCATCGATAATCTGCGCGTGGTTTCGCGTCAGAGCGCGAGGTTCTTTCACGCCGCAGGCGTGGGCGATAATACCGACTTCGTAGGCCATGTTCCGCGCGAGATTGGCCACGCGTTCCGCCTTGTCGACGACTACCAGGCCGCGCTGTAGATCCGGGTCGTGAGTGGTGATGCCGGTGGGACAGGTGTTTTTATTGCACTGCATGGCTTGAATACAACCCAGGGCGAACATAAAACCCCGCGCCGAGGTAACGAAATCCGCACCCATACACAAAGCCCAGGCCACGCCGCTTGGGTTGATCAGCTTGCCGGAGGCGATGACCCTGACGCGCGGGCGGAGACCGTATTCAACCAGTTTGTCGACGACCAGGGGCAGGCTGCGCTTGATCGGTAAGCCCATATAATCCATCAGGCTTTGCGGCGCAGCGCCGGTGCCACCGTCGCCACTGTCGATGGCGATAAAGTCAGGGGCATCATTTAGCCCCCGGCGGTGAATGGCCTGGCAGAGATCGTCGAGCCACTCGCTCTCGCCAATGACCACCTTGAAGCCGGTGGGTTTTCCCGTGACTTTCCGCACGCGCACGATCATGTCCAGCAGGTCATCGATGGTGCGAATTTCCGCATGGCCGTTCGGGCTGATGGAATCGACGCCAACGGGGATACCCCGGGTGTGGGCTATCAACTCTGTGACTTTTTCGCCAGGCAAAATACCACCCTTACCAGGCTTGGCGCCCTGACTTAACTTGATTTCGAACATTTTGATTTGCGGGAGCGCCGCCAGTTCGCGCAACTTATCGTCGGATAGACGCCCGGAGTCATCCCTAACACCGTATTTGGCGGTGCCGATTTGAAATATCAGGTCACAGTCGCCCTCCAGGTGAAAGGCAGATAATGCGCCCTCGCCGGTATTGAGCCAGATGCCGGCTTTTTTCGCGCCCCGGGATAAAGCTTTGATGGCAGGAACGGAGAGCGCACCGAAGCTGACGCCCGATATATTAAAAATAGCATCGGTGGAGTAGGGGTTTGCCGCGACGCCCTCGCCGAAGGTGACAGCGGAAGCTGGCACCGCATCGTCTTTCAGTGTGGGAAACAGGCAGTTGAGAAAGATCACTTCGCCAGGCTGGTTTAGCGGCTGGGTCGAGCCAAAGGCGACGGTAGAATCGACGTTTTTTGCGGCGCGGTAGACCCAGTTGCGCTGGGCGCGATTGAAGGGTAGTTCCTCCCTGTCCTGAGCGTAAAAATATTGCCTGAAGTAACGCCCCATATCCTCGAACAGGTAGCGAAGGCGGCCGATAATCGGGTAATTTCGCCGTATCGCGTGCCGGGTCTGGGACTTGTCGACAAAGTACATGTAAATCAACGCCAGCACGGTAATGCCAATCAGACAAACAAACAGCAGAGCGCTGATTTCAAGGAAACGTAGGGCGAAGAGGGCTAGCGTATCCATTTGTTATTCC
>DJFY01000134.1:0-1882 GCA_002431545.1 Cellvibrionales bacterium UBA5860 | reverse complement strand
TTGAAGTGTAGCGAAAAGTGTTGTTTGCCGACCAGATGATATTTTGTGGTGACCGCTTTGCTTTTAAGCTCGCGGATTCCGTGAGTGAAAGTATTGAGTGGGGGCGATGGCCGGCAATATTGCAAACGGTACGGTCAGTTCGAGCCTATGCACTACCGATTTGCAGGACTTTGGCGCCACGGACTCGCTGGAACTTAAGTTCACAAAGCGCCTGGTTAGCTCCCGTAAGGGGATATAGCTGTACTTCTGCCTGCAGGTTGAGCTGATCCGCCAGTTGCAGAAAATCAGCGACGTCTTTTCGAGTAACATTGGCGACACTTTTAATGTTTTTTTCCAGCCACAAATGCCTGGGATAGTCGATTTCCGCCATGACTTGCTTGTCTGTGTCTTCTTTGCGAATAGCATTGATTACCAGGCGCCCGTTGGCCTCCAGATGCTCAAGTGCACGTAATAGTGTGTGCCACACGGGTGTAGTGTCGATAATGGCAGCAAGCTTTCGGGGTGGCGTATCGTCGGTGTTTCCGGCCCAGCCAGCGCCGAGTTCGAGAGCATAACGACGCTCCTCTGCGTTGCGTGCGAAGACGTAGACTTCGCTTGAGGGGTGGGTCACTTGCAGCATCTTTAAGACCAGGTGCGCGGAAGCACCGAAACCGGTTAAGCCCAGAGTTTGTCCATCCCGAATCCCGGATAAGCGAAGCGATCTGTAACCGATAGCGCCGGCACAAAGCAGCGGTGCCGCGGCCTCGTCTCTCAAGCTATCCGGGATACTGAACGCGAAATCCTGGTGCACGGTCATGTACTCGGCATAGCCGCCATTGGCATCGCGGCCCGTAGCGGAAAACTGGGTACATAGGTTTTCGAGACCTGTAGTGCAATACCCGCAGTTGCCGCAAGCAGAGAAAATCCAGCCCACCCCAAGCCGTGCGCCGATTTGAAACCGTTTAGCGTTGCAGCCGGCATCGACGACACTACCGATAACCTGATGTCCCGGCACCACAGGATATCTAGGGGGCGGTGTTCGGCCTTCTATTTCGTCCAACTCGGTGTGGCAAACCGCACACATCGAAACTTTCAGAAGCACTTCTTCAGGCGCGGGCCGGGGAATCGGCAGTTCAGTCAGGGAGAGCGGCGTGCTTTGCTCTGTCATCTGACAGATTCCGGTAAGTTGCATGGCCTTCATGGAGGCTCTCCCGTTCCACGTTGATAATGTTTATCTTGTACAAAATAAAACAGACAGTCGCTGATGGCGATATCGGCTCGAGTGGTAGCCATAAATAAGCGCAGTGGTTGCCGGGCGAACAGTGCGCCATCCCGATACTCAAAAAAGTCGTCCCGTTTCTGAGTACCCTTGTCGTCGCGAACATCGATTTTGCTCATGTCTTCAGCATTAAGCCAGGCGAGCAGGTGGTGCTGGTCAATCTTACCGAAATTGTAATTTTCTATTTCTGGAGGTATGCAGATGTCGGCATTGCCGGATGGAATTTCACTATATTCCAACTGCGTGTCGGCCCGCAGTTCCATCCGGAAGGGCTGCTCATATATTTCAAACAAAGAAGGCGCGGGTAGGGTGGCGAATAAGTTATCGCAGCACAAATAACGACATAGGCCGGCGTAGGCCGTGCGGTCGGCCATTGGATCTTGAGCACCTCCGCATTCCACGGTTATCGCCGGCAGTCGTTGGTTGGATACTTCCATCAGCGCCCCCATGCGGAGATTGGTGACGATCATGCGGTGAGTGAACAGTTGAGCTAAAGCTCGGTGTCGATCGGTATCTGTGAGGGTGACCGCAAAATCCGGCCCGGCGCCTGAGGTGTTGTGTATGTCCAGCAGGCTTTCCGGTTGCACTAAATCCAGATAGGCAAGCGCGCGCTGTCCGCCCCGA
>DJFY01000123.1:6250-10610 GCA_002431545.1 Cellvibrionales bacterium UBA5860 | reverse complement strand
TGCCTTGACGGGGGATATCCCGCGGATATCGGTAAGCGCCCAGTGATAGTAGGACCAGCCATAGGTATTATATGAGGTGAATACCAGTATCAGCGCCGCTGACAGGCGCAGGCCAAAACCCTTCAGTGAGAGTGTGTTGCCTCCTGCCATTGGTGGCCCCCCGCGAAATTGAATGTTGGGCAGCATTCTAACCGAACACCGGCCTTTCGGTTACCGGCGGTTAGCCAGTGGATCATTACCCAATGTGTGCCGAGTGATGCCAGCCGGTCTCTGGCCAGTAGTAAATATGTTCAGATCGCGCTTGGTAGTACCAGAGGATTCAGAGCTTAGGCGGCTTGTGGAAAGCCGGTACGGATTATTGAAATTAGTTGACAGAGGCTTTCTTCAGTGGACCCTATGGACGCCGCGTTAGCGGCGATATTGATCTTTTTCGGTTCTTTCGTTCAAAGCGCTATCGGCTTTGGTCTGGCAATTGTTGCCGCCCCTTTGTTGTTTCTGATATCGCCCGACTACGTGCCGGGGCCCATTACTGCGGTTGCCCTGGTGTTGTCGTGTGCTAATACCTATCGATATCGCGCCAGTATCTCGTTGCGGGGACTTGGAGCTGCGGTTGCCGGACGTGTGCCCGGAACCCTGTTGGGCGGCGCGCTGTTATTGTGGATCGACGCGAAAATGCTGTCACTGTGGTTGGGTATCGCGGTGATTTCGGCCGTACTGGTAAGCTTGCTACCGATTCGAATAGCGCCAACGCCTGGGCGTATGGCGGTAGCAGGGTTTGTCTCCGGTTTCATGGGGACGAGTACAGCAATTGGCGGGCCGCCGATGGCGCTATTGCTGCAGCATGAAAAAGCCGATGCAATTCGTGCCAATCTGTCTGCCTTTTTTATCGTTAGTTGCGTCATGTCGCTGGCAGTACAGGCGCCGGTGGGCTATCTCGGCTGGCATCATTTGCAATTGACCTGGCCATTGATTCCAGCGACGTTGCTTGGTTTTTGGCTGGCGACGCGGCTGGTCCACAGGATCACCACACAGCAGATGCGCGCGACATCGCTGGTGTTATGTACCCTGTCCGGTATGGCGGCGGTGGCGGTTTACTTGCGCACCTGATGCAATTGCCAAAACAGAAAAACCGCGAGTGTCGCCACGCACGGGTTTAAGGTGACCAGTTAGGCTGGTTTGGTTTTAAAACCAGGGTTTTAGTCCGAGTAAACCTGGTCTTTATATCCGTAGCCGTCGGTCTTGCAGCCGAGGCAGCGTACAAATGTCGATTTCGCCGGACCGACCACCAGTTTTTTTCCTGAATCGACAACATTTCCACCCAGGGCCGAAAAAGGTAGCGCAGCCACCCAAATGGCGGCGCCGACGATGGTCGTCGCCAGCAGAGCGGGCCGGCCGAGTACCAGGTCTGCAGTCATATCAATACCCGAAGGCGTGTTGTCCACCTCATCGTAGGCGAAGGAAGTCTGCATAAATCCTAGGGTGGTAACAAACACCAGGGCACGTATTACCGGGGCGTTTATAAACTTATCAAACATCATGGGTGCGTCCCTCCTGAACGGATATAGCGGCCGTTTGAGTTGATATTCGTGGCCATCGGCCCGTAAACAACTGCAACTATGGCGAAACCAGCCTTAAGTATAGCTTTTAATGCTATGAAATAAATAGATTTATTGAAATATTAATAAAGGAACGTGAAGTGGTCGTAATATTCTCGCGAAATGCACGCCCAACAAACCCTGGCCCAGGTCATCGGGATAGAGCTCGGAGGAGCGCCCGCAGGGGCAGGAGTGACAATCCATGGCTACAATAGTTAAGCTATCCGTTGCGCCAACAACAATTAATAAGAGGAGTATAGCCATGGCTCAAACACAAGCCGAACCCCTGTTGCAGGGCATCAAGGTACTTGAACTCGCTACATTTGTTTTTGGTCCCGGTTGCGGTGCGGTCCTCAGTGATTTTGGTGCGGATGTCGTGAAAATCGAATCGCCGGGCGCGGGTGATCCCATGCGGCATGCCCACAAGTCCCCGCCGTTTATGCCGCTCGATTTCCCCTATCTCTGGCAACAGGACAACCGCAACAAGCGCAGTATCGCGCTCGATATGAAGTCGCCGGAGGGTTACGACATTTTGCTCAAGCTTGTAGGCCAGGCCGATGTTTTACTGACTAACTTCCCTCCTAAAGTGTTGGAAAAGCTCAAAATCCGGTACGAAGATCTAAGGGTAGAGAACGACCGCCTGATTTATGCGCAAATTACCGGATATGGCGAGAACGGCGATGACGCCAATACCCCGGGATTTGATGGCAACGCTTACTGGGCGCGTACTGGTTTGATGGATATCGTGCGCACGGCTGAGAGTGATCCGACATTGCCGGCCCTGGCGATGGGGGATCATCCCAGTGCCATGACCATGTACGCGGCGATCATGACCGCGCTCTATCGACGCGAACGTTGCGGCAAGGGAACCAAGGTATACAGCAGCCTGATGGCCAATGGGCTATGGGCGGGCGCGAGTAATTTGTCCGGTGTGCTGGCGGGTACCAAGCCGGCGAAACGAATGAACCCATCGCGACCGGGCAATGCCCTGGTGAATCATTACCGGACCAAAGATGATCGTTGGCTCTCGATCATCGTGTTACAGGAAGAAAAAAACTGGCCAAAATTTATTAAAGCCATAAACCGCCCGGATTTGCAGGAAGATTCGAGATTTTCCGAAATAGGCGCTCGTCACAAGAACGGCAGGGAGTTGGCGCCGATTTTAAGGGAGGTGTTTGTCCAACATACCTGTGAAGAATGGCGAGCTCGACTCAAGGCGCACGATATTACTTTTAGTGTTGTCGCCACATTCGAGGAAGTCGTAGATGATCCGCAAGCGCTTCTCAATGACATGATTATCGATGTGGAAGGGCATACCGCGGGTCGCGGTCAGCAAATCAATAGTCCCTTCTGGGTTGTCGGCGCGGACAAGGTGCCGGCAAAGGTGGGTCCGGAGCTTGGCGCAAATGGTAGGGAGATACTCTCCGAAATGGGTATTCCCTCTGGCGAGATAGAGGCGTTGGTAAGCCGCGGCATAATTTAGAGCCTGTTAACTCCGGCGTCGATTTCTCCGGCCGTAGTTGGCGTAGTTGACTGGCATCACCGGTCTCGATTGATCGGGTAGGTCGGGGTCCGACCTCTGAAAGGCTGGATCAGCATGCGATCCAGGCGCAAATCATGCCGTGAGCGAAACGCGTCGATACCGATGGTCATTTTAGTGTGGCCGTGTTGCGGTTGGGCTCGATAAGTGCCGAGGCAGCGATCCCATAGCGAGAGGTTGAACCCGAAGTTGCTGTTGGTTTCGCGCGGTATGACCGAATGATGTACGCGGTGCATATCCGGCGTGACAAGCACAAGGCGCAGGCTCTGGTCCAGGCGCGCGGGCAGGCGGATGTTGCCGTGGTTGAACATGGCGAGCGCATTGAGCAGTATTTCGAACACCAGTACCGCTATCGCGGAAGGGCCGAGCGCCGCGATCACGGCAAGCTTAAGAAGCATCGACAGGACGATTTCCAGTGGATGAAATCTGGCGCCCGTAGTGACGTCGAATTCTAGATCGGCATGATGCATACGATGCAATCGCCATAAAGCGGGCACGGCGTGAAACATCACATGCTGCAGGTAGATCACGAGATCGAAAATAACCAGTGCCAACAGGAACTCGATTACTGACGGCAGAGCTGCTTGATTGAGCAGGCCCCACCCTTGCTTTTCCGCTGTTATCGCTGCTCCCACTGCCCCGGCGGGCAACAGTAGACGCAGGGTTAGTGTATTGAACAGCACGATTCCCAGGTTGTTGGGCCAGCGTAGGGTCCGCGGTAAGTCACGTGTCCGGCGGGGAGCCCATGCTTCCCAGGCCGCAACCAGGAAAAATATAGCGAAAAAACACCCCAGGCGAAGCGCCGGTTCGTGTTGCAATAAATTCATATGCTCAGCGTCCGTCGAACTTTATTCGATAGTAAGGGTTCGGATTGAGACATTTTTGCGTCCGGTGACAGCAAACGATTATCGCAGTGATTCGACGCGACGAATACTCTTGTAGGAGAGAAAGGGTTTAACTGATTTTTCCGCGCGGGATTCAACCGGGTTTTCTTGAGGTTTGCGCGTGGTGGCTTACGGGTAAACTGGCAGCGGAAACTGGGTGGCCTAATCAGGCCAAAGCATCAGAGCCCAACATGGGGCAGCAGTCCGGTGAGGTGTTATTGTCGGCGAGTATTGATGTGATATTTTATTAGAGCCAGGCCCTATTTTTCGAGGGAATCGGGATTAATCGACTCGCGCAGAGTTAACGTTCAGCAGATCCTTTAAGGGTTTGCCGCGTCAAG
>DJFY01000123.1:0-5964 GCA_002431545.1 Cellvibrionales bacterium UBA5860 | reverse complement strand
TCTTTTTCTTTTTCTTTTTCTCCTAAATTGGGGTCGTGCGCCTGATCATCCTTGTTCTCAGTATCGTAGAAGTTTGCCAGCTTTCTCATCATGGTGGCAAATATCCTGGGGTCGATGCCCTGGGCCATCATTTGTTCAAGGGCGCAGGTGCCGGCAAAATCCTGAGCAAAACTAAAATGAATACCCCGCCAGCGGGTGCAGCGCGTTCTGAAAGCAAGTGAGAGGACAATAATGGCGGGCAGCAGGATGAGCAGCGCGAGAAAAGCGAAGCCGGTAAGGTGTGGCATAAACTGTTCTACCATGCTGTAAGTGATCAGAGCAATGACGGCGACAACAAAGTTCATGGAGGCCTGACAGCCTTATTCCCGTGGTGGGGTGCAAGTATTCAAGTATTAAAGCCTTAACTGGAACTGGCGAAGAAGAGTCGTATGTAAAGCGGGTCGAGTGCGGAGCGAGCAAGAGCGTATATTTTACTTAGGATTTTTTGTAACTTGTTGTTTTTATTGGTGCCCAGGGGCGGAATCGAACCACCGACACGAGGATTTTCAGTCCACTGCTCTACCGACTGAGCTACCTGGGCGCGGAAAGCCGCGTATTTAACCGTTTAGTGCATGCGGCGTCAAGGTAATCGGAGATATGCTGGAGCTACTCGGAGGGCGGGACGTAACCCTCCGCACTGTCGTGTTCCTCGCCGGCTAAAAACTTTTCTCTTTGCTCTGCAAGGTAGGTGCGGGCGGTCATATCCATCATGTTCAACTGTTTTTCGTTAATGAGCATAGTTTGTAGCGCTAGCCAATCCTGCCAGGCTTGCCGGGACACCGAGTTGAAGATCTCCTCGCCTTTGGGACCAGGGAAAGGAGGGGTGTCGAGGCCTTCCAGCTCCTTGTTGTATTTACGGCAGTGCACTTTACGGCCCATATCGTCTCCTCTGTACTGGCGATAGCCGCTCTGGGCTCCCGTTGGGGGCGCAGTTGGCTGAGTGGGTAAATAGATGAATGGGGAATGGATAGTACTACAGTTTTTTCAGAATCTGGTCGATGGGTCGCGGTAATCCGATAACCCCCGGTCGCTTCGGGTCGACCCATTTCGTTTCTGCGTCGAGGACTCTGCCGACTCGTGTAACCATGGCGTAGACGGGGGTGTAATCCAGATGGTAATGGGTAAAGGAATGGCGCTGTTCGATTCCGGTATCGCATTGCTCCAGTGTCATTTCAAGTTCTCTTGAGGCGGTTGCAATTGCTGCCTTCTCCCGATCGATTTGCGGCAGACACCAAAGGCCGCCCCAGAGGCCGGAGGGCGGTCGCTTTTGCAACAGCACATCGCCATTGAGGTTGCGGATTACGACGAACCACGCCCTTTTAACAGGCAGTGTGCGAGCCTTTCTGGGTGTGGGTAGTGTGCTGACGCAGTCCGCAGCCAGTGCCTGGCAGTCGGCAGAGAGGGGGCATTCCGAGCAATTGGGCGCGCGCCGGGTACATAGCGTGGCTCCCAGATCCATGATGGCTTGTGTGTAGTCGGCGCAGTCAACGGGAGGCGTCTGCTCAGCCGCCAGTCGCCAGAGTTCTTTTTGCACACTGGATGTTCCGGGCCAGCCGGATATTTTGAAAAAACGGGTCAACACGCGTTTAACGTTGCCGTCCAGTATGGGCGTTTGCAGACCGAATGCTATGGCGCAGATTGCACCGGCGGTGGATCTGCCAATTCCCGGCAGTTCCTGTAGCAACGCGACGTCAGCGGGGAATTTGCCATCGTACAACTGGCAAATCTCTACGGCCGTACGGTGCAGGTTCCGCGCGCGCGCATAGTAGCCGAGCCCGGACCAGAGATGCAGTACTTCGTCGAGTTGGGCCGCAGCGAGATCGGCGACAGTCGGAAATTGTTCCAGAAAGCGTTCGTAATAGGGTATTACTGTCGTCACCTGGGTTTGCTGCAGCATGATTTCTGAAATCCAGACCCGATAGGGTGACACGTTTACGCGCCACGGTAACAGGCCACGGCCACTTGTGCGGTACCACTCGATCAAGCGTGGGGCAAAGGCAGTATCGCCGGCTCGTTGCGGCGGACGTGTCGTTGTTGCCAAAAGTACGATTCCGTTTAAGGTTCGGTATTAGCGGTTCAAAATGCCGCGCAGCAGACCTTCAATGGCTTCCCCGGTCTTTTCGTCGAGGTTACTCTCGGAAATTTTCTTGATCACGGCTTCCTGCAGCAGTTCGCGCACGATATTGCCATCCGGACTGCAGCTCGAAGCGCCGGCCTTGTCAAATCGATCGCGGCAGCGAATGGGAATATCGCGATCGCGGATGCGCTTGCTTTTGACGACGCAACCGTTGGCGCTGGTGCGCTCGCCCGACAGGCGCGTGATGGCAAGGACATCAAAGCTTTCTGTGCCGAGGTCGATCGTTGCATTGCCGCGCAGTGAGAGGTTACCCAAACCGCTGGTATAGGGGGAAAGCGTGATTTTCTTCCCGGCCAGCTGAATGTCGGCGTTGATATCAGTGAGGCGGGTGCCCGCCGGCCAGTTTTTGACAGGCTCGACTTTTTCGACCAGGGCGGCGATATCGCAGTAGGCTTTTTCGATGTTAAACGACTTCACATGAGGGGAGGCAATGTTCAATTTACCTTGCCCGTTAAGGTTATTGTGTAAAGCGTCCACCGTGGCGCCGCGGGTTTGAGCGTTTAGCGACAGGCCGAGCTGGCCTTCGATAACAGCGCCGGTGTCAAAAGCTGCACTGGCTTCAGCGAGGGATATATTCGTCATTTGGGTAACGAGGTTCAGCTGGGGCATCGAGGTTTGCAAATTGATTGCCCCCTGGGTTTGCACACTACCGCCGAGCGTGTTCATTCCCAGTTGCTTGAGCTGTATTTTCTTCTGCCGGGCCTGCAGCGAAAGCTTCAGGTCCTTTAGCGTAAGTTCGTGGGTGCTGAGCTGTGCCAGACGCAGGTCGATAGTGCCTTCGCCGTTGTCGAGCCAGGCGAGCGGCGCGGCAATCGGTGCGAACAAGGCCTCGCCCGGCACGCCCTTGCCAGCGGTGGTCGCTTTTTGATTGGCATCTTTGCCAGCGTCGCCCAGGTAGCGTTTTAAGTCCAGAGACGTACCCTTGAGGTCCAGGGTAAGGGATTTTGCCGGCGCCAAACGCACGCGGGCATTCCCGGTGAAGGTCGTGTCGTCCAGTTGGATAGTGATGGATTTGGCATTCAGCGCTTGCTTCGTCCCTTGAAGCTGGCTACTGAACGCGACGCGGTTAAGCGCGTTCTCGGGAATAGAGGCGGTGTCGATCTGCCATTGGCGCAGTAAATGGCGCAACTTGGTGGCCTTGAGGTCAAGGCTGGTTTCGAATTCAATGTCGCCTGCAAGATTCTTTGCGGAGGCGCTGGCTGTGGTCTTTAGGTCGCCGTGCGTGAGCTGAAAATCGCGCACCGACAGCGTGTCGGCCTGACCGTCATAGGTGAGGTTGAAGTCGATTGCGATGGGCGGTTTGTCGCCGAGGATCAAATTGAGATTTGCGTTTTCCGCCGTCACCCGCATGCTCTTCTGTTCAATGGTGATGCTGGATTCAAAAGCTGTACTTAAAGTATCTGGCAGTGCCGGGTCGACGTAGTCAAAGCGCAGAACGATAGGGTAAGGGGTGCCGTCCAGGCTGATATTGCGGCCGTGCAAAGACAGATTTTCGATCACCTGCCTTTGCATCTTCGCGCCTGCCCCCTTTGCCTGCGATTGCGGCAGTGCAATACGTGCATTTTTAATATCGAGTTCGTCTATGGCCAGCGCCAGGGGCATGCCGCTGCTATCTTCGTTTTCCGGGTCGATGGCTTTGAGGTCACCTTGATTGCCGGTATCCGCAGTGCCAGCCGCGGCAGCCGGTGCTGCAGCCAATGATGCAGCCTGGGCCATATTCTGTAAGTCGATATCGGCGCCATCGATGTTGATAGACTTTATGGCGACCTTTCTTTGCAGCAACGCAAGCAAATCCAGGCTGAGGGCGGTCGATTGCAAGCGCGTTTTCGGAATGGGGTGAACATTACTCGACAGCTCGGTGCGACCGATGTGGATGGCCAGGTTCGGTAAGATTTGCCAATCCAGATCGCCTTCGATAAGCAAATCTACGTCTTGATCCCGTGCCAGTTGCTCGATTCTGGGCTTGAAGGTGTTGGGATCGACAACAATCAGCAAGTAAGCAATAGCGATGCAGACGAGGAGGAGAAATGCTGCCAGTGTTGCCAATACCCATTTGATGACTTTCATGCCTTTCCTTCGGTGTCGTTGAAGTATGGCGGTATTAGAGCGTGAGTCGCCAGAGTGATTCAATCACCGGCGTATATTTTTATCTGCGAGTCAGTTCTCGACCTGAGGGCAGCTTCTTCGGTTGTATCAGGTTGAGAAGCCTTCAGGTTCCTGCGCTCTATCGATGTCCGTATAATGCGCGCTTTCTTTGACGCATTGGCGCCTGTACGGCGACTGACTCGGAGGCGATATGGCTGAGCGCAAGGCGACTGTGTCTCGCGACACGCTGGAGACGAAAATCGAGGTCTCCGTTGACCTGGATGGCAACGGGCGGGCGACGTTCGCCACCGGTGTGCCGTTTCTGGAACACATGCTCGATCAAATCGCGCGTCACGGTTTTGTCGACTTGAGTGTCAAGGCGGAGGGCGACACCCACATTGACGATCATCACACGGTGGAAGATATCGGCATCACCTTCGGGCAGGCTGTGAGCAAGGCGTTGGGCGATAAGCGGGGAATTGTCCGTTATGGTCACGCCTATGTGCCGCTGGATGAGTCCCTGTCGCGCGTAGTCATCGATTTCTCCGGGCGCCCCGGTCTGACTGCGGATGTCAATTTTAGCCGTGCTCGAGTCGGACAGTTCGATGTCGATCTGGTGTTTGAATTTTTCCAGGGCTTTGTCAACCATGCCGGCGTCACTTTACATATCGATAATCTGCGCGGTGCAAACGCACACCACCAGGTGGAAACGATATTTAAGGCTTTCGGCCGTGCCCTGCGCATGGCCGTGACTGTCGATGAGCGCGCCGGCGGCGTCACGCCTTCTACCAAGGGTGTATTGTGATCCGCGCGGCATGCGGTCATTAACAGGATATTCGGCTCGTCGTAAGACTTTGAATTTTAGTGTCGAAGACACAGAACCTTCGAGTGGTTCGTGGCGGATATAAACAATGAGTGATTTTAGTAACCGTATTGCCGTAATCGATTACGGCATGGGCAACCTGCATTCCGTAGCTAAAGCCCTGGAACACGTGGCGCCAGACAGCCACGTACTGGTCACGTCGCAGCCGATGGACATCGATCGCGCAGACAAAGTCGTATTCCCGGGTGTTGGCGCTATGCGCGACTGCATGGCTGAGATTCGGCGACTTGGTCTCGACAGTGCCATCGGAACGGCAATTGCAGAAAAACCGGTGCTTGCCATCTGTGTCGGCATGCAGGCCCTGGTGACTCATAGCGAAGAAAATGATGGTGTGGACTGCCTGGACCTGCTGCCTGGTTGCGTGCGCTATTTTGGCAACGCGCTACTGGGCGAGGGCGGCGAACGGCTCAAAGTGCCTCACATGGGTTGGAACACCGTACGGCGGGTGGTGGATCACCCCTTGTGGCACGGCATAGCACAGGACGAACGTTTTTATTTCGTGCACAGCTACTATGTTGAGCTGGATGATCCCGCCACCGTAGCCGCGACCTGCAACTACGGTGTTGAGTTTGTAGCCGCTTTGCACCGGAACAATTTGTTTGCCGTGCAGTTTCACCCCGAAAAGAGCCATAGTGCCGGTCTCCAGTTACTCCGAAACTTTGCGTCTTGGAAAGAGTAATTAAAAAACAATTAGTTATAGGCTTTATTTAATGTTAATTATACCGGCTATAGACCTCAAGGACGGCGATTGTGTGCGGCTTCGGCAGGGCCGTATGGACGATAGCACAGTGTTTTCGGACGACCCGGTCGCGATGGCAGG
>DJFY01000132.1:15904-17379 GCA_002431545.1 Cellvibrionales bacterium UBA5860 | reverse complement strand
CCTTTATCCAGGGACGGATGATTGGGCGCAGATAAATTGACCGTCTGGTCGTCCGGCCAGTTGGTCAAACATACGGGCAGCGGATCGAGAACGCACATGGCCCGCGGTGCATTCTCGTTGAGATCCTGACGTATAAAATGCTCGAGTTGAGCCACGTCGACGACACCATCGGTTTTGGCTACCGCCAGGCTGTCACAGAACTGCCTGATAGCCGCAGGCGTGACCCCGCGCCGGCGAAACCCGGCGAGCGTTGGCATGCGCGGATCATCCCAGCCATCGACATGGCCGTCGTCCACAAGTTGTTTCAACTTGCGCTTGCTGGTGACCGTGTAATTCAAGTTGAGCCGCCCGAACTCGTACTGACGCGGCCGGGCCGGCACCGGCAGATTCTCGATGAACCAGTCGTATAGTGGTCGGTGATCGGCAAACTCCAGCGTGCATATGGAATGGGTCACGCCCTCAATGGCGTCCTCCTGCCCGTGGGCGAAATCGTAGGACGGATAAATACACCATTGCGATCCCGTGCGGTGATGGGCAGCGTGTTTGACACGGTACAAGATAGGGTCGCGCATGTTGATGTTGGCTGCAGCCATATCGATTTTTGCGCGCAGCGCCATGCGCCCTTCGGCCACTTCGCCGGCTCGCATTTTCTCGAACAATGCCAGGTTTTCTGCCACCGGCCGCTCGCGATGGGGGCTATTGCGGCCGGGCTCGGTGAGTGTGCCGCGGTACGCCCGGGTCTGCTCCGGCGACAACTCGCAGACATAGGCCTTGCCGGCACGAATCAAGTGCAGGGCCCATTCGTACAATTGGGGGAAATAATCGGAGGCGTAGCGCACTTCGCCGTGCCAACGAAAACCCAGCCAGCGCACATCTTCGATGATGGACTGAACGAATTCGTCGCTTTCCTTTTCCGGGTTGGTGTCGTCAAAGCGCAGATTGCAGGCACCGCCGAACTGCTCAGCGAGGCCAAAATTCAGGCATATGGATTTGGCGTGACCGATATGCAGGTAACCGTTGGGTTCCGGCGGAAAGCGCGTTACCACGCTCTTGACTAGTCCTTCGTCGAGGTCTCGGCGAATAACCTGTTCAATAAAGTTAGCGGGTTTACCTGTAGCCATGAAAATCCAGTTGGGGAAGTGTCGCCATCAAATCGAGTAAACGCCGGACAGAAACCGAGAAGCTGCGCTAGCCTTTAAGAATACCGCTTGGCGTGAGACCGTAAATTATAGCGGGCAAAGACTCGCTTGATAATCCCGCAGTTTAAATCGACCCGGAAAGTACTTATTATCGCCCACTTAATCCGTCCCATCATTAGCAACAGGCGCGCACCCCATGATTACGCTGCATACGAACTACGGCGATATCGCCATCGAACTCGACTTTGAAAAGGCTCCGATCTCTGCGGACAATTTCCTGCAATATTGTCGGGACGAATTTTACGACGGCACTATTTTTCATCGCGTGATCGACGG
>DJFY01000132.1:10115-15598 GCA_002431545.1 Cellvibrionales bacterium UBA5860 | reverse complement strand
CGTGCCGCTATTGTCAACGAAGCGGATAACGGCCTCAGCAATGACACGGGTACGCTCGCGATGGCCCGCACGATGGTGCCCGACTCGGCGAGTTCTCAATTCTTTATCAACGTTTCGGACAACCACTTCCTGAACCACACGGGCAAAACCCCTCAGGGCTGGGGTTACGCGGTTTTCGGCAAGGTGGTTGAGGGCATGGACGTCGTGAACAAAATCAAGGACGTGCCAACAGGTAATGAAGGCCATCACCAGGATGTACCGCTGGAAGCAGTCGTCATAGAAAGCACGACTGTTTCCGAGGCCTACGCCGGTCGTTAGGCCTGCATTCCCAGGACAGTGTCCACCATCGGCCCCGATACCGCTGACTGCATTGACCGTCACCCGCACACCCGTTATCGCCTGGCCCACACTTCGGGTAGATCCATCCAAGCACAGATCAAACAGTGCACACACTGCTGATTTCAGATTTGCATCTGACGCCGGAGCGGCCCCGGGTGGTCGTGGCCTTCGAGAACTTTTTGCAGCAGGAGGCCTCCGGCTGCGATGCACTTTATATATTGGGGGACTTGTTCGAAGCCTGGATAGGCGATGACGATCCCGCGCCACTCAGCAGACGAGTGATTGAGGCGCTCGCCGCGCTCAGTCGCCGTGGGACTCAGCTTTACTTCACGCACGGCAACAGGGATTTCGCCGTCGGCAAGCGCTTTGCCCGGGAAACCGGTTGCCATATCCTCGATGATCACTGTGTGAAGACGCTTTACGGGCGTCGATACCTCCTATTGCACGGCGATACTTTGTGTAGCGACGACAAAACCTATCAGCGCGTACGCCGGTTGACGCGCAACCCCGTGCTGCTTGCACTGCTGCGCAACCTGCCCCTGGCGACGCGACAAAAAATTGCCGAGGGGGGCAGAGCCCGTAGTGCCGCTCACACTGGAAACCAGCCAGACTATATCCTCGATGTTAATTCAGCGGCTGTGAGCGCAGCGCTGATGCGCTTTCAGGTCGACACCATGATCCACGGCCATACCCACCGTCCGGGCGATCACCGGGTGGCGTTACCTTCTGGCGATACGGGCCGTCGCATCGTACTCGGCGACTGGGATACCCAGGGCTGGGTTGTCAAGGTAGACGCCACCGGGCCGACGTTGTCCTCCTTCCCGATCGAGTCTCTCGACAATCGAGCCACCCGATCCGCGCCCTGACCTGCGATCGAAAGCCATAGTCGCGCTTACACTTCGTCGATCTCAGCGGACGTATCGTAGAGCGGTCCTGAATGGAAGCGGAACTCGACGCAGGGCGTCTCGATCAGTTCTCGCTCCCGAGCGGAGAACACTTCAATCCGGTCATTGATTTCTTCTTCTGAAGCGACACATCCTGCCTGCGCGATGTAGTCACGGTAGTGCCGGGCTTCGGATTTCAACAGGGAGATGTAGAACCCACCCAGTTCATCGTCCAGGTGAGGCGCCAGGCAGGCAAAGCGTTCGCAGGACCGCGCTTCGATAATGGCACTGGCGATCAGCGTGTCGACCAGTCGATGGGGTTCACTGCTGCGGACCAGCTTGCGCAATTCGCCCGCGTACTCGGCAGCGGGCAGGTGACGGTACTCGATACCGCGGCGCTGCATCAGCTCTGTTACCTGCTCGAAATGACGCAGCTCCTCACGCGCCAGGCGGGAAACTTTCTGTAACAATTCATGATGCTCGGCGTATCGGAACAACAGGTTGAGCGCGGTGCTCGCGGCTTTTTTTTCGCAGTTGGCGTGGTCAATCAACAGCAAGTCTTGGTGGCGCAACGCCGCCTGTACCCACGTCTCCGGCGTTGGGCAGGCCAAAACACGTGAGAACTGTTCAAAACGCATCAAAATTCCCGGCTTGCATAGTCGTAGGTCACACAGTCGAACGCTATAGTTACAAAATCGACCACCAAAAGAGTCAAGCGCCCTTAACCTCCGGTATTGAAAATATTCGACGCGAAAAAGACAAAACCGGAATCACCCGGTACACGTATTTGCTATTTGCGCGGGGCGATTTTCCGAATCGTGGTTAGCCCATCATCGCCGCCATGGCCTTTTCGCGGTCTGCGTTAACTCTTTGCACAAAGCTGTTTTGTTCCATCAGTCGGATCCAGTCTTCGAGGCCGGGAATCTGGTCTTTCAGACTTAGTCCAAGGGCCTTTTGAGTCGCCAGCTCGCCGAGCGTAACGGTGTAATACAGCACGATATCCGCATAGGTATAGTTCTGACCCGCAGCATAGGGACCGAACTTGAGCAACTTATTCAAGGCGGCACTGCCCCTCTGTAACTGCTGCCTGACTTCCGCCTTCAGCGCCTCGGCCAGGGCCTCACCAAAAAAGGCCGCGGGATAGAGTCGCCTCGCGACCAGCTCCAGGTAAAGCTCGGTGGATTTCATCAGCTCCTTGACCTTGGCTTTCTGGTAAGGATCGTCCGGATAAAACCTGATGTCGCTGGATACATCGTCAAGAAAATCCAGAATTACTCCGGTTTCACTGAGGGGGCCTTCGGCCACCTCGAGACAGGGGATTTTGCCCATCGGGCTCTTGACCAGATAATCCTCGTCCTGACTGGGCCGGGTCGTGACCTCCTCAAACTCAAAACCCTTTTCCAGAAGAGCCAGCTTCACCATGTTGTAGTAGTTGCTGACAGGAAAGCCATATAACTTCATCATCGTGATATCTCCTCTCGAATCAAAATTGTTCGCGCGCCCGTATCCCAGGTGCAATGTAACGCTCGAAGTGAGCTTTCGACAGAGCAAAAAACTCGTCGTTAATACGAGACAATAATTGCCCGGCGGTCAAGCCAACGTATTTCGCATGTACGCGAAAACCGAACTCCGACTGCCTGTCCACCACCTCTGGCAAGACACTTAACAGCGCATGGACCCAGAGCAAGGCCGACTTGTCCTCGTCGGCTTTACGTCCTGCTTCGAGCAAAGCAGAACGCACAAGTCCCGCGTCGACGACCGCCACCTTGGAAGCGACAATCTGTGCGAGGAAAGCGTCGAGCCGATCGACCACCACCTCCCGCTGGGCTTCGGTATAGCTGTTCCACTCGATCACTTCATGGGCAAAGCGCTTACAACCACGGCAAACATCATCGCCAATACCCGAAGAGCAAATACCCACGCAGGGCGTGGTCACCAGTCTAGTCGACATTCGGCAAACCCACCGGATAAAACAATTGTCCGTGCGGCCACGCTGTCATTGAGCAGGCAATCAAATCAATTTAACAGCATCGGTTTATACCACAACTCCAGCTTTTTTCAGTGCTACAATTCGCCGAATGCACCCTGGCACGCGCATACTGATCTCGGGAGCCGGCGTCGCCGGGCTCACCTGCGCGTTGTGGCTGCAACAGAAAGGCCTTTGCCCGGTGGTCGTCGAGAAATCCGACTCGGTCCGCACCGGCGGCTTTCTGGTCTCCCTGTCCCATCACGCCTATCACTATGCTGAAGGCCTCGGCATTATGCCGGAACTGCGTGCGCACTCCTGCGGTATTCAGTCCTCCAGTTATCACAACCCCGGGGGCCGGTCTATTTTGCACCTTCAATCCAGAGCCCTGTTTAGCGGTGTCGACGTCATACAGTTGATGCGCGACGATCTGGGGGAAGGAGCAGGTATCGAATAGAGATAATAATTCCGTTTGCGGGCGAGTAAGCTGGGACGGCTTTAAATGTCAATTTGGCGGGCAATTTATCACTGTGCCTAACTGTGCCTAACAAAGTGCATTCGAGCGATGGTTCCCGCAATCCCCGCCTTTGGCGCTGCTGCATACACTTACCGAAGCCTTTCCTGTAAAATGCGCCACCCTGAAACCCGCTGCACCCGGGTCGGCCCAGACGCTGCCAGCGTTTGAGCGACTGTCCGACGCACGGGCCTTCGCGCTACCGAACGGGTGGACTCACTTCCCGACGACGCTCAAGTAGCCGAAAAAACCAAATCAGATTCACCTAATTTTCACGTCTGATCAAGAAGAGGGACGACACAGTGCTCGAAGCATATCGTAAACACGTAGAAGAACGCGCCGCGGAAGGCGTCCCCCCAAAACCCCTCGATGCTGAAATGACTGCAGCATTGGTAGAGCTGCTCAAGGCTCCCCCGGCAGGTGAGGATTCTTTTCTCCTGGACCTGATCACCAACCGGGTACCCCCTGGTGTGGATGAAGCCGCCTACGTCAAAGCGGGTTTTCTCACCGCCATCGTCAACGGCGAAGCCAGCTCTCCGCTGGTGAACAGGGCCAAGGCAATCGAACTCCTTGGGATGATGCTGGGTGGTTACAACATCGCCACGCTGATCGCTGCTCTCGACGACAATGAACTGGCCGAACTAGCTGCGGAGCAGCTAAAAAGCACGCTGCTAATGTTCGACGCCTACCACGATGTGGTAGCCAAATCTGAAGCCGGCAATGCCCACGCACGCGCCGTCATCGAGTCATGGGCTGAAGGCGAGTGGTTCACTCGGCGCCCGGAAGTGCCGGAGAAACTGACGGCCATCGTTTTTAAGGTACCTGGCGAAACCAACACCGACGACCTTTCTCCCGCGCCGGACGCCTGGTCCCGCCCCGACATTCCTCTGCACGCGAAGGCGATGTATAAAATTCCAAGGGAAGGCGCCGAAAACGCGGAAGAACAGATTAACGAGCTGGAGAAAAGCGGTTATCCGGTGGCCTTTGTCGGCGACGTTGTCGGTACCGGCTCCTCGCGCAAATCAGCCACCAACTCGGTACTGTGGTATATCGGCGAAGACATCCCCGGCGTTCCGAACAAACGCGCCGGCGGCATCTGCATCGGGGGCAAGGTTGCACCTATCTTCTTTAACACCATGGAGGATTCCGGCGCGTTGGTGTTTGAAGCGCCGGTAGAAAAACTGGATACGGGACTGGTGATCGACATCCTTGCCTACGAAGGCAAGATTCTCGATCACGATACCGGCGAAGTCCTTTCACAGTACGAGTTCAAATCCGACGTCATTCTCGATGAAGTCCGTGCCGGCGGTCGAATCAACCTGATTATCGGCCGCGGCCTGACGCGGCGTGCCCGCGAGACGCTGGGCCTGGGGGAGACCGAGCTCTTCCGCACACCGGAACAGCCGGTCGACACCGGCAAGGGCTTTACCCTCGGTCAGAAAATGGTGGGCCGGGCCTGTGGTGTCGAGGGCATACGACCTGGCACCTATTGCGAACCCATGATGACCACCGTTGGCTCTCAGGACACAACCGGGCCGATGACCCGCGATGAGCTGCAAGATCTGGCCTGCCTCGGGTTTTCGGCCGACCTGGTCATGCAATCGTTCTGTCACACCGCCGCTTATCCCAAGCCCGTCGATATCAAAACCCAGCACACGTTACCGGATTTCATCCGCAACCGTGCGGGGGTATCTTTAAAGCCGGGCGATGGCATTATTCACAGCTGGCTGAACCGCATGCTGTTGCCGGACACTGTCGGTACCGGCGGCGACTCACACAC
>DJFY01000132.1:8243-9811 GCA_002431545.1 Cellvibrionales bacterium UBA5860 | reverse complement strand
ACGGGTGTCATGCCACTGGACATGCCGGAATCAGTCCTAGTGCGCTTTTCCGGCAAAATGCAAGCGGGCATTACTCTGCGCGATCTGGTACACGCCATCCCCTACTACGCGATACAACAGGGTTTGCTGACCGTCGAGAAAGAAGGCAAAAAGAATATCTTCTCCGGCCGCATTCTCGAAATCGAAGGACTGGAACAACTCACTGTCGAACAGGCGTTTGAGCTTTCCGATGCCTCTGCCGAACGCTCCGCTTCGGGCTGTACCATCAAACTCAGCGAGCAATCTATTGGTGAATACCTGCGATCCAACATCACGCTCTTGCGCTGGATGATCTCCGAAGGTTATGGCGACGCTCGCACCCTGGAGCGCCGCGCTCGCAAGATGGAGGAATGGCTCGCGGCGCCAAATCTGCTCACGGCGGATGCCGATGCCGAATACACCGCGGTCATCGACATCAATCTTAACGATATCAAAGAGCCCATTGTCTGCGCGCCCAATGACCCGGACGACGCGCGTCTGCTGTCCGAGGTCGCCGGCGACAAGGTCGACGAAGTCTTTATCGGTTCCTGCATGACCAACATCGGTCACTTTCGCGCCACCGGCAAACTGCTCGAGCAAGTACCTGCAGGCTCGCTCAATACCCGGTTCTGGATTGTGCCACCGACGCGAATGGACGAGCACACGCTCATGGAAGAAGGCTACTACAACATCTACGGCCGTGCCGGCGCCCGCACCGAGATGCCCGGCTGCTCACTGTGTATGGGCAACCAGGCGCGCGTGGTGCCCGGATGCACTGTACTGTCCACGTCGACCAGGAACTTCCCCAACCGGTTGGGCGACGGGGCCAATGTCTATCTGACTTCGGCTGAACTGGCTTCTGTTGGCGGTGTACTTGGTCGTCTGCCAACACCGGAGGAGTATCTGGAATATGCCGGACAAATCGACTCGATGAGCGCCGAAATTTATCGTTATATGAATTTCGACCAAATCGGGGATTTTCAAAAGGCGGCCGAAGACGGCAAGAAAATCGCGGCTGAACTGATCGTGGAAGTTGCCTGACCTGTGCGCACTGGCTACGAAACATCGGGATGGACCCACCCGACCATTACTGGCAAGTGACTTATGGATTTAACCGATAATCTGGTACGTCAGATCGGGCTCGTCTATCGCGCCATGATGCGCGCGCTGGACGCCGAAACCACGCCAATGCGTATGGGATCGGGACGCTTTTCCTATTTGTTCATGCTGTATATCAGCGAGGGCATTACACAACAGGAAATGGCGCAGCGCCTGAGAACAGATAAGGCTGCAGTGGCGCGAACGCTGGCGCAACTCGAAGTGCAGGGTTATATCGAACGACGCAACGACCCCGCAGATGGCCGCGTGACCAGGGTGTATCTCACCGACAAGTCGCGCCGCATGCGTGCCGATCTGGAGGCCGCCGTGCAACGCGTTATCGATCGTCTTATTGGCGATCGAGATCCGCAAACACAGGCCGTGGTAGAACAGGCCCTAAGCGAAATGTTAGAGCATCTGGAGCCGGACGCGCCAAACTCCCACTCCTGATC
>DJFY01000132.1:4744-7920 GCA_002431545.1 Cellvibrionales bacterium UBA5860 | reverse complement strand
GGGAGAATAGCTGCGGGTCATTGGTCGCGGGAAAAGCAAAGCATCGTCGACAGTCTTTGTCGACGATGCTGATCTGGCCACCCACCTGCACTAGAGCCCGACGCTGACCGCTCCTGCAGCTGCTATCGCCTTGCTTCGCGCCTCTTCGACTGACTCGCCACGCGCCAGCGCCACCCCCATTCGCCGTTTACCCGCCACCTCTGGCTTGCCAAATAACCTCAATTGGGTATCCGGTTGTTGCAGCGCAGCGGCGACATTTTGGAAAACCGGCTGTGTGGACTGACCTTCCACGAGAATCACCGCAGATGCTGAGGGGCCGTGCTGGCAGATATTCGGGATCGGCAGGCCCAGAATCGCCCGCACGTGCAGCGCAAACTGGGACAGATCCTGAGAAATCATGGTCACCATGCCGGTGTCGTGCGGCCGGGGGGATACTTCACTAAAGATGACCTCATCGCCGCGAATAAACAATTCCACGCCGAAAATACCCCAGCCGCCAAGGCTTTCAGTAATTTTTGCCGCCACCTCTTGGGCGGCACTCAGCGCCCTGGCGCTCATGGCCTGGGGCTGCCAGGACTCGCGATAATCACCGTCTTCCTGCCGGTGTCCGATGGGCGCACAATAGCTGGTGCCATCGCAATGACGCACCGTCAGCAGCGTGATTTCGTAGTCGAATTCGACGAAGCCCTCGACAATCACCTTGCCGGCACCCGCCCGGCCGCCTTCCTGAGCGTAACGCCAGGCGGCGTCTACATCGGCGGCCTCCGATACCAGACTCTGACCTTTGCCGGAGGAACTCATCACCGGTTTCACCAGACAAGGCATTCCGATGTCGGCAATCGCCTGATCGAATTCCTCGCGCGTGCTGGCGAAGTGGTAAGTCGAGGTTGGCAAGCCTAGCTCTTCTGCGGCCAGGCGACGAATGCCCTCGCGGTTCATGGTCAGTTGCGCTGCCCGCGCGGTGGGCACGACGTTGAAGCCTTGTGCTTCGAGTTCGACAAGTGTATCCGTGGCGATAGCCTCGATTTCGGGAATAATAAAGTCCGGTTGTTCCGTTTCAATGACTCGCCGAAGGGCGTCCCCATCGAGCATCGAAAGGGTGTAACTTCGGTCGGCGATCTGCATCGCCGGTGCGTTGTCGTAGCGGTCGAGGGCGATCACTTCGACCCCAAAGCGCTGAAGCTCTATTGCCACCTCCTTGCCCAGCTCTCCGGAGCCACATAGAAGCGCCTTGGTGGCGGTGGGTGAAAACGGCGTGCCGATACGCAGGGGGGACTTCAGTTGTGTCATGTCTGGGTTCCGTTGAGTGCGAAACATCTGCCCCGGGGCTCGGGCATTGCGCCGTATTATAAAACCCTCCGGCCTGAATCGCTGCGCTCTAAAGCAAATAGATGTGCTGTCTTCTGCAACCTGCACCGGGCCCACCGTTGCACGGCAAAGACCACGTCCGCGCCCCAATTCAAGCAAAGACCTGCGCAAAGACGTGGGCTCGGTTAAAATGGCGGTTTTTCAGGCGCCTTCCCGCGCCGGAGACTCCCCGCCATGCCCGCTTTCAACAGGCCCGAACTGCTCTCCCCCGCCGGCACCTACAAAGGCATGCGCTACGCCTTTGCCTATGGCGCCGACGCAGTGTACGCGGGCCAGCCCCGCTACAGCCTGCGCGTGCGCAACAACGAATTCAATCACCTGGACATCATGGCGCAAGCGGTCGCCGAAGCGCACGACCAGGGCAAACAGTTTTATATCGCCAGCAATATCTCGCCCCACAACAACAAGGTCAAAACCTATCTTCGAGATATGGAACCAGTCATCGAAATGAGCCCGGACGCTCTGATCATGTCAGATCCCGGCTTGATCATGCTGGTGCGGGAGCGCTGGCCCGACATGCCGATTCATCTGTCTGTGCAGGCCAATGCGGTCAATTACGCCACGGTGAAATTCTGGTACCGGCAGGGTGTGTCGCGCGTGATTTTGTCGCGCGAATTGTCCCTGGATGAAATCCAGGAAATCCGCGAGGAATGCCCGGAAATGGAGCTTGAAGTCTTCGTTCACGGCGCCCTGTGTATCGCCTACTCCGGCCGCTGTCTGCTCTCCGGTTACATGAACCACCGCGACCCCAACCAGGGTGCATGCACCAATGCCTGCCGCTGGAAGTACCAGGCCCACGAGGCAAAAGAAGATGCCACCGGTGACCTTGTTCCCGTAAACAGCAGCGCCACTGACGTTGCCAACTGGTCGCCACCGACGAGCAACGCCGTCATCGCCACGGCGACTGACGAAGCCCCACCGGCGATGCTGCTGGAAGAAAAAAATCGTCCCGGAGAACTGCTGCCCGCCTTTGAAGACGAGCACGGCACCTACATCATGAACTCCAAAGACCTGCGCGCAGTGCAACACGTGCCCCGCCTGGTCGAGATGGGCATTCACTCCCTCAAGATCGAGGGCCGCACAAAATCCCACTACTATGTCGCGCGCACCGCACAAACCTACCGCCGGGCCATCGACGAGGCCGTCGACGGCAAGGCTTTCGATATGAACTTGATGGGCGAACTCGATCACCTGGCCAATCGCGGCTATACAGAGGGCTTTTATCGCCGCCACGTACCCGAGCACTACCAGAACTACGAAAAAGGCGCGTCCAGCAACAGCCAGCAACAATTCGTCGGCGAAGTGACGGATATCGACCTGGACAGAGGCTGGATGACAATCGACGTAAAGAACCGCTTTGAGCGCGGCGATATGCTGGAGCTAATCAGCCCGCGCGGGAATTTGACGTTCACACTGGAAGCTATGGAAAACCGTGATGGACAAGCCGTCGAGGCCGCCCCCGGCTCCGGACACCGCGTCCGATGTCTGCTGCCGAAACAACCCAACCTGGCAATCGGCGAATACTCGCTGCTGATGCGCCACTTGCCCGCGGCTTAACAGGCGGAACCCGCGAGAGTATAGTCTCGCCTTCAACGGCTCGTAGAGCAGCGCTTCATCATGGCCCGAATCATACTCATCATCGCCGCCGGCATTGTCCTGTGGTACCTGTGGCAGCAAGCCAAAGACCTCAACAAAAAACCACCGAAAGAGCGTCGCGCGGGCCAGTGGCGGCTGGGTTTTATAGTGTTATTTGGCGTCACATTGCTGCTCGTGGTGTCCGGGCGCGCCCACTGGCTAGCGGCAGCAGT
>DJFY01000132.1:2279-4456 GCA_002431545.1 Cellvibrionales bacterium UBA5860 | reverse complement strand
AAAACCGCGTATCTCGAAGTCAAAATCAACCTGCGCAATGGCCAAATTGACGGCACGGTCCTCCAGGGCGAATTCGCCGGCCAGACCTTGTCCGCACTCGATCAGGATCAGCTCAATAAATTACTGGAAGAACTGCGCGGCGTTGACCGCGAGGGCACCCTGTTACTCAACGCTTACCTCGCACGCCGTTTTACCGGCACTCAGGGACAACAGCAATACCAGCAGCAACAGCAATCGGCGAGTGGTGTCTCGACGGATGAAGCCTGGCAGATCCTTGGTCTGGAACCGGGCGCCGACGAGGAGGAAATTATCAGGGCCCACAAAAAGCTGATTCAAAAATTACACCCCGACCGGGGCGGTAACGACTACCTGGCGGCAAAAATCAACGCCGCCAAAGACGTGCTGCTAAAAGGCAAGTAACAAAAAAACAGGTAACAATAAGCCTTCGCCTATCGATAAACGCGGCACCTGGTGACCACCTGCTTCCGCACCCTTATAATGCCATCCCACCCACGCCCCGGTGGCACAGCTGGATAGCGCAGCCCCCTCCTAAGGGGCAGGTCAGAGGTTCGAATCCTCTCCGGGGCGCCAGTTTATTATTGCTTTGCTAGTGTCTATTGCAACTTTCCTCGCTCGGTGTCTTATCAACTGCTAGTTGATAGTTAACGACATTGCCTGCGCGCATTAAAAAAACCCATTATGAATCGTTGTATACAATAAATAGTCTTTAGGAGTTTCAAAATGCCCGATAACAAAATAAGCCAGCTCAGCCGTTCAATTGCCGGGAAAGTCGCGCTTGTCACTGGCTCGGCCAGTGGCATGGGCCGTGCAACGGCCTATCTGTTTGCCGACGAAGGGGCGAAAGTCGCCGTCGTTGACCGCAATGCCGAAGGTGTTGAGGAAACGGTCAAGACAATTCAGGATGCCGGCAAAGACGCCAGGGGCTGGATTCTCGATCTCACCAAGGCTAGCGACATTCCGCGCGTCATTGAAGAGGTGGTTGCCGAGATGGGGGGATTAGACATTCTCGTCAACAACGCGGGCATCGATGCTTCTGCGCGCATCCAGAGCAAACGCTATGAAGAAGTCTGGGAACGCTGCTTCGAAATTAACCTGAATGCCTTACACCGCACTATCCGCGCTGCCCTGCCCCACTTACAGAAAAGTGGCGAGGGCCGAATCGTCAACATCGCCTCTACCGAAGGGGTTGGCGGTAGCGCCTTTGCCAGCCCCTACACGGCAGCCAAGCACGGTGTGATCGGGCTGACACGGGCACTGGCAGTGGAATTGGGGACACAAGGCGTAACCGTGAATTGTATTTGCCCCGGCGCTATTCGCACCGGCTTGACCGAGGTGATTCCCGAAGAGCACAAGGATAAATTTGCGCGACGCCGGGTACCCCTAAAACGCTATGGCCTTGCTGAAGAAATCGCCCACGGCGTATTTACCTTTGTTGTACCGGGCGCTTCATATATAAATGGCGCGACGTTGATGGTGGATGGCGGGTTTTCAATCCAGAACAACGGCAGCTCTGTGATGCCGGACCAGTAATACCGAAAACAACCACTCCCGGCAATCGCTACACTTTTTGAATCTGTTACTCGACGGAGACCTGTTGCTATGGAACTGGAAGAAGTGATGCGCACAACCTTCGCAGCCCGGGATTTTACCGACGAGCCGTTGCCGGATGCAGTGCTGTACCGGATTCTCGACCAGGCCCGCTTTGCCCCGAGCGGCGGCAACCGTCAGGGCCAGCGGGTTATCATCGTCAAAAACGCCAAGACCAGAGACGCTATCGCGCGTCTCGCTGAACCCGCAGCACAAAAATATATTGCTCAGATGAAGGCGGGTGAAAACCCGTGGAATACTGTAGTACCCAGCAAGGTGACGCAGGCAGAAATCGAAGCAACGCCGGTGCCGGACATGCTGCTCGAACCCTATAAAAAGGCCGCAGTGGTGCTGGTGTTCGCGGTTGATTTAGCCGTGCTTGCAGCAATGGACCAACACCTGAACCGTGTCGGCATTATCGGCGGCGCCTCTATCTATCCGCTGGTATGGAATGTCCTTCTGGCCGCCCGAAACGCTGGTTACGGTGGCACCATTACAACCTTACCCGCAGCCAGTGAACCCGAACTGCAGAAGTTGCTCGACGTCCCCAAAACCTATGCAATTTGCGC
>DJFY01000132.1:0-1916 GCA_002431545.1 Cellvibrionales bacterium UBA5860 | reverse complement strand
TTACTCCTCGATACCGGTGATCTCATCGGCGAAAATCTCGCAGAATTAAGTGGCCGTCGCTATCGACACATGGTCGAAGTGTTAAAACTGTCCGTCGGCGACGAATGTCGAGCCGGCCTGGTCGACGGCGATATCGGCCGCGGCACTGTTCGGGAGATACTTGACGGCCGCCTTATTCTGGAACTCGACCTTTGTGCAGTCACACTGCCGCCCTTGCCAGCGACGCTGATTCTTGCCCTGCCGCGCCCCAAAGTGCTCAAACGCGTGCTGCAAACAGTTGCCACCCTGGGTGTCGGCAAGCTATACCTGATCAACGCTTACAAGGTGGAAAAAAGTTACTGGCAAACGCCAAACCTCCGGCCAGAGGTCTTACGCGAACAGATCCTGCTCGGGCTCGAACAGGCCGGGACAACCACGCTGCCGCGAATAGAAATCCGCAACCGCTTTAAGCCTTTTGTCGAAGATGAACTGGACAGCCTCGCCGGTAAAAGCCTGCGCCTGGTTGCGGAACCCGGTGGGAGCGAACCCGTACCAGTCGCGCTCAACGCGGCTGCAACGATTGTCATAGGACCTGAAGGCGGGTTTATTCCTTACGAAATCGAAAAATTAAAGGAACAGGGTTTTACACCCGTCAGCCTTGGGCCACGCATTTTGCGCGTTGAAACCGCTGTCACCGCCGTGTTAAGTCGATTGTATACAATGGAGTAAATACGGTTTTATTTAGCATCAAGCTCCGTCAACCAAACGAGATTCATACCCTCAACATTAGAAAATCAGGCAAGCTCACGGAAAAAGCTTTCCACCGGCGCGATAACTGTTAAATAAGGACGACCACAAGGTGACCACTAACACATCTCAACCCCAAAGCATCCTCGTCACCGGCGGAGTCGGCTATATCGGCTCCCACACCTGCGTTTGCCTGTTGGAGTCAGGTTACGACGTCACCATTTTGGACAACCTGTCTAACAGTCACCCGGATGTTGTGCGCCGCATAGAGAAACTAACAGGCGGAAAGACGACTTTTGTTGAGGGCGATATTCGGGACGAGCGTCTCTTGATTGAAACTCTCAAGGCTCACCAAATCGATGCCGTGATGCACTTTGCCGGCTTGAAAGCGGTCGGCGAATCAGTGGAAAAACCCTTGATGTACTACGACAATAATGTCGGCGGCACGCTCAGTCTCCTGACAGCCATGGCGACTGCCGGCGTCCACAACATTGTGTTTTCTTCCTCCGCGACCGTATACGGCGACCCGGCGAGTGTGCCGATCCGAGAGGACTTTCCGCGTGCGCCCACCAATCCTTACGGACGCTCGAAAATGATGATCGAAGATATTCTGCTCGATCTTTGCGAAACGACCAATTTAAATGCGGCAATATTGCGTTATTTCAATCCGGTGGGCGCCCACCCGAGTGGCGATATCGGAGAAGACCCGCAAGGTATTCCCAACAACCTGATGCCCTACATCAGCCAGGTTGCTATTGGACGACGGGAAAAACTCGCCGTATTCGGTAATGACTATCCCACACCCGATGGCACAGGGGTGCGCGACTATATCCATGTCTGCGATCTGGCGGAAGGTCATATCGCTGCGCTGCGCTATCTCGATCGCCATAAGACGTCGGTCGCCGTTAACCTGGGCACCGGGCGCGGCTATAGCGTACTAGAAATGGTCGCTGCATTAGAAGCAGCGTCCGGCAAAAACATTCCCCACGAAGTAGTGGCTCGACGCCGTGGCGATATCGCCGCCTGTTACGCAGATACTGCTCTGGCAACGCGTCTGTTCGACTGGCGAGCAAAAAAGCAACTTTCCGATATGTGCGCCGACACCTGGAAATGGCAGCAGAAAAACCCACAAGGCTACGACACCTGCTGACAGATTCGCCATCCGCCAACGGATCACAAGATCGAACCCG
>DJFY01000040.1:7030-26356 GCA_002431545.1 Cellvibrionales bacterium UBA5860 | reverse complement strand
CGTGGTCGTGGTCGCGATCTGGTCTCGGTTGAGGCGGTCTTGATCCCAGTTTAATAAGATTTGGCAAAATATCGCCGGGTCCGAGCCGCCCAGGTAAGATTGCCGTGCAGCTTGCCAGACAAGTCGCGCGCTAGCCGATTACCCCGTCTTTGCGCAGTGCCGCCAGGTCGTCGTCGTTATAGTCCAGCAGCTCCGATAACACGGCATCGGTATGCTGGCCCAACAGCGGCGCCGGCGTAAATGCGGCCGCGTTAGTGCGCGATAATTTTACCGGCAGGCCGGGGCCTTTAGTGCTTTTGCCGTTGGGGTGGCCGAGTTCAACGACCATGTCGCGATGTAGAACCTGGGGGTCGCTCAAGGCCTGGCTGAAGGTGTTTACCGGTGCGCAGGGAATACGTTTTGCCTCGAGCTGCTCCAGCCAGAAGTTAGAATTTCGCGTGGCAAAGATTTCGCCGATCCTGCTCTCTATCAACGCTTTGTTGGCGAGTCGCCCGGGTTGATGATTGAATTCCGGGTGGCGCAACTCGTCGCAGTCGAGCACATCCAGCAGATCTAGCCAGAACTGGTCAAAAATAATGGCGATAACAATAAAACCATCCTGGGTCTTAAAGCTGTTGTAGGGCACGTGCACAAAGTGGGAATTGCCGATGGGCTCTGGATCTTCGCCGGAGAGAAAATACATCGTTGCCATATAGCTCAACATGGCGATCTGGCCGTCGAGCATGGAAATGTCCACATGCTGGCCTTTGCCGCTGCGCTCGCGTTCGTAGAGGGCTGTGAGAACACCGATCATACCGTAAAAGCTGCCGCCCAGATCGGCAATGGGCAGACCCGCACGCAGGGGGTGTTTGGCATCGTCACCGGTAACTGACATGCTGCCCCCATAGGCCTGTACGACCTGGTCGAATGCGGTGCGATGCCGCCCGGGCCCGTCCGAACCAAAGCCACTCACCGAGCAGGTGATGATGCGGGGGTTGATAGTACTCAAGTGGGCATAATCAATTTTCAACTTGGTTGTGACCCCGACACTGAAATTATCAAATACGATATCGGCTTTTTTAGCCAGTTCGTAAAACAGGCGCCGCCCCGCGTCGCCTTTCAGATCAATGGCCACGCTTTTCTTGTTTCGGTTCAAATTAATAAAGTAGGCGCCCATACCGTCAATCGAGTGATTGGGATCATCGGCAAGCAGGCGTCGTGTGCGTTCGCCCTCGAGAGGTTCGATCTTGATCACCTCGGCGCCGAGATCGGCCAGAGTCATCGTGCCGAAAGGGCCAGAGAGAATATGGGTCAGGTCGAGAATCCGTAAGCCGGAAAGCGGTTTATTCATAAAAGTAACTTGTCGTCGTTGTGCGAGCTGGCGTCCAGGGCCTGTTGACACTAATTTGCCCGGAACAGGGGTGGCCAGATTGTCTTTGCGCGGCGCGTATTCTGGCACTCTGTTAGCACGCTGGCAAAGCCGCGTGACCCTGGTTAGATATGACTCTGTTTAGATATGATCTCGGTTAACCGCGTTTGGGCCGGATCGACGGATGCCTGAATAGATAAGTATTTCAGTTCCGGTCACACTCCGCCGTTACACTTCGTATGTTGTTTTCGCCGGGAGGGCGGCACTTTGCCGGTCAAGTACTTTGTTAAGGGTTTTCGTTTACTCGCCAAGCCCGGTATCAGGGCATGGGTGTTATTGCCCCTGCTGATCAACGTGTTGATATTCGCCTTGATCACCGGCGCGGCAGTTCATTTTTTTCAGCTGGTACTGTCCGACTATCTGGGCTGGTTGCCCGAGTGGCTCGATTTTGTAACCTGGCTGCTCTGGGGCCTGTTCGGTTCCCTGCTAATTATCGTTTATGGCTATACCTTTGCCGTGCTGGCGAACCTGGTGGGCGCGCCCTTTTACGGGATACTCGCCGAGCGCACGGCTGCCTACCTGTCGACTGGCGCGGAGAGCAGGCCCTTGTCGGCCACCACCTTGCGTCAGGTCGTGGTCAGCACGCTGCGACGGGAAGCGCGCAAGATGGTTTATTTTCTACCCCGCGTGTTCGCAGTGGTGCTCCTGAGCGTATTGTTGTACTTCGTGCCTGTCGTCAATTTACTGGTGCCGGTGATGGCCTTTCTCTGGGGTGCCTGGTCGATGGCTGTCGAGTTCCTGGACTACCCGGCAGATCTCCGAGAGGTATCCTTCGACGAAATGCTGGCACAGGCGAGGGCGCGCCGGCCCCTGTCTTACGGGTTTGGTGCGCTGGCGCTACTGGGTACTTCTGTGCCGGTATTGAATTTACTTGCGCTGCCTGCGGCGGTGACCGGTGCCACGGCGCTGTGGTTTGAGGAGATCGCGCCGGCTGGAGAGGTTGAGGCGCCAGCGTAGTTCGGTAGAAGAAAACATTCCGACCGATGCGCCGCGAGATGAGCGGTTGTTACCAATGGCTAGAGGCGCTCATTTTGGCCTCTGCGGGGTGCCGAGCCTTCCAGGTTACCGGATTTTGCTTGCCCGAACTTGATTAACAGCTGTCGTAATTCGAGCAGTGTTTAATTTAACAGTTCTGCCGGCGGCTGTTCGCACTCGAGCTTTTGGCCGAGTAGTTCTTCAATGGGTTCGAGTAAAAAGGCATCGTCTTCACAGGCAAAACTGATTGATGTGCCGGTTTTTCCAGCTCTACCGGTACGCCCGATGCGATGTACGTAGTCTTCCGGTTCTTCCGGCAAGGTGAAATTCACCACGTGACTGATGCCATCGATATGAATACCGCGGCCGGCGACATCGGTTGCGACAAGAACTTTTATTTTGCCGGACTTGAAATTGTCGAGCGTGCGCACGCGCTTGTTTTGCGGGACTTCTCCGGACAGTAAGCCAACACTGAAGCCCGCCTTACTGAGTTGTTCTTCCAGGCGCCGACATTGATCGCGACGGTTGGCAAACACGATGGCGCTCTCGAGTTCCTCCGAACTCAGCAGGTTTGCCAGCAGACGGTATTTTTGCGAGGTTTCCGTGATATAGATTTTTTGCTCGACGCTGTCGGTAGCCACTCGCTCGGGTTCGATCTCAATCGTGGTGGCGTCCTCCGTCCACTGCGCCGCCAGGTCGAGCACTTCAGGCGTAAAAGTAGCCGAAAACAATAGCGTTTGGCGATAATCTTTTTTTGGTGTCTGCCTGACGATGCGCCGCACCTGGGGGATAAATCCCATGTCGAGCATGCGGTCTGCCTCGTCGATAACCAGCACTTCGACGCGGTCCAGAAATACATCGTTACTGCCGCAGAAATCCAGCAGGCGTCCGGGTGTCGCCACTAAAATATCGCAGTGATTGTCATAGAGTCGTCGCCGTTGTTTGTCGTAATCCATTCCGCCGACCAGTGTGTGCACGTTGAGTTCGGTGTATTTGCACAGATGCCGCGCGTCGTCGGCAATTTGCAAAACCAGTTCGCGGGTCGGCGCGATCACCAGTGCCCGTGCTTCGCCCGCATAGCGTTCCGGAGGTGACGGGTTTTGTAGTAAATCGTTAATGATCGTGATGAGAAAGGCTGCGGTTTTACCGGTGCCAGTCTGGGCCTTGCCGACGACATCGTTACCACGTAACGTGTAGGGCAGGGAGCGGGCCTGAATAGGCGAGCAATATTCGAATTTCAAGTCTGCGATGGCATGGAGCAGTGTGTCCGGCAGTCCGAGATCGTGAAAACGGTGCTTCCCGGCCACCGCCTCAACCTGGAACATGCTCGGAGTCCAGTCGGCGGCGTTGCCATTGCCATTGCCACGCCGGCCCCGACCACCGCGCCGCCGGCGACGCGCGCGCGGGTTTTGTGTGTGTTTCTCTACGTCGTTGTTTAACTCTTCGCCCATGAATTTTCCCGAAGACCACTTAACCGGGAAGCTGCCCGGAACAAAAAAGGGCGGATTGTAGCACAGCGTCGCTTGTCGAGCCTGCCTGTGGGGAGGAGGGTAGAGTGCGTAGAGCTCGGGCCGCCTGGCGCGTTTGACAAATTAGAACAGTCGCTTTAGCCAGTAATCCAGGCTGAAATAACGGCCGCCACCGGTGAACAAGAGACTAAGGAGCATGAGTGTGTAGGTGGCTGCGAACTCGATACCGTTATTCAGTACAACGAAGCTGCCCTTTTCAGTAAGCCACCCGTAGTTGCCGTGTTCGCGCAGGATACCTCTTGCAGCATCCAGCCGTTTTCCTACTTCCGCACTGTTTTCGAGGCTTTGTTTGGCCGCTTCAACGCCCGTGTCTGCGAGTACTTTTGCGGTACTTGTGGAGGGGTCACTGGGCGCTATTGCGAACCACCCGTGTTCCCAGTGTACGGTCGCCATGGCGACGACCATAGCGATGATAAGCGCGATAGAAAACCAGCGCACAGCGAGACCGACCAGCAAGGCAATGCCGCCAATAAGCTCCGCGAATGCGGCGAGGAATACCATGACCGTCGGCGCCGGCAAACCCAGCCCCCAGTCGCTGCCAAACCAGTTCACCATATCGTCGAAATTGTGAAACTTGTGCAGGCCGGCTGCGATCATGATAGGAGCCAGGTACAAGCGGAATAAAAGTGGAGGCAGACCGTCGAGCTTTTCCAGGCGGTCAAATATACCGCGATGGAAAGTCTGGTATGCGCTGATCAGTGAATTCATATGAGTTCGCCATTGTTGCTATTGTTTTTCCGGAATCCATGCCGGTTTCGCGGTTTCGCTTTAGAGGCGTCGGCGCGAAAATAATTCCATTAGCCCAACTTGCCGCTGTGTGTGGGGCGGGCCGTGCAGGGCGAGACGGTCTCAGTGGTCTTATCCCGGGCTAGTGATGCTGGATAAAATCCGGGAAAATCGCGGTTTTTCCCACTGGATGTCTCTTGCACGCAGAATCTTCGAACCCGCCGGCTTTTCGTCGGGGCTTGGGACAACTCGTCCGCTTGGCCTTGCCCATCACGGTCGGCCAACTGGCGATCGTGGGTATGAGTGTCACCGACATCATCGTCTCTGGCTGGGCGGGTACCAATGAACTTGCTGCCGTATCCCTTGGCAGTACGATATTCAACCTGTCGATCATGCTCGTTATCGGCATCGTGCTGGCTAACGGACCTCTCGTTGGTCAGCATTATGGTGCCGGTCGAGTCGAGGCCCTGCGCCGACAGTTTCAAAATTGCCTGTGGCTGAGCCTGCCTCTGGGCTTGGTCGGCGCTGTATTTATTGGTGTCGGTTTTTGGTTTGTTCCGGTTCTGGATATCGATGCCGCCGTTGCCGCGGCGACGAGGGGCTATCTTCTGCCTATGGCGGGTACCGCTTTTTTACTTCCCTTTCTGATTGCGATTCGCACGACTTTTGAAAGTGTTGGCCAGGCTCGTGCCGCGATGGTATTTAATGTGGCGGGGTTTCTGATCAATATTCCGCTGGACTTTGCTCTGGTCCTTGGTAAGTGGCATCTGCCCGCGATGGGGGGCGCGGGTTGTGGGTGGGCCACACTCGGCGTTTCGACGTTTATCGTCCTGAGCCAGTGGTGTTACGCAAGATATTCACAGTTGCTTAGCGGCTTAAGCTTGTTGGTGCCGTTCAAGCGGTTTGATTTATCGGTCTGTAAAGAAACCTTGCGCGTCGGCTTGCCCATTGGTGGCGCGATACTTGCTGAGGGCGGCTATTTTTTACTGATTCCGCTGTTCGTCGCCCATCTCGGTGCTATCGTTGTCAGCGGGCACTCGGTGGCGATTTCTTTTGACTGGGCCATGTTTGTCGTGCCTCTGGGGATATCACAGGCGATCTCAGTGCTGAGCGCACATGAACTGGGTCGTCAGCAGCCGATACTGGCCCGGCGGATGTGTTTTTCTGGCATCGCCTTGACTGCGGCCATCGCCCTGGTACAAGCCGCCTTGGTAGTGGTCTTTCGACATGAGATTGCCAGGCTGTTTTCGCCTGATCCGGCGGTGCGTGAGTTGGCTGCACACCTGCTGGTTTATGCCGCAGGGTTTCGCGTCTTCGATGCGATCAACGTCGCCGGGAACGGCGCCTTGCGCAGTTATAAAGACACCCGCATCACCGTCGTGCTGGCGGTGACCGGATATTGGTTGATCGGGTTTCCGCTCTCCTACACACTGGCACTGACGCCGCATTTGGGCAGTCCGCGCGGTGTAGAGGGATTCTGGGTAGGTATGCTGATCACGTTGGTTGTGGTGTCCTGCTTGACCACCGCTCGCGTTGCGGCCACCTCCCGCCGTGCGATCTCTGAAGCATGTACCGAACGATGACTGTCGGGAAAACGCGGCGGGAAAATGTGTAATGTATCTGTCGTCGCGGGAAAAAACTTGGCTCCCCCGTTGCCCTTGGTTATTATCTGTCCAATCTAACTTATACGCAGACCGCAGCTTTGCCCAACGTCAAAAGAGCTCCGCGAACGACTTTCCTGGCGCTGGCCAAGGTGCGCGACCTGGCCACGAGCACGGATATTGGCTACGTCGGCAATATATCGACAAACGGGTTTATGATGTATGCCAACGGCGCACTGCCACCGCGGTCGCGACGTATTCTGAGTATTCGTTTTCCCCACCCGACGCGCGGCGACGTCGCCGTTGATGTCGGTGTTCGAGTTGCCTGGCAGAGGCCCGATTCCGACAAGCCCAAACAACAAACTACCGGATGCGAGATCGTCGCCATAGAACCGACCGATCGTCTGGCGCTGTTGCAGGCGGCAAAAGCCTATGGGGTGGCCGCTTAATCTTTAGGGCTGCTATGTTCGCTATCTGTGAAGCCCAACCTGTGAGATTGTCCTTTTGCCGATAAAACCCGGACCGCGCTGTCGTAAACGTATTTTCTTGCGTTTGGATAGTTGTCGGCGGGTGCTCGGGCCTTTGCTAGTACTGTGGTTGTTGTCGACTCTCGGTGGCTGCGGTAATCCACTGCCCCGGGAAGAAGACAATACCCGGTCCCGCTGGGATTCCTTTCAACAGGCTTTTGCCGACTATGAGAAGATCAAACCCTACGAGACAACGCTGGAAGAGCTGAAGGCACTCGGCTTTGATCCTTACACGCAACCGAATATTCGCATTCTTTCCTATCTCGATATCATTCAGCGGTTCATGCCCAACGATGGTATTACGCTCAATGATCTCGACCCGGGAATCGGTCTGTGCATCAACTCCCGCGTCAAGTGCATCGCCTACGAGGCGCACCCATCAAGGCACAAGCGCAAGCGTGTAGGCAATGTGGCGCTCGACTGGATGACGATAAAGCGTCGCACGCTGCGCTCCGGGTGGTCCTTTAACGCTTTGATCGTCATTAATGACGGCATCGTCGTTTACAAGTTGTGGAGTGGCGAGCCTTATATCAGTGGTGAGGAGATTCGAAAAAAACCGCTGGGCCCGCTACAGGGGCTTGATTCCGGTACCGTAAAGCGGGCGTTCTAGCCGACTCCAGATAGATCAAACCTACTATTGGCAGATCATACTCACCGCTTGTCAGCCTTTAGATTAGTCTACGGGTTCGAGTTGGTTATAAAAAACTGATTGTTTACTGCCATTCCAATCCTTGTATGCGTTGTGTTAAAGCATTACCTTTAATAAACACGGCATCATGAGAAATTAAAAATAACCAGGTGATAGCTGATGTCCCCCGGGGAGCGGCCACGTTACAACTTGCGGCCTCTCGCGGTTACCTTAGGAGGCGAGCAAGCTAACAAAAACGCCCGGTAAGTGGTCTGGTGTACCGTCGCCGGCGCAAGGCGATGGTGAAAGTAGTCTCGGGATTAACAAGATTAGACAGCTGCGGTCGAGACAAGATAATAGCCGCACGAAACGGCAAAAATATATGTGGCAGGCGTGGTAACAATAACGCTGCGAAGGCCAAAATAAGCCAGCGCAAAGCTCGTGCCCGCCGTCACTGAATCGATTTTTTGGGGTAATGCCCTCTTTACTGATACAGGAGATGAGAAATGGCAACTTACGATACTATTATCAAAGGCGGCATCATTTTTGATGGCACGCGAATACCGCGCTACAAAGGCGATATCGGTATTAAAGACGGTGTTATCGCCAAGATCGGCCGGCTGGACGCGTCCGATGCCGACAAGGTCATTGATGCCGAAGGCAAGCATGTCTGCCCAGGGTTTATCGACCTGCATACCCATTACGATGCGCAATTGTTCTGGGACCCTTATTGCTCGCTGTCGAGTTGGCACGGCATCACCTCGGTAGTGATAGGTAACTGCGGCTTCGGGTTCGCGCCGTGTCAACCGGAATCGCGCGAGCGCTCCATGTTATCCATGACGCGCATCGAAGCCATCCCCTTTGACTCTATGAAAGAAGGCATGCCCTGGGACTGGGTTACTTTTCCCGAATATCTCGACAGTGTTGAACGGGCACCCAAGGCCATCAATATTCTTCCCTATGTGCCGTTGGTTCCCATGTTGATCGAAGTTCTTGGTTTTGATCGTGCCAAAGCTGGAGACAAACCGACACCGGAAGAGGAAGCGCGACTCTGTGCCATGCTGGAGGAATCCATGGACGCAGGTGGCTGCGGCTGGTCGGCCCAGCGCCTGCTGCCAGGCTGTGGCGCCGATGTGCAGCGCGACTTTGACGGGTCACCCATGCCGACAGATGTTATGCACGATGAAACTGCGATTGCGCTGGCGCGGGTGCTGGCCAAGCGTAATGAAGGTTTTATGCAGGTCACTATGCTTAGCGGTAACGATCCGGAGAAGGACCGTGCCCATATGGAGGAGTTGGCGGAGGTGAGTGGCCGACCCCTGCTTTACAACGTGGTGCAGGCGGTGGCTGACGATCCCAGCGTGCACCGGGATACACTGAAGTGGCTGAGCGAGTGCCATGGACGTGGTAACAAGGTTTATGGCCAGGGCCTTACCACGGACTGCGGATTTACCTTCGCGTTGGACGAGTGGAACCTGTGGGATGACTCCGATTCCTGGCGCGAAGCGACGACCGGCAGTCACGAAGATAAGATGCGCAAAATGGCCGACCCGGAATTACGCGAGCGGCTGAAAAATGATCCGCCGGGTTTTTCTGCTACCGGTCCTATCGAGGAAGTGGTGCTGGTACGGCCAAACTCGGACAACTTCACCGAGTACAAGGATCACAAGGTCAGCTTGATCGCGGAGAAGATGGGCGTCGATCCTGTTGATGCGATGCTGGATATTGCCGTCGGCACAAACCTGAAGGCCGAGTTCTTCGCCATGTTGCCCAATGCCGGCAACCTAGAGTACATGAAGGAAATCATCGACGATCCTTATGTCACTTTTGGCGTTTCCGATGGCGGAGCCCATACCCGTTTCCTCACCGCCGGTCGCTTCCCGACGGAAGCCATTGCCAAATATGTGCGCGAGCACAATATGTTGACTCTTGAAGAAGTGCATTGGCGGCTCAGTGCCTTGCCGGCAGCGCTGGCCGGGTTTAAGAATCGCGGCACGTTGGTCGAAGGCGCGCCAGCCGACATCGTGGTTTATGACTACGAGAACCTGGAGATCCTGGACGGCGAGATAGTCCATGACATGCCGGCAGGCGAATGGCGTCGTATCCAGCGTGCCAAGGGTTACGACTATATTTTGGTAAACGGAGAGGTCACTATCGACCACGATGAGGAAACTCACAACTACTCCGGTAAACTACTTCGCCACGGTGCCATGTAGTATTTTCACGGTGTTTTAAACAGAAAAAAGCCAGCAGAAAAGCTGGCTTTTTTCATGGTTCGAGGTGAAGCTGCTAGTGCACTAACGCCTCCGAAATAGTTCTATTTGTATTCATCTGTTTATTCCCGAGAAAGTAACCACGTGATCTCGAGTGAGACGTTAATAGTTAACACTCAGCCGCGAATGATTGCCATTTGCTGACTCAGGAGTGATTCGGGGAGATGATTCTCCAGCGTGATTCGATCCACCAGACGACCGTAGCGGGTTTTGATTTTTTTCGCGACATCCAGAGGTTCGCCAACGACAGCAAAGGTTTCCAGCATCTCGTCATCAATCAGGGCAGGCATTTTTTCCCAGCCGTTATTCTTCGACAATTGATTGAGTTTTGGTTGCAAGTCCTGCCAATCGTGACAGGCCAGCACCGGTTTGTAAGCTGGCGTCGACGCATAAAATGACAGGCGATAACGGACCTGGGTTTTGGCAGCTTCGAAGGCTTCTTCGGTATCGCCGGTTACCACGAAAGGTGGAAAGGAGATTTCGAAATCGCGCCGGGCGCGGCCATTTTCGGTCAACGTCGTTTCTATTCTGGGAAGAATTTCCTCCTCGAGATACTTTTGCGTGCCAAAGGTGTGCACGATAATGCCGTCGGCAACTTCGGCCGAGGTTTTGATCATCAAGGGTCCGACCGCAGCCATCACTACCTTGGGGCGACCGTACTGTATATTCTTTGGCGTGAAATCCGGTGTCATCAATGTGTGACGGTAGTACTCTCCGCGAAAATTCAGTGCTGCCCGGTCATACCAGTTATCCCATATGGCGTGCAGGGCGCGTATAAATTCCGACATCTGCCGGGCCGGGCCGTGCCAGGGCATGCCGAATCGCTTGGTGATATGGGCCTGGATCTGGGAGCCGAGGCCCAGGGTAAAACGCCCGCGGGAAAATGCATTGAGGTCGTGCGCGGAGTAGGCCGTTGTCATTGGGCTGCGTGCGAAGGCGACCGCGATGCCCGTGCGTAGCTCGACATTAGATGTTGCATTCGCGCCCATGCCGACGATGAGGAAAGGATCATTCTGAATTTCAGCGGTGACGACGCCGTCGAAACCGAGCTGCTCGAACTCCCGATAACGCGCTTTGATATCGTCTATATCATCCAGTTGATCGCCAAAACTGAAGCTGCCATCGATTTTCATTTTGTTGTTCCCCGCGCTTACCAGGCGAGCCTGGAATAAGTCATTATGTTTATTAAGCGAGTCTACATTTGTCGCGGCGGGCCGCAGCCGTCACTCGCTGTCGAAGTTATCCGGTGCGGCAGGTTGATCGCCGCACGTATAATTTTAGCCGAAAGTTCGCGGCGCAAAGCGTCGCGATAAAAAGGCCCTGACAGAAAGCGCCAAACAAAACCCGGTGGATCGCCAGGCAGGGTTTGGCGGAATGCAGCAATGGGTGTTTCAGTGGCGGAAGTGTCGCGTGCCGGTAAAGACCATCGCCATATCATTCTCGTCGGCGGCAGCGATGACCTCTTCGTCGCGAATAGAACCGCCGGGTTGAATCACGGCTCTGATACCGGCTTCGGCAGCGTTATCGATGCCGTCTCGAAAAGGAAAGAAGGCGTCGGAGGCCATGACGGAGCCCTTTACTTGGAGACCGGCGTGCTCGGCCTTGATAGCGGCGATGCGGGCGGAATTGACGCGACTCATCTGGCCTGCGCCTACGCCGACAGTCTGGCACCCCCGGGCGTAGACGATGGCGTTGGATTTAACAAATTTGGCGACGCGCCAGGCGAACAGCAGATCGTCGGTCTCCGCCTCCGAGGGAGGGCGTTTGCTGACGACTTTTAGCTGCTGGCGGTCGCACATGGCGATATCCTGCTCCTGTACCAGCAACCCCCCCGCGACCTTTTTGTAGTCCCAGCGGCGGCTTTGCTGCGCTGGCCACGTTCCGCTTGCCAGCAGGCGAACATTTTTTTTGCTGCTGGCAGCTTCTATTGCTTCCTGGCTTACGCTGGGCGCGATAATGACTTCTACAAATTGTCGCTCGACAATAGTGCGCGTGGTTTCTCCATCCAGTTCCCGATTAAAAGCGATAATGCCGCCAAAAGCTGATTCGGGATCGGTCAAATAGGCCATTTCATAGGCTTCAAGCAGATTCTCTGCGAGCGCGACGCCGCAGGGATTGGCGTGTTTGACGATGACGCAGGCGGTTTCGGAGAACTGTTTAACGCACTCGAGAGCGGCGTCTGTGTCGGCGATATTGTTGTACGAGAGGGTTTTACCTTGCAGTTGTTTGGCAGTGGCAATAGAGCCGGATTCGGGGTTGTCTTCGGTATAAAAGGCGGCCCGTTGATGCGGGTTTTCGCCATAACGCATGACCAGGCTCTTTTTAAACTGCATATTCCAGGTGCGGGGTAGTATACCGGTAGTTCCCGCTTCGTCGTTTTCCTCGAGCTTGGTGCCGAGATAGTTGGCGATTGCGCCATCGTAGGCCGCGGTGTGTTCAAAAGCGGCAACCGCCAGATCAAAGCGGGTATCGGCGTTCAGGCAGCCGTCGTTTTGCGAGAGTTCTTCTGCGATGGTGTCGTACTGATCGGGGCGCACCACGACGGCTACATAACGGTGGTTCTTGGCGGCGGCACGCACCATGGTGGGGCCGCCGATGTCGATATTTTCTATCGCATTCGCGAGTGTGCAGTCCGGTGCGGCAACGGTTTGCTGGAAGGGGTAAAGGTTAACCACGACCATGTCGATCGGGTTGATGCCATGTTCGGCCATGGCGTTGTCGTCCTGTCCGCGTCGTCCCAGGATGCCACCGTGAACCTTGGGATGCAGCGTTTTGACGCGCCCGTCCATCATTTCCGGAAAGCCGGTATAGTCGGACACCTCGATGACCGGCACCGAGTTTTCCTGAAGCAGTTTGAAAGTGCCGCCGGTCGACAGAATTTCGACGCCAGCTTCGATCAGTTTCCCGGCAAATTCCACGATGCCCGTTTTATCTGACACGCTGAGCAGCGCCCGCCGAATACGCACGCGTTCGTTCACGATGTTAATACCTTGTAAAGTGGGTTATAGCAGATCGTACTGTCGAAGTTTTTTGCGAAGTGTGCCGCGACTGATGCTCAGAATTTCAGCGGCTTTGGTCTGGTTGTCGCGCGTGTATTTCATCACTGCTGCGAACAGCGGGGCTTCGACTTCCTGCATTACCATATTGTAGACGTCGGCGCAGCTGTGCCCACCGAGATCGGCGAAATAATCCTCCATGGCGATTTCGACGCAACGTCGCAAGGAGTGGCGGGGCAGGGTCTGCACCTCGGTGTGGAAATCTTCGCTTTCTTCAAAAGTAAAAGTGGTTTTAGAGTTCATGCGGCTTCGCTCCGATTATTGTTATTTAGCGCTGCCAGGCACTCACTAATATATTCTTCCTGAGTAATTGTGCTGGGTAACAAATTAAAGGTCCTTTGTACGCTTTTTGAAAAACCTAGCCTTGCGAAATAGGCGACTACATGCTTTCTGCAAAAGCGCGGCGCGTTCTCTTCCCCATAAAACGACTGTATTGCGGCCATGTGAGTGGAAATACAACGACGTATTTCCATAGCCGAAGGTATTTCTGGCGTAGCCCCGGTTGCCAGTAATCGATTGGTCTGACGAAATATCCAGGGTTGGCCCATCGCTCCGCGGCCAATCATGATGCCAGCAGCCCCCGTAGATTTCAAAACAGTTTTTGCATAAAGGGGCGAGTCTATATCACCGTTGGCAAAAACCGGTATGCTCACGCGATCGACTACAGACGCTATGGTGTCGAATTCCGCCTGACCCCTGAATTTACAGGCTCTGGTGCGTCCGTGAATGGCCAGGGCCTGCACGCCGGCATCTTCTGCTATGGAGGCGATATGCACTGCGTTGCGGTGTGTGGGGTCGCTGCCGGTGCGCATTTTCAGAGTGACCGGGACGGGTACGCGGCGCGCCACCGCGGTGAGGATTTTCGCAACGAGTTTTGCGTCGGATAGTAATGCGGATCCAGCGGCCTTTTTGCAAACTTTTTTTGCCGGACAACCCATGTTGATATCGACGATCTGAGCGCCGGCATCGACACAACGCGACGCGGCATCGGCCAACTGGTTTGGGTCAGCGCCGGCAATTTGTACCGTGCGTGGTTCTGGCCAGGACGTACTCGGCAAGCGCGCGCGAGATTTCGCTGAGTCCCATAACTGCCAGTTCGCGGTGAGCATCTCCGCTGTTGCCGCCGCGGCCCCATAGCCGCGGCAAATGCTTCGAAAGGGCGCGTCGGTCAGTCCGGCCATGGGTGCCAGGACGACGCGGCTTTGCAATATGTGTTTGCCGATTTGAATCAATGCGCCGGGCTTCCGCGTTGGTGATCAGGGCTTAGGCGTGATCGCGACAATGGGCCGCGCATCATACTTGGGGCAAGGTGTTAATTGAAGGGGCCGGGGACGGGAAGTACTATTTTCTTATATCGAGGGTGTAAGACACCGCGGCTTCGCCAGGGTCCATAATATCGAATTGTACGCGCACCGCCTGGCGGGCGGGAAAGCGATTGTGGTTGGTGAATTTTGCTGCCAGGTACTCTTTTGGTTCGAACAGGCGTTGTGCCACACTGTTGCCGGCGGTATCGGTGAAGCGCAGCAGGAGTTTTGGAAAGGGTTGCGCGAAGGCTGCGTGGTTGGTCAGCATTAGCCTGATCGAAAGCACGTCCTGAAAACTGCCGTGGGCGCTCACTGAAAGAGATTCACTCGTGATCAGGGCGATGTTCTGCAACTCGCCGATCTGGCAGCCGATTACCGAGCATACAGGAACGATGACCGAACGCAGGTGAGGTTGCTGACCCCATTGTTTCGAAAAGGTAAACACGAATTGCAGTGCCAGACACAATATACCGACAGCAACCAGACTGCGGGTGAACACCGGCGCACTGTAAAGGGTGGATATTTTTTTCTTACCGAATCGCGCGGTCAGTAGCTCGGGTAGCGGGTTGATGTCGGCATCCACATGGAGCGGGTTGCCGACAGCTGTACTCTTGTTGTCCGACAAGCCGGGGCTCGGCAGTTCTCCGGTAGGCGACACCTGAGCCTTGGCAGGCAAAGACACACTTTGACTCGCGTCAAGCGGTTGCGCCCCCGTTGCGGTGTTCGAATCTTTTTCAGGCGTTTTTTCTTCGTGTTCCAGGGCATCGAAAATGTGCTGGCAAACGCCGCAACGTACTGCACCACTCGCCGCTTTCAATTGGGCAGCGGTGGCAAAAAAAGTGACTTTACACTGGGGGCAGCGGGTGACGATCACTCTGCGCGGCGCTGCGGCCCGGGCCGCGGAAGGCGTCGGTGGCTTCAGATCTGACGGCTCGTCATCGTCCGCAGGAAAATGTACTTTTTTTTGTTCCACTAATACGAGTCCATTCGTCGCGGTGAGCGACGGTCATATCGCTGAACCAGAGTTTAAATGCGTTGCGGACCTGCTCCGCTTGCGGATTCAACATGCCGGAAAGGCATAGCTCACCGCCTGGTTTTACCGCCGATGCCAGGGTTGCGGCAAGTTCGATCAATGGCTCTGCCAGAATATTGGCAACCAGCACGTCGGCACCCGGCAGTGTCGCGGTCGGTGTGGTCACCTGCAGGCGGCTATCGTCGATGCCGTTGCGGCGAGCATTTTCGCGCGTTGCGGCCAGTGCTTGCGGATCGATATCGACAGCGATAGCGTGCCGAGCGCCCAATAATAACGCAGCGATGGCCAGAATACCGGAGCCGCAGCCGTAGTCGATCACTATTTTGTCACCGAGATCCCTGCCGTCCAGCCATTCGAGGCAAAGCGCGGTGGTGGCGTGGCCGCCCGAGCCGAAGGCGAGGCCGGGATCGAGCATCAAGTTTATTGCGTTCGGTTCCGGTGGTTCACTCCAGGAGGGGCAAATCCAGAGTTTATGTCCGCAGCGTAGCGGTTGGAAGCGCTCGATCCAGCAGCGTTCCCAAGCCTGATCCTGGAGGTTTTCCCAGTGAATTTCCGGAGCGGGGTGAAAGCGTCCTTCGATGTCGTATTGTAGGGCCGCGCGATCGACACGATCTTCGAAAAGGCCGGTGACACAAACGGAGGACCAGAGTGGTGTTTCGTCGGGTCCGGGTTCCAGTACCGGTGCACTACCCAGGTTGGTCACGGTCACCGATAGTGCGCCGGACGCCAGCAGCAGCAGCTCGAGGGCGTCGGCTTTATCCTGTTCGACCGGTATGTGAGCCTGCAGCCAATTCATTCCGGAAGGACCTGCATTCGATTACAGGCCCAGTTTCTTTTCCAGATAGTGGATGTTGACACCCCCTTTTTGAAATGCAGCGTCTGTGACCAGACTGCGTTGCAGGTCAGTGTTGGTTTTTATACCCAGAATGTACAGCTCGTCCAGCGCGGTACGCATACGTGCCAGTGCCGAGTCGCGATCTTTGCCGTATGTAATGATTTTCGCGATTAACGAATCGTAGTTTGGCGGAATGCTGTAGCCGCAGTACAAATGGGAGTCGACGCGCACGCCGTTGCCTCCGGGTGGGTGAAACGTAGTGACCTTGCCCGGACTTGGCATGAACGTCTTGGAGTCTTCGGCATTGATGCGACACTCAAAGGCGTGTCCGCGAAAAATAATGTCGTCCTGTTTGAAGCTCAGCTGTTCACCGCTGGCGATGCGCAGCTGTTCTTTAACGATATCGACTCCGGTTATCATCTCGGTGACGGGGTGTTCCACCTGCACGCGAGTGTTCATCTCGATAAAGTAGTAACTGCCGTTTTCGTAAAGAAATTCAAAAGTGCCCGCGCCGGAATAGCCGATGTCCTTACAAGCCTGGACACAGGCAGCCAGCGTCTGTTGCCGTGCCGTCGCATCGACATCGGGCGCGGGGGCCTCTTCGAGCACTTTCTGGTGCCGGCGCTGTAGCGAGCAGTCCCGGTCCCCCAGATGGATTACATTGCCATGGTTATCCGCGAGGATCTGGATTTCCACGTGGCGCGGTGTTTCCAGAAACTTCTCCATATATACCGTATCGTCGCCAAAGGCCGCCTTGGCCTCGGCGCGGGTCACCGAAATCGCGTTGAGCAGACTGGCCTCCGTATGCACCACGCGCATGCCGCGCCCGCCGCCGCCGGCCGCCGCCTTGATGATCACGGGGAAGCCGATTTCGTTGGCAATAGCCGTATTTTTTTTGCTGTCGTCACCCAGGGCACCATTGGATCCCGGCACTGTCGGTACGCCCGCCTTGCGCATGGCCTCAATGGCCGAGACTTTGTCTCCCATCAATCGAATCACGTCTGCCTTGGGACCGATAAAAATAAAGCCGCTGCGTTCGACCTGTTCCGCGAAGTCCGCGTTTTCGGCGAGAAAACCGTAGCCCGGATGCACGGCGACCGAGTCAGTCACTTCCATCGCACTGATGATGGCGGGAATGTTGAGGTAGCTTTCGTTGGGCGGATTGGGTCCAATGCACACGGTTTCGTCGGCCAGACGAACATGTTTCAGATCGGCGTCGACCTTGGAGTGTACGGCGACGGTTTTTATGCCGAGTTCACGGCAGGCGCGTAAAATCCGTAAACCTATCTCGCCGCGGTTGGCAATCAGTACTTTGTCTAACATGGTCTAGGAATGCCCTGGCGATTAGTTTAAACGATGGTGATCATGGGCTGGTCGAACTCTACGGGCTCTCCGTCGCCAACGAGAACTTCGCCGACAGTGCCCGACTTGTCGGCCTCGATCTGGTTCATCATTTTCATGGCTTCGACAATACACAGGACGTCACCGGCGTTGACAGATTGGCCTGGTTCAACAAAGGGTGGAGCGCCCGGAGCGGGGGCCCGGTAAAAAGTACCGACCATGGGCGAGCGGATGATATGCCCAGTCGGCTCGCCGGCCTTATCCGCCTCCGCCGCCGGGGCGCTTGCTGTTTCGCTCGGCACCGGCATCGGAGGGGGGGCGACAGCAGGCGCCATCGCCGGTTGTACAACAGCTTGCACTGAAGGTGTGGCACGGGTGATACGCACGGATTCTTCACCCTCTTTGATCTCGAGTTCGCCGATATCGGATTCCTCCAACAGCTCGATTAGTTTTTTGACTTTACGTATATCCATGCAAGCTTTCCCGTTTCAGATACTGGAGTTAAGAAGACGATTGTGAGAGCTTTTCAAAGGCGGCGGTCAAGGCCAACTCGTAGCCAAGGGTGCCCAGACCTGTGATCGTGCCGACGGCAATATCACTAAAATAGGAGTTTTGCCGAAAGGCTTCGCGGGCGTGCACGTTGGAAACATGCACTTCGATAAAAGGTATTGCAACGGCGAGCAAGGCGTCGCGCAGGGCGATGCTCGTGTGAGTGAACGCCGCCGGGTTGAGGATAATAAACTGTACGCCCTCGGCAGAGGCTTCCTGAACCCGTTCCACCAGCTCGTATTCGGCGTTACTTTGTAGCGACAAAAAATGGTGCCCGGCCTGACGGCAAAGCTCATTGAGTTTCCTGTCCACGTCTCCCAGGTTGCGCGCGCCGTAGATGCCGGGTTCCCGCGTGCCGAGCAGATTCAGGTTTGGTCCGTGAAGCACGAGGATGGTAGCCATATTCCCCTTCTGAAGGTCGCGACCTTGGCAAGACGGGGAGAGTGTGCCGAAGGTGGGCGAGATTGTCCAGTTTTAACGCTATTTTAGCGACGTTGAGCTCATTTCTGCTCAATATACCAGCAGGGTGGCGCCAGTATATTGCCTGGTTTAACCATCCTTCAGTGCGGCGGACACGATACCGGGGGTAAGTAACTGCGGCAGAACCTTCACCGGCGCGCCTTCGCGGCCGTAATACAGGTACAGTGGCACGCCGTTCCTGTTGTGGTGATTCAATAGTCGGGTAATCTCGGCGTCTGCGTTGGTCCAGTCACCTTTGAGGTAAGTGATTCCCTGTTCGACGAGCAACTGATGGAATTCAGGTGAGTCCAAAGCGATTTTTTCATTGGCCAGACAGGTGATACACCAGGCCGCCGTCAGGTTGATGAACACCGGTTCCCCGGCAGTGCGTAAGGCCTCCAGTTTGGCTTCGCTGTAGTGTTGCCACGATGCCGGCCTGGTGTTGATAGGCTTGGCGGAGACAACGACGATCGCCAGGGCACAGCCTGCAACGATCAGTGCGCAGGCACGACCCGAGATACCCTGGGTCCGACGTAACAGCCAAAGGGCGAATGCCAGCAGCAGCAGGCCCGAGGCAACGGCGATGACGTGGTCGATGTCGGTTTGCCGGCCCAGTACCCACAAGAGCCAGAGGACGCTGCCGTACAAGGGAAAGGCGAGAACCTGACTAAAAGTTTGCATCCAGGGGCCGGGCCGTGGCATCAGCTGCAACAGGCCGGGTATCCAGGTTAGCAGCAGAAAAGGCAGCGCCATACCCAGTCCCACCGCGGCAAATATGGCCAGGCTGACCTGGGGTGATTGTGTCAAGGCAACCCCGATAGCGGTACCCATAAAAGGTGCGGTACAGGGACTGGCGACAACCGTTGCCAGGATGCCCGTTGTGAATGAACTGAGCATGCTGGTGCCTTCCGTCAGGTGCTGGCCCAGGCCCATCCAACGCGTACCGATAGTGAGTTGCCCGGCAAACATCTGTGCGATAACAAAAAACAAACACGCCAGAAAGGTGATAACCGCTGGGGATTGAAGCTGAAAGCCCCAACCAACAGCCTGGCCGGCGCTTCTTAGTGCGATCATGATGCCGG
>DJFY01000040.1:0-6785 GCA_002431545.1 Cellvibrionales bacterium UBA5860 | reverse complement strand
AGGTTCAGTGCTTTGATCGAAAGCACGGGAAACACGCAGGGCATCAGGTTGAGGATGGCGCCGCCCAGCGTTGCAAAGAGCAGCATAAGTGCGACATTGCTGTTGATCTGGGGAGCATCGGGTTCGAGTGTGCCGATGTTGGCTGGAGTCGTGGCGGTGATCTCGGTGGCCGCGCCCGTGGACCGGTCGATCTCGAATATTTGTGTGCGCGGTGGATAACAAAGTCCGGCATCGGCGCATCCCTGGGAGCTTACCAGTAGGTGAATAACCTCAGGCGTATCCGGCAGCGTCGCCGCGACGCGGGTCTGTCGGTAAAATACCTCGAGTTCGCGCCCATAGTATTCGTCGTAAATAAACTGGCCGGCCTCGAATTGGGGGTTTGCCAGCGGCACACTGGAAGTGCCGCGCTGTACGCTAAAGGCAAACATATGCCGGTAGAGGTAGTAACCTGGCGCCATTTGCCAGTCGAGAGTGACTTTATTCTGTGTGACTTGCGGGTCGACCCGAAAAGCCTGTTCGACGGGCAGGAAAGTGCTCGTGTTATCGAGTAGCAGGGTATCTGCCGCCGCTCCGGTCGAGGGCGTTTTGCTATCGTTGTCAGAAAGAGACACCGCGGTTACGGGCGCATGCCAAATGGCCGCTGGCAGCGTCAGCAGCGCAATCAGAATGGCGCGAAAGATATTCGACCTCATCTTCAATCTCGTCGACTCTGGTAACAATACGGGGTTGCAGCTGTTACTGCGCCCAATGAAGCAAACTGACAGTTGGACACGCAGAATATCAATTGGTTTTCCGCTATTATGCGTGCGATCGGCATAATAACCCATGAGAATGACGCTGAAAATTTGCGCGCTTCGGTAGCGACTTCTCGACCCGCAAAGGGGAAACAGGCAATGGCAATTCAGGATTGGAAAAACCGCATCACCAGCTCGAGGCGTCGGGTAAGTGGTTACGGTGGTAGTGCTGACGCGGAAGATCATCCGGTCAGGCGCTGGTTGCTTCGTTTGCTCCTGGCCGCTCTTTTTCTAAGTGTGATATTTGGCTGGTACTGGAGCCGGGAACCCGATATCACCCTGCCCCCTAACCCCGCACCCGAGGCTGTCGGCGCGATGACAACCGCAACATTGATTCAAGTGGTTGACACTCTGCTGGAAAAACCCGGGGGCTATCTGAGTAATGACATTCTTCCCCCGGGCGTCCTCCTCGACAATATTCCGAGCTGGGAATACGGTGTCGTTGTGCAGGTTCGCGATCTGGCTAAGGCCTTGCGTGAATCCTTCGCCCGCTCTCAGTCTCAGTCCACAGAGGACAGGGATCTGGCTCTGGCAGAGCCCCGGTTTAATTTTGATCACCAGAGCTGGGCGCTGCCGGCGACTGAGGCGGAATACCGGGAGGGGCGTAAATTCCTGCGCGGCTACCTGGCGCGCCTGGTCGATGAAGACGAGTACAACGCACAGTTCTACGCGCGTGCCGACAACCTGCGCTACTGGTTAAGTACGGTCGAGGCCAGGCTCGGCAGCCTGTCGCAGCGCCTTGGTGCCAGCGTTGGGCAAAAACGTCTCAATACCGACCTGGCCGGTGACAGTGCCGCTCGGCAGGCGACGCCGTCGCCTGCCGAGACCGTTACCAAAACGCCCTGGCTCGAACTCGATGATGTGTTCTACGAGGCGCGAGGCACAACCTGGGCGTTGGTGCATTTTCTAAAAGCGATTGAAGTCGACTTCGCCGACGTGCTGCAGAAGAAGAATGCACAGGTCAGTCTCCGCCAGATCATCCGCGAACTAGAGGCGACGCAAAATTCCCTGTGGAGTCCAATCATCCTTAACGGCAGTGGCTTTGGTTTGCTCGCCAACCATTCCCTGACCATGGTGTCCTATATCAGTCGCGCCAATGCTGCGATCATCGACCTGCGGGAACTACTGGCTCAGGGCTAGATACATGGAGCGTAACTGGTTTCAGCATCATAAGGTGCCTGCAATACCGGTCCGCTGTTTTGCCTGTGGGAGCTTATGCTGACTGACGGCTACCAAATCGTTTGCGTTCGGCGTGGTAGCGGTTCGCGGGCGTCTGGTAGATCTCCGGCATGAGATCCAAATCCACCGACAAAAAAACCGCCGCCCGTTCTCCGGTTTTTCGTCTCAGTGGTTCTGGTGAGCTGGCGGCCAGCATCGTCGAGCGGCAGCAACAGGGCATCGTCGGTCTCGACCAGCGCGGTCGTGTCGTGCTGTGGAATGAATGGATGGTGCAATGGACACACATCGCTGCTGCGCGCGCTGTCGACAGGACATTGGACGCGATTGCGCCGGGGCTTATCGGCAGCGACTTTCTCGACGCGGTGCGATCGGCAGTCGAAGCCGGACAGACAGTGGTCTGGTCTCTGGAAATGGATCCTCAGCGGCTCGACCTGATCGAGGCCGAGATGACGCGGGGCGATCGACTGTTGCCGCTGTCTCGAGTCTGTATCGCGCCCCTGGAGGTGGGGACCGGTACCGGCTGCTTGATTGAATTTCTCGAGGCGCCCTTCAATCCAACGGTGGTGCGTGCGAAAAACGCTGCCGATACCAACGCGCGGGTTATCGATGACGCCCGGTTGCCCCTGTATTTTGACAACACCGAAGAAAGCGCGATAGTCGCTAATAAAATGGGCCGTATCGTCGACGTCAACGCCCACCTTTTGGCGGTGACCGGGTACGAACGCGAACAGCTGATAGGCGCGCCCTTAAGAGCGCTGTTTCCCGTACTGGATAGCGCTGGCGCTGGCGATGATTGCCGGGTCGCATTGGAATCCCGCATTGCGCAAAACCGGGAGGGGGTGCTTGAAGCGGTGTCGGCTTACGGCGAGCCCCTGCCGCTTCGGGCGACGGTATACGATAGTGTGATCGAGGGCCATTTCTGTCTGGCGTGTCGGGACGTATCGCGCCAACAAGGCACACAAAATACTATTCTGCGGCAGCGTGAACTACTGGCGACACTGTACAGCCAGGTTGCCGATGGCATAGTGCTGGTCGATGGTGTCGGGCTTATCGAGCAGATCAATCCCGTCGGCCGGGCCATGCTTGATTTGCGTGTCGGTCAGGGTCAGCACGAAGCGGTGGAATTACTCGTCCGCATGCAGGATGGTCGCGGTCGCCCCGTCAGTCCCTGCCGCGACGCCCTGCAGCGCGGTTCCGTGTGCACTGCTCCGGAAGACGCGGTGCTCGTTGTCGAGGGCCGCGAACCGCTCAACATCACCGGTACGGCGACACCGTTGCGCGACCAGGCCAACCGCATCAATGGCTGCGTCCTGGTGTTTCGCACGGTCGACGAGTCGCGCCGTGTGTCGAGTCGGCTATCCTGGCAGGTGGATCACGATCCGCTGACACAGCTGCCCAACCGGCGTAATCTCGAAAACGAGTTACTCAAAGCGATCGAATCCGCTCAGGGGCGTAACCGAACCCACGTTTTGCTGTATATCGATCTACACAATTTTTCGCTGGTGAACGATGCCGGTGGCCGCGCAGCGGGCGACACTCTTTTGAATGAGTGCGCCAAATTATTGCGCCGAGTGGTAGCGACAAAGGGCATAGTCGCGCGTATTGGCAATGACGAGTTCGGCGTATTGCTGCTCGACTGCGAGATTGATGAGGCGCGCGACACTGCCGGTCGGATCATTAGTGAATTCAAATCCTTTAGCTTTCCATGGCAGGAGCGACGCCTCAAAGTGGGGGCTAATATCGGGGGCGAAGTTATCGATCGGGAAACCGGATCGGAGATCGACGTGCTCGTTGCCGCCGCCGCTTCCTGCAGCCAAGCCAAGGAGGATGGCCGTAACCGCGTGTATTTCCGCCATGTCGGTGACCGACATCCGGCAAAAAGCAAGCTTGCCCTGTGGCTGCCACGTATCAGCGAGGCGCTGGAGCAGGACCGCTTTTGTTTGTATTACCAGCCCATCGTTCCTCTGGGTCAGGCCTCGGCGGAGATCAGTCACTACGAGGCCCTGATTCGCATGATCGACGAGTCGGGGCAACTGGTTGCGCCTAACGAATTCATTCCGGCCGCGGAAAACTATGGCTTGATCGACGAAATCGACAGCTGGACCACGCGCCGGGTGATTAGCGAGTTGGCCCGGGAAAAGCCCCGCAAGCGCGCCAATCTCAGGATTTCAATGAACCTTTCGGGCAATACCATCGGCGACGAGAACTTTCTCGGATACCTTATGGACCTTATAGAAAGCTCCGGTGTCGATCCGAATTTACTACAGTTTGAGATCACCGAGACTGCGGCCGTACGCCAGTTCGATCGCGCCCTGGAGTTGATCCACACCCTCAAGTCTATCGGCTGCTATTTTTCGCTGGATGATTTCGGCAGTGGTTTATCGTCGTTCGGTTATTTAAAGCAACTTCCGGTGGATTATCTGAAAATTGATGGCGCCTTTGTGCGCAACATGGAATTTAACGATATCGAGTTCTCCATGGTCAGCACTATCAATCACCTGGCTCATATCATGGGTATTGCGACCATTGCTGAATGCGTCGAAAATCAGGCGCAAATGACCATGCTCGAGCAAATCGGCGTCGATTATGTACAGGGCTTTTTCATCGCGCGTCCGCAACCCCTGAAGGATTTGGCGCCCTAACTGTTTCTACCGGCGATGGATGATCCGGCGCTAACAGTTTCGAGTATGCCTTTGTGCTGGTTCGCGTGCAGACGCGGGCCGAATTGTGCCACCACTGCCGCTGCCGCCATGCCGGCGAGCCGGCCCGCATCGGCGTGGCTCATCCCGTTGGTAATGCCGTATAAAAAAGCGCCGGCGAACATGTCGCCCGCGCCGTTGGTATCGACAGCAGTGACGCGGGTGGGCGCGATGGTATGCACGGTGTTGCCGTCGTAGACAAGGGCGCCTTCCGCACCGAGTGTGATCGCGAAGCACTTTGCGGTGGTTTTCATGGCTTCTATCACTGCGTCCATAGTGTTTTCGCCGGTCCAGCTCATCGCTTCCTGACGATTACAGAACAGCAGGTCCACGCCATCACCGGCAATGTCCGCAAGCTCTTTGCGAAAGTGAGCGACGATTCCGGGATCCGAAAGGCTCAGGGCCGTTCTTGTGCCGTGTCGTTCGGCGTGGCGGGCGGCAGTTTTCGCCGCGTCGAGGGAGTCGGCGGATGTTACGAGATAGCCCTCCACATACAGATACTGACTGTCCTCGATAGCGCCCAAATTGAGATTCTCCGAGCCCAGGGTTTCGCTGATGCCAAGAAAGGTATTCATAGTGCGTTCTGCATCCGGCGTTATCAGCACCAGGCACTTACCGGTCGTGCCGTCCGGTAGGCCGTCGTGACCGTCGTGGTCGACCCCCGCCGCAGCGAGGTCGTTTAGGTAGAACAGACCGTTTTCGTCGTTGGCGACCTTGCAGGAATAGTAGGCTCTGCCGCCGAAATAGCTCAGGGCGATAATACTGTTGGCGGCGGAGCCACCCGAGGCCAGGCGGGCGACGGTCAGGTGGTCCTGAAGATGACCCACCAACGTCTGCTGGCGCGCCTCGTCGACCAGAGTCATTAAACCCTTTTCGATACCGAATGCCGCCAGTTCCTCATCGGCGACTTCGATCTCGGTGTCCACCAGGGCCGCACCGATACCGTAGGCGTGATATTTCTTCATTGCAGTTCCTTGTTGGCTGGCCGTTATTATGGCGTGCGTAGGTGGACAGTAAAATACCCCTGTCTCCTGCTATCATGCCGCTCCGCGTCGACTGTCCCGGGTTCGGGCTGGAAAGTCATTGGCAAGCAATACGAAACGCAAGCGAACTCGAAAAAAAAGCTCACGTGCTCGATCGCGGCGCGGATTCTCACGACGCTGGCTACGCCGCCTGTTCTGGTTGTTATTGGTAGCGGGGATTGGTTTTATCCTGATTCTGGATGTCGTGGTCCGGCAAAAGTTTTCCGGCACCAAGTGGTCCCTGCCTTCCCACGTCTACAGCCGCGCACTTGAGCTCTACGAGGGCCTGTCGTTGAGTCAGTCCCAACTGGTCTGGGAACTCGATCAGCTTGGCTACCGCAGCGTACAGAATCCCGCTTCGCCTGGGCAGTATCGTGCCAGTGGTCGCGAGGTGGTGATCAAAACCCGGCCCTTTGAGTTCTGGGATGGCGCGGAGCCCTCCCGTCATCTTCGGCTTCGCTTTAGCGGCGAGCAGCTGCGTTCGGTGCGGGCGGACAACGGCAAGCATGCCGCCCTGGTGCGGCTCGAACCCATGCGCATCGGTGGCATCTATCCCGATCACCGCGAGGATCGCGAGCCGGTTACGCTGGAAAAAGTACCGCCTTACCTGGTCGAGAGTCTGATTGCTGTAGAGGACAGGCAGTTCTACCGGCACCACGGGGTGTCATTGCGCGGTATCGGTCGCGCCTTGCTCGGTAACGTACGCAGCGGCGCTGTCACTCAAGGCGGCAGTACGCTGACTCAGCAGCTGGTGAAAAACTTCTACCTGACCCAGGAGCGCACGCTGGTGCGCAAGGGCATGGAAGTGATCATGGCCGTACTGCTGGAATTACATTACAGCAAGGGAGAAATTCTCGAAGCTTATATCAACGAAATCTATCTGGGCCAGTCGGGGCGGCGCGCTATTCATGGCTTTGGTCTCGCCAGTCGGCATTATTTTCGCCAGCCGCTCGGCGAACTGGAATTGCATCAGGTCGCTCTGCTGGTTGCGCTGGCCAAGGGGGCGTCTTACTACGATCCGCGGCGGCATCCGGAACGGGCTTTGCAGCGCAGGAATCTCGTTCTGCGCGTGCTTGAGCAACAGCAGGTCG
>DJFY01000104.1:34733-34866 GCA_002431545.1 Cellvibrionales bacterium UBA5860 | reverse complement strand
ACGACGTGCAGGAGGCACGAGTGTCGCGGGAGGCAGGACGCCGATAGCGACCGCAAGGACCAGCGCGTGAGCGCTGGCAGTGGTCAAATGATATTAGCTGGCGCCAACAGCATTCCTGCCCGGATGGCGAAAT
>DJFY01000104.1:0-34431 GCA_002431545.1 Cellvibrionales bacterium UBA5860 | reverse complement strand
AGGGACTTAAAATCCCTCGGTAGCAATACCGTGCCGGTTCGATTCCGGCTCCGGGCACCAAATAATAATTACCCCCATATATCAACTTCTTTACTGCAATTCGCAATTGATCAATTGCTGTTTAATGGATGACCTACCATTTAGGCCATCGGCGTTCGATGTACTCTGGTCCGAAGGCGTGATATACAACGTCGGTTTAGCGAAGGGTATCGGAATCTATATACGCTGAAGCCACGAAACACGGTTTTTGAGGTTCTGATGCGCCGGGGAGCCCTTTTGATCTATTTATCCATGTGACCTTTCCCCCAGGGATTGACACCGGCGCCGGCAGGATGAGCGGGACATTATGTTGGCGTGAAAGGAGAACTATCGCCACTGCGTGAGTATTACGGTGTCCGCTATTAAAGTCGTATTATATGCTTGGTCATTGATGCGTCGAATATTCCAGATCAGTGTAAAATCTTCCAACTGGTTGGAGGTGTTTTCTAATGACGCAGGTCGACGGAAAGACGCGCGTTTGTCAGTTATGTGGCATTTCAGATAACGAGCGCACTCTTATTCCCGGTGCAGTTGTCAGGCCTTCGGTCGCCGCGGTGATTCATCAGGCAAATCCCGGTTGGAGCGATTCCGGATTTATATGTCTAGACGACCTAGGTCGATACCGCGCCCGGTATGTCGAGTCGTTGCTGGAAACGGAAAAGGGAGAGTTGAGCTCCCTGGAGCAGGACGTAATTGCGGCACTTCAGCGGCACGAAACGATTACAGAACGCCTCGAAACCGAGTTCGAGCAGCAGCTCTCCTTCGGTGAACGATTGTCGGATCGCGTCGCTTCGTTTGGTGGTAGTTGGAATTTCATCATAACTTTTGCCTTTGTGTTGTTTTTTTGGGTGCTGATCAACTCGCTTATTTTGTTATGGCGGCCATTCGATCCCTATCCCTTTATACTGCTCAACCTGATTCTCTCGTGCCTTGCCGCGCTTCAGGCCCCTATTATCATGATGAGCCAGAACCGTCAGGAAGCGAAAGACCGTTTGCGATCTGAACATGATTATCGTATTAATTTGAAAGCGGAGCTCGAAATTCGCCATCTGCACGAAAAAATAGACCACCTGCTAAAGCATCAGTGGGAACGGCTTGTCGAGATACAACAGGTGCAACTAGAAATTCTGAACGAATTTCGCGACGGAATGCGGCATGTCGATCAACCTTGAAAAACTGTGGAGCACTAAAAGTTCCACAAGTTGCCTTGTCGCATCCAATGTGTCCGGCAGTCGGTGGTTAAATCCTGAAGGGTGGCGTGCATGCGCCGATATCGATAAGTAAGGGTTTCGTTTCAGTCGCTAGTTTTTTGTAGTGTCGGTTGCTCCGGATTATCGCGAAAGTGATTTGAGTAAGGCTGCAAACCGTCGATAGGCACAGCTAAGGCTCAACAACTTGTGATTGACTATATAGGCGTCTTTATTTCCTTTTTCGCGGTTGTTGATCCGATCGGCAGCGTCCCTGTTTATATCGCGGTAACGCAGGGGTATGAGCGAAAACTGAAACGGATAATAGCCTTTAGGGCTACGATGTTTGCCGCTGCAATTTTAATTTTTTTTGTGGTTGCCGGCAGCCCGATACTGACCGCGATGAGCGTACCGCTTTCTGCATTTCAGATTTCTGGTGGCATTGTGTTGTTTTTGTTCGCCTTAACCATGATTTTTGGCGAAAGTAAGCCAGAGGAGGAAATGCGAATTGTCCAGAGTCATAATGAAACTGCGATCTATCCCCTCGCAGTGCCTTCTCTGGCGAGCCCCGGAGCAATGCTCGCTGCCGTCCTGCTCACCGATCCTGCACGATTTGGTATTTGGGAGCGAGCGCAGACGGTTTTGATGCTGCTGCTGGTATTGCTCTCGGCTTTTCTGCTGATGTTGGCGGCTAACTTTATTGATCGCCTGGTTGGCAAATCCGGTGCGAGCGTCATTAGTCGCGTAATGGGAATAATCCTGGCGTCGATTGCAATGACCAATACGCTGGAAGGCTTAAGTGTCTACTTCAACCTGTCAATTATCTGATCAGCCGGTTTGCGTAACACGAGCCAGAGATATGTATGGCGACGGAGCGATTCTGAAAGGGATACGCTGTGCCGGGCATCCGTTGGCGACACCGCTGCTGCCAATACGCTTAAACTGGAATTAGCCAGAGGCGCCCACATTCTTTGGCCAGTGTAACTCTTCTCCCTGCCGCTCGAGTTTGACGGACTTAATAGGTTGCGGTTGTTTGCCCAGCGCGATCATCTTGTGGCTCCATTTCGGCAAGGGCATGCCGACGAAGGAGTTGACCCAGTCGACGTTTTCGCCTGTGGGTATTGAAAACCTCGAGCCGTGCCAGGGGCACACCAGACAATCACCTTCTACTTTTCCTTTTTTCATCGAGAGCCCGAGATGTGGGCAGCGATGCTCCAGGGCGTAGAATTCGCCCTCGTGAGCTACCAGCAGGTAGGTTTCCCGTTCAACCTCGACGGCTTTTAATCGATCGCCCGATACTTCACTGATGTTGGCTACTTTCATGGCTGCATCTCCTGCGCGATTGTTTTTGTCTGTTCGCGATCTGTCGGACAACCTCGTGGGAGGCACTGTATTGGCTGCCGCCCGGTCGGCTTCTCAACGGGTCACCATATACGTACCCGCTGCTCCGGCGGCAGATAGAGTTTGTCACCGGGGCCGACACCGAAAGCGTCGTAAAACGGTGTGATATTGGCGACGACACCGTTAACGCGAAATTCCGGCGGTGAATGGGGATCGGTCTTGACCAGTCTTTCAACGAGTTCCTGGCGGCGTTTGACGCGCCAACCCTGTGCCCAACCGATGAAAACCCGTTGGTCGCCGGTAAAGCCATCCAATTCAGGCGCGGGTTCACCTTTAAGAGAAAGCAGGTAGGCTTTGTGGGCGATACTTAACCCGCCCAGGTCGCCGATATTTTCGCCAAGTGTCAGTGCCCCATTTAGCCTTAGCCCCGGTAATGGCTCGAAGTTCCTGTATTGACTGATCAACTGCCGGGTGCGGGCGTCAAAGCGCTTGCGATCCGCGCTGGTCCACCAGTTCTCCAGGTTGCCGTCACCGGTGTACTTGCTGCCCTGGTCGTCAAAGCCGTGGCCGATTTCGTGGCCGATCACACCGCCGATAGCGCCATAGTTGACTGCGTCGTCGGCTTCCAGGTTAAAAAACGGTGGTTGCAGTATCGCGGCAGGGAAGACGATTTCGTTCATGCCGGGGTTGTAGTACGCATTAACGCGTTGCGGCGTCATAAACCACTCGTCGCGATCCACCGGCTTGCCGAGTTTGTCCACCTGAAGCTGGTGATTAAACTGCCGCGCTCTTTTGATATTACCGACGAGATCATCGTCGCGAACTTCCAGGGTCGAGTAGTCCTTCCATTTATCCGGGTAGCCGATTTTTGGCGTGAATTTGCCAAGCTTATCCAGTGCTTTTTCTCGTGTGGCGTCGCTCATCCACTCGAGGTTGATGATCGACTCCCGATAGGCTGCGATCAGATTATCGACCAGTTCGGTCATGCGCGCCTTTGCTTCCGGCGGGAAGTGTTTGGCGACATAGAGTTGCCCGAGCAGTTCGCCGATATTGCTGTTGATCGAGTTGATCGCACGTTTCCAGCGCGCTTCCTGTTCCGGCTGCCCATTTAAGGTTTGGTTGTAGAAACCAAAGTGCAGTTGCTCAAAGGGTTCGCTCAAGTAGGGCGCATAACTCGCGAGTAAATTGAAGGTCAGATAATCGCGCCAGGTGTCGATGTCGGCTTCGCGAAAAATCTGGTTCAGGGCTTCAAAATAGGATGGCTGGCGCACGACATAGTCGACCTGCCCAGCGATGCCGGCGCCTTTGGCAAAGTTATGAAAGTCGAAGTCCGCTAGCAGCGCACGCGTCTCCGCCGCGGTATATTTGTTGTAGGTTTTTTCGCTGTCCCGATTTTCAACCTTGGTCCACTGGTGTTCGGCGAGTCGGGTTTCCAGTTCTATGATGCGTTCGGCGGCGGTCTCGGCGTCGCCTGCCCCGGCCTCCTGAAGCAGCGCTGTGATGAATTCGCGATAGCGATCCAGAATCTCCTGCCCGCGCTCGGATTCGTCGAAGTAGTAGTCGCGATCGGGCAGACCAAGCCCCGATTGGGTGAGGAACACCACATATCGAGTCGAGTCCTTGTCGTCCTGATTGATCCAGAAGTTAAAGGGCGCATCGATTCCGATCGAGTTGTAGTGGCCGAAAATTTCGACAATGTCATCGGCAGTTGTTGCCGCTTGAATGGTGTCCAGCTCCCCTTGTAGCGGCGATATGCCGCGCTCTTCCACTGCTTCGTGGTCGAGCCAGGCCCGGTAAAAAGCACCGATCTTGGTTGCAGATTCATTGTTGTCAGCGGTTTTCGCAGACGCCTGAATGATAGCCTGCAATTGTTTCAGGCTCTTTTCGTGGAGAATATGAAAGGAACCCCACGACGACTTGTCCGCTGGAATTTCGGTATTGGCTAACCAGGCGCCATTGGCGTAAGCGAAAAAATCATCCTGAGGGCGAATTGATGTATCCATGCCCGAGCGGTCGATGCCTGACACCCGTTGGGTCTTGTGACCACCGTCTTTTTTGGTGGCAATTTCGGTTGTGTTATCGCCGCAACCGGTGACAAGCAGCAGACCAGCCAGGGTTAAACCCGCGCGTCGCAAGGCGCTCAACATATTCAAAACCGTCTCCTTAAACGAGAAGTCCCGCCCGGCGGGTGATGCCGCCGCAGCATAGCAAATTATCGTTTATGAGACCGGTTTGCCGGCGCCAGGTTCACCCGCCGGCTTTCGACCCACGCTCAGCGGCCCCGAACCCAGACCGGCAATGACAAGCAAGCCGCCGATGATCGCAATGTTTTTCATAAATACCCGCTGTTCCGCGGCGGCCAGTTGAGGGTCGTCGAAGGCCCAGAACCCGTGAAACACCACCGTCACCGGAATAAGGAACAGGGCGATAGTCAGCGCCGCCTCGGCAGCCCGCCAGCCCAGCAAAATCATGATGCCACCACCCAGTTCGATAACGATGGTAAGTACCAGCAGCACATCAGCCATCGGCAGGCCCTTCGCCGCCATGTAGCCCGATACCCCTTCAAACCCTGCGATCTTGTTGTAACCTGCGGGAATAAATAGCGCCGCGATGAGCAGACGGCCCACCAGCGGACAGAGTTGCTGGACGGAAGGCGGTATCAAAGTCGGCGTAGAGTTCATGCGCGCGCTCCTGTAACGGCTTGTAGGCGTTATCGCGGATACATTTTTGGTGCGTTTTTGGTTTTTTCGAAACCACTGCTTTCAATCGTTACCTGGTATGGCTTGTTATCAGGGCTGGTTGCCTTTTTGTGTTTGGCTGCTGTCGATATTTGCGCCGGCCCGGCCGCGCTGAGAAGACGCCGCTGGCTAACAGGTGCTGCGACTCACCAGGCGTTGCCGAGCGTTAAATCCAAGTGTAGACAGCGCGCAGCAATTTGTCTGGCCGGGAGCCATGCGGCGCCGCCGTTGTTGGCGGGCGATTCGGTCGTTCGGCGGGCAGTTCGATACTCGATAGTAGCGCTAAGATTTGGCGGTTTTGTGATGGCGGGTCAGCAGCCGGTCCAGCGCGTTGGCAAAGGCCTGACGTTCCTGCTGGCCATAGGGGGGCGGGCCGCCACTGACCTGTCCCGCGCTGCGTAGCTCTTCCATCATGTCGCGCATGGCCAGGCGTTGCCTGATGTTCTCACTGGAGTATCGCTCACCGCGCGGATTGAGTGCATGGGCGCCGCGCCCGATGACCTCAGCCGCTAGCGGAATGTCCGCGGTAATCACCAGGTCGTTCTCGTTGACCTGCTGAACGATGTAATTATCCGCGACGTCGAAACCGCCGGGAACCTGAGTCGATTTGATCCAGCGCGAGGGCGGTACCTGAAGAGACTGGTTGGCCACCAGCGTGGTGACAATCTCAACTCTCTCTGCAGCGCGGTAGAGAATTTCCTTGCACACGCGGGGACAGGCGTCGGCGTCGACCCAGATACGCATGATCTAGCGCCGCCGCAGTGTCAGTAACGTGTCCTGATCGCGCATCAGGTAGAGCGTCAGGCAGGCGGCCAGCATGGGCCAGGCGGCGAAGAACAGGAGGTTGTTGCCGGTGAAAGGGTCCAGGTACTGGCGCCACGATGAGAAAGTCGATACCGCATGCAGCGCCAGCACCAGGCCGTAGCAGAGGTGGCGTTTAATTCCCAGAACAAAGGCGAACAACAGCAGCAGTTCGGCAACCGCCAGCGAGTACATACCCAGCCGGTTCACCGAGTCTATACCATAAAATTTTTCGTACACGCCAATGGCGTGAGCGGGCCGGGCAAACTTGTCGATAGTCCAGGCCAGCATGACGACAAAAATGCTGAAGCGCAGGCTAAGCAGGGCAAGGGGCAGGCGATGGGGCATGCGGCGAACCTTGGTCTTCAGTCGGTTTGTATTCGTGGCCAGTTTAGGCGATACCCAGGCGACATCGTATCAAAGCATCGGCAGAACGCTGTCCAGCGCCAGATAACACACAAGCGTGACCACGAGCACACCGGTAAGATTCAACCAAAAGCCGGTGCGAGCCATGGCTGGAATGGTGATCAATCCCGAGCCAAAGACAATGGCGTTGGGTGGCGTGGCCACGGGCAACATGAATGCGCAACTGGCGGCCATGGTCGCCGGGATCACCAGCTTCAGGGGCTCCATGCCCAGCGCTTCGGCGATCGCCGCCATGATCGGAATCAGGGCCGTGGTGGTGGCGACATTGCTGGTGAGTTCGGTCAGAAACATGATTAAGGTCACCACGATCATCGTCATCACCAGGGGCGGCACCTGTCCGATGCTGGTGAGCTGCAAGGCGAGCAGCTCAGCGACACCGTTCTGCCGAATGGCGCCAGCGAGACACAATCCGCCACCGAGAATGATCAGCACGCCCCAGGGCACTTTGATGGCCGTGTCCCAGTCCATGAGAAAGCGTTTTTCGCGCACGCTTTCCGGAATGATAAACAGGGACAGGGCGGCGATCATGGCAATGCCGGCATCGCTCAGGTGAGTCAGCAGGGGGAAGTTGACCAACAGCGGTCGAGTCATCCAGGCGATTGCTGTTGCCACAAAGACAATCAGTGTCAGTATCGCGCCGCGGCTCCAGGGCTCTGGCGTCACGTCCAGGCTCGGCGGTTCACCTTCGTAGTGAGTCGGCAGAGGTATCAATACACGGGTCATCAGCCACCATATCAGGGGAATAAACAGGATCACCAGCGGCAGGCCGATGAGCATCCACTGGGCGAAACTGATGCTGCGCCCCAGCTCGTTTTCGATAAACGAGACGGCAAACATATTAGGGGTGGTGCCAACGATAGTGCCGATGCCGCCAACGGAGGCCGAGTAGGCCACGCCGAGCAATAGGCACAGGGCGAAGCGCGGCTTCCAGGGCGTTTCAGGTTGCAGTGCCAGCACGCTCATCGCAATCGGCAGCATGACGATGGTGGTGGCGGTGTTGGTAATCCACATACTCATGGCTGCGGCAGCGATCATAAAGCCCGCGACAAGACGCCGCGGTTCGATACCGACGAGGCGCAAGATAAATAGCGCGAAACGTTTGTGCAGTTGCCAGCGCTCCAGCGCCAGAGCAAGGATAAACCCCCCCATAAACAGAAACATCAGGGGGTGAGCATAGGCTCGCGCCACGGCGTCGATATCCTGGGCGCCCGCCAGCGGCAGCACAGCCAGCGGTAGTAGTGCGGTGGCGTAAATGGAGATCGCCTCGGTGAGCCACCACACGGCCATCCAGACAGCGAGCCCGGCGGTGATCTGTCCCGGATGTCCGAGCACCAGTTCCCGACCCTGGGTGTCGGTAATGGTAGTCGGCGCCCATGTCGCGACACATAGTGCCAGTAGCGGCCCGCCAAACAGACCATACCAGCGAATATTCGCCAGCATTGGGTTTGCCGCCCTGGTTTTTTTTAAGTGCTCGCGGTGCTGCCGGTGCATGGTTTCTGTGCCCTTGAGTGTCATTGCCGAGGATCTTTTCCGCCCGAGTTAATTCGACGGAGCCGAGCGCGGTGTCTGTTAGGTTATGCCTTTAGTCTATGCATGCCCTGACTATTGGCGGTGCGGATGTCGAATAAATCGCATATCGCCAGGCATTGTCGTTATCGATAGCGGGGGTAGCCAGTATTTGGTGGGCTTGCCGCTTCAGCAGCAGCCGCCCAGTTGCGAGCCGTCGTAGGGGTCGAGCCAGTGGGGCAGGTCGACCAGCGCGCGTCGCTCGGCCGCCAGGGTCAACGTTCGTTTGGGATCGATTACCCAGGGTCCGCTCCTGCTGACAGTAAGCGTGGCCTGATCGCCGGCTTCGAGGGCGATTTCCCTGTCGCCGTCAAAGGCGAGAATTCCCGGGCCTGTCACCTCTACCGGCTGTGCAAGAGGCGTTTTTTCCACAGCTTTGATGTGTGCAGAGCGGAACAGGCCGGGCGATACCGGCGCGCGCAACACCTGCCCGCCGTCTTCGTGATTACAGAAATCGACGCGCACGCCGAAGTCATCACCGGCCCCGGACGGACATAACAATCCGCCCAGCGGCGACATGCCCACGGCGTCCGGTTCGGCCCGTGCCAGTACCAGGGTTTTCATGTGTTGTGGTTGAAAAGGCCCCAGATTGCCCATGCGGTCGCCCTGTAAAAACAGGGCATCGATAAGGGCGAGATCGACATTCTCTCCGCCGAGCTTCACCTCGATGACCTTGGCGCGCTGTGCGGCTTCGTCCCTGGCGATTCGGCCGCTGGCGTGCAAACCCGCGGCCATGCCGGCAATGGTGGGTTCGATCAACAGCGGAAACACGTTGTTGGTGCCAGTGGACAGTGGCACGACAACAGCTTCCGGCCAGGTTTTGGCGACAATGCGGCTGGTGCCGTCTCCGCCGAGAACCACGATGACGTCGCAGCCCAGCTCGCGCATTTTGTCGACGTTCTGCACCGTGTCTTGTGCCGAGTGGTTGAGGGGCGTGCGAAAGGCCTCGATCTCGATCGGGATCGTGAGATTTTCGACGGCACCGATCACCAGTTGTCGCGGGTCCCAGGGCGCCAGAATTCGTGTGCAGCCGGCCGCCGCGGCGCCTACCACGATTCGACTGATCTGATTGCGTTTGCTCTCGTGGCTGACTGAATCGGCGCGGGCCAGGAGGCGGCGGCAATCTCGGCCGGACATGGGGTTGGCGATAATGCCTACTGTACTCATCGCTGGATTCCAATCGTATGGGTCAGCGCGCGATTATATTGCACAAACATTGCACAAACTTCGGACGCTACCTAAGATAGGTTAAACACATACGTCAGTGGGCGCATCTACCGGCTGTCGTACGGGAGTAGTTATCATGATTAATATCACGCGCATCAATCACAGCGCTATCGCGAGTCGTGCAAAAATGGCTGAAATGAAGCACTTTTACGAAGGTGTGCTCGGCGTGACTACCGTGAAGCGGGATATTCCCGAGAAACTGGACGATCTCATTCCGGGGTTCTGGATGCAGTTTCCCAACGGCCAGGTCCACGTCATTGGCTGCGATGACAGTGGCGCCGAGCGCGCGGTCATGCCCGAACTGGCGGGCAAGCGCGGCGATCCGATGGGGCCGCACACCGCTTTTTACGTCGAGGATATCGAAGCGACTCAGCAGCATCTGGAAGCCAATGATATCGAATATTTTCGCATGGAAGGTTTTATTTTCACGGCTGACCCGACCGGTAACACGGTCGAGTTCCAGCAGGATCCTGAGTATCAATCCAGATAGACCGTTATCATCCCGTAAGGCCCCAGCTTGCCTTTTCCTGCCCAAGAAACGGTAAGCTGGCTCAGGGCGACAGACTGCCGAGTGCCTTACCGAGGCTGCTGCGCGTGGCCTGATCCGCGGTAAAGTCCGCATCTATCGGAACGATGGTGATGTAGCCTGCGTCGAAAGCGCCGGTATCGCCGTCCCCTCGATCGTCGTTCTGCGGCAGGATTGTGAAATCCGGCATGAAGGTGTCGCCATCGTCTTCAGCGCGCTCATAGACCAGGCTAAAGAGCGCGCCCTTCCCCTGATGTGTGAGTTTCAGACCTTTCACGGCTTTGCGTGGCACTGGCGGGTAGTTGACGTTGAGGGCGACGCCCCTGGGCAATAGCGCACCCGTGCAATTCGCCTGCTGCAACCGGGCGACCAAACGAACGACAAACTGGGCGGTATCAGCCAGGTGTTGCAGGTTTTCCGGCGTCGTTTCCGACTCGGTCAGCGGATCTGTGCTCACCGCAATGCCCGGTATTGGCGGCCGGGCTATCAAGGCGGCCGCGACAGTGGCGCCGACGGTACCTGATACCGGTGTCGCTGGACCCAGGTTGGCGCCTTTATTAATACCGGAGATCACTAGGTCGGGCGGGCCATCGGGAAACAGAGCGCTTACGGCGAGCAGTACGGCTGTTGCCGGGCTTGCCTGTACGGCGTAGATGTTAGCTTCTATTTGTCTGACCGCAATTGGCGCCAGCGTCAGTGAGGTGCTGCTGCCACTGGCGTTTCTCGCTGGTGCTGCCAATAACACGCGGTGACCCGCCTCGGTCAATGCTCGATGCAATGCGACGATGCCGGGCTGGTCGTAACCATCGTCGTTGGTAAGCAAGATATCCAGCGGCGTGGCGGTGAGCCGGGCGTCGGACAGGCAGTTATCGTCAAGGCTCCAGGCAGGCCAGGACAAGCCCAGGACCAGGATGGCAGTGCAGACCGATACGTGACGCGATAGCAGAATCATGGCTGTGTTATTGGCTTCAGTGGGTCCCGTGCTGAAAACAGGATATGCGACACCCGCTTGTTGTGCTGCTAATCTAACATTTATTCCGCTTGCTCCGCGATGTGCCGTCTTGACATCTATGCGTCGGCCGGCGGATTGCCACTGAAATTTATTTGTCTGTTACCAACACGAACAATGCGAATGCAGGGAGAAACATGAAAGTATATCTGTGCCAGAAGGGTTATCGGTTTATCACCGACATTTTGCAAGGCATGTTGCCGGACGACGAGATACTTGAATGCCTGCCGGAGGAGATTCCGACCGTGGCTGCCGATGCCAATGTCCTGATACCGACGATTATTCCTGTGGGGAAAACAGAACTCGCCCTGCCGGATCTGAAACTGGTGCAACAGTTTGGTGCGGGCCTGGACACCGTGGATATTGCTGCCGCTAGTGCGCGTGGCGTCTATGTGGCCAATGTACCCGCAGCCGGTACCGGCAACGCGGAGTCCGTCGCCGAGGTTGCGGTAATGCATATGCTGGCACTGGCGCGCCGCTACGCCGCCGCGCAACAGAGCGTGCGCGAGGGCAGGGTGGCGACACCGACCAGTTGGTCTCTTAAAGGCCGAACCGCGCTCATCGTCGGTTACGGTGGTATCGGCCGGGAAGTGGCGCGCAGGCTCAGTGGTTTTGAAATGGAAATACAGGCTATATCCCGCTCCGGTCCGAAGGGCACGGCAGAGGAGCAGGCGGTGCACGTGGACTTGCATACGACCCAGGATCGCCTGCACGAATTGCTTCCCGGGGCGGATTTCGTCGTGCTGGCACCACCACTCAACGATGAAACCCGGGGGCTGATGGATGCCAGAGCGTTCGAGTTGATGAAACCGACGGCTTTTGTCGTCAACGTCGCGCGTGGCGGCGTCATCGATTACCAGGCGCTGTTGGCCGCTCTGCGCGAGGAACAGATTATGGGCGCAGGCCTGGATGTGTTCTGGCAGGAACCCTGCGACCCCGACGATCCTCTTTTTCAATACAATGTCACGGCCACGCCCCATATCGGCGGCGCCACGGATCTCAGTTTTCAAGGTATCGCTCGCGGTGTCGCGGAAAACGTCCGTCGAGTGGCGCGGGGAGAGGCGCCGCTCAACTGCGTGAATATGGAAAATATCATAAATAAATACAATAAAAACAAATAGATATTAATAATTTAAAATAATTGTATTAGATTTGTTTTGGGTTTCTCCTGGCGTGTCAGGCGATCTTGAGGATGGCTGACGAGCAGGTGACAGATTGGCGAGAGACCTCCGAAAGCGTGTGCTGTTGCGGTAAATCAGTATTGCCGTGAAAGAACAACCGACACTCAACGCCATCGAAGCGAGTCCGTTCTGGCGGCCGGGATTTAAAAAGAAGAATGGGCGCTACCCGGTGGTTGATGACCGGATAGCGGCTCTTCGTTCGAGGTTGCTACTGGTTGGCCGGGATCGGCACCGTTTCCGTGTCTCGACCCGAGCGCATGACCAGGCCGGGTTTGCTGCCGGTCAACTGGTTGTTGCGTACGATTTCCTGGCCGTTGACGAAAACGTGTTCGATGCCCTCGGCTTCGCAGTACAGGCGGCCAGCGCCAGCCGGCAGGTCGTAGCGCGTATGGATCGGTCCTTTGCCGACGCTGTCGGCGTCGAAAACGACCAGATCGGCGTGCCAGCCTTCCTCCAGACGTCCGCGTTCTTTCAGGCCGAGAAAACGAGCCGGCCGGTCGGTGATTTCGTGTACCGCTTCCTCGAGACTCAACAGGCCGTGGTCCCTCACTCCCGAAGATAACAGGGTTGTGCTGAAGGCAAAGGTATCGATCATATCCAGATGGGCGCCGGCGTCCGACGCGCCGACCAGGGTTCGCGGATCCTTCCAGACCTTACCCCGCAGTTGCCAGCTTTCCTCGTCGTCGCCGCCGAGATTGGGCAGGAAAGTGGTTTTCAGATCGTCGGCCACGGCGATATCAAAGAACACATCGCTGGGTTCGCGACCTTCCTCCTGGGCGATATCACCAATAACGCGGCCCTCATAGGTTTTGGTGGTTTCCGAAAACGTCTCCTCCACCAGCATGCGCTTGAAGTTGCCGGTGGCTTTCAGGGCAAGTGGGATGTCCGGATGATTGGCGCCGCGCACGAGTTTTTCCCGCACGGCGGGGTCGGCAAAAGCCTTTTTACGGTCATCTATGGGTAGCGCCAGTACTTCGGCCCAGCCGGGGAAGGAATCAAGGCCGAAGCCGCTCCACAGGTTGATGCGCAGGGACACCGGCTGGGCAAAGGTCAGGGCTTTGACTTCGGCACCGCGTTCGGCGGCGTAGTCGCTGGCGGTAAGCTGGGCTTCGAAAATTTCCTTGGTGCCGCGTGTGACGATCATGACGTTCCAGTTCAGTGAGCGCCCCGCTGCCAGGGACATATCGGTCATCAGTTGTTTGCGTTCGTCGCTAAACGGCCCCACCGAGGGGATGAACTCGAGCAGCGTGCCCGGATAATCCTTCAGGCAGCCGGCCAGTTCGACCAGTTCTTCGGGCGTCGCCGCACGCGAGGGCACGGGCTGGCCATTGCCGTCGTTATGCGTCGGCGACTGGCTCGAGGAAAAGCCCATACCGCCTTCGGCGAGGGATTGTTTTAATAGCGCCTTCATGGCGTCGAGTTGCTCGCGGCTCGCCGGTTTGTCCGAATCCTCGCCCATCACCACGCGCCGAATCGCCGAGTGGCCGACCAGAAAACCGATGTTGATGGCCATTTTGCCTTCCAGCAGATCGAGATAACTGCCAAAGGATTCCCAGTTCCAGGGTACGCCTTCCTGCAGGGCCTGGAGGGGCATACCTTCCACCTTGGCCAGCAAGCGCATCAGGTAATCGCCGGCTTCGGGCACCAGCGGCGCCACGGAGAAACCGCAATTGCCGGCAAAGACCGTCGTTACGCCGTGATAGGACGATGGGCTGATATCGGGATCCCAGAAGACCTGGGCGTCGTAGTGTGTATGAACGTCGACAAATCCGGGCGCAACTATTTTGCCAGTGGCGTCTATCGTCTCTTTTGCAGCTTCGTCGATACTGCCGACAGCGACGATGCGGCCGTCTTTAACGCCAACGTTGCCGCTGCGCCGCGGGGCGCCGGTGCCGTCGACTAGCGTGCCGCCCTTGATAAGGTAATCGAGCATAAAACCCTCCTGTATGGTTGATCGTCGAATAACATGTATGTCGCGTCGTGTAGCCTGCCCGGGTTCGCGTACGCGTGCCGGTGAGTCAAATTAAGTTCTGGAAAACCCTTATTATGCCCGGAAACGCCTGGAGCACCACTGGCATGGTCAATCCTGCAATCGTCGCCGCTGCTTCGGCAGCCGTTAGGGCGGGTTGTTTTTCAGTAAAGTGTTATCAGTTTAGTATGAGCTCGATAATTTCGCCTGGCTCGCTTGCGGGGATAAGCGGCAATGATCTGCGGGAGGGCCGGACTGGGGCTGGCGCGTCGGGAATAACATCGCGGCAAGCCAGGCGCTAACGACAATCATTTATGGGAAAGAACTAATAAGGGGAAGTTTATGAAAGCTTTGGTTGTGGGGGGCACCGGCCCGACCGGACCTTACCTGGTGCAAGGTCTGATGGCGCGTGGCTACGAGGTCAGTATTTTCCATCGCGGCACCCACGAAATCCCGGAAATACCGCCGGAGGTAGAGCATATTCACGGCGATCCGCATTTTATGGAAACCATCGAAGAATCTCTTGCCGGTCGAACCTTCGATATCGCCGTCGTGACCTACGGCCGTATTCGCTATCTGGCGCAGGCGCTGGTGGGCAAGGTCGGCCGCTTTGTCAGTATCGGCGGCGTTGCCAGTTACCGGGGTTATATGCGCCCGCAGGACCTCTCGCCTGCCGGCATGCCGATTCCGGTACCCGAGGATGCGCCGCTTGTAGCCAGCGAAGATGAGCACCGCTTCTCTTATCTGATTGCCCAGACCGAACAGGCCGTGCTCGAGTATCACCCGGAGGCGGCGCACTTCCGTTACCCTCATGTTTACGGGCCGCGGCAACTGGTGCCTAAAGAGTGGTCCTTTATGCGTCGTGCACTCGACGGCAGAAAGGAACTGATTCTGCCCGACGGCGGGCTGAGCCTGGCGACACACGGCTACGTGGAAAACCTGGCGCACGCCGTGCTGCTTGCCGTGGATAAACCCCGTGAATCCGCGGGCCAGATATACAACTGTGGCGACGAGACACAATTGACCTTGCGGCAAATAGCGGCCGTGATCGCCGAAAAGCTGAATCACGAGTTCAGTATCGTCAATATGCCGCACGAGCTTGCCCTGCCGGCGCGACCCTATGCCACCGGCGGCACCACCGACCACAAGCTGATGGATCTGAGTAAAATCAAGGATCAGCTGGGCTACCGCGATGTGCACCCGGTGCACGAGGCCCTCGGACTCGCCGTCGACTGGTTGCTGGCAAACCGGCCAGAGCCGGGTGGCGACATCGAAGAGCGTTTACAGGACCCTTTCGATTACGCGGGCGAAGACCGCATTATCGCTGCCTGGCGCGAATGCGCGGACCAGGTGGCCGCGGTGCCTTTTGAGATGGAAAGTCATCGCCCCCATCCCTATGCGCACCCCAAGAAGCCCGGGGAGAGGGATCACCGTAACCGCTAGGGCGTCGAAGATTATTTCGGATATGCCCGGGACTTTGAGGGGCGTAGCGAAGGTGTGGTAGCCAAATTTGCCAGCGTCCGTCAGCACCCCTGGTTACCGCCAGGAGCTACTGGATAACCCCGGTGGTGCGCACGCGCTTGGCACCTTTGACGGGCCTCGTTTTGAGTGCATCCCGGCGGCGCTTGATGCGGGCGTCGATAGCGTTTTTGCCGGCGATCAGTAATCCGGTGACCAGAAAGGCGCCGGGCGGCAACACGAAGACAAGAAAACTGTAACCTGGCGCGAATAACTCGATTTTCCAGTTGGCCGCTGCCGGGCCAAAGATCAAATCCATATGGGCGAACAGGGTGCCGCTGCCCACCGCTTCGCGAATGGCGCCGAGCATCAGAAGCACTGCGGCAAAGCCCAGGCCCATGAGCGCGCCGTCGGCAATGGCGGGCGCGAGGCTGTGTTTGCTGGCAAAGGCTTCGGCGCGCCCGAGAATCGTGCAGTTGGTGACGATCAGCGGAATGAATATACCCAGGATCTGGTACAGCTCGTAGGTATAGGCCTTCATCAGCAATTCGGTGCAGGTGGTGAAGGTCGCGATGATCATCACGAAGGCGGGAATGCGCACGGCGTTGGTGACCCGATGCCGAATCAGCGAGACCACCGCATTGGAGCCCACAAGGACGGCGAGTGTCGCCAGACCCAGGCCCAGGGCATTGACTACCGAGGCGGTGACGGCGAGCAGGGGGCACAGGCCGAGCAACTGCACCAGCGCCGGATTATTGTCCCAGAGACCGTTGCGGGTGATTTCGCGATAAGAAATGTCAGTCATGCTGCGGTGTTTCCGATGTGGCCGGTCGGGCACTGGTCTGAACGATGCGTTTGCGATCCTGGGCAAAGTATTCGAGCACGGTTCTTACTTGCTTGACAACCGCGCGCGGGGTGATGGTTGCACCGGTAAACTGATCGAAGGCGCCGCCGTCTTTTCGCACGGCCCACTGTTCAGACGCTGGAGCGCCGATGGACTTACCGTTAAAGTCGAGCATCCAGTCGCTTTTGTTGAGGTCTATTTTATCGCCCAGGCCCGGTGTTTCAGCATGGCTGAGCGCGCGCGCGCCAGCGACAGAGCCGTCCATGTTGACGCCGGTTATCAGGTGAATATCGCCACTGTATCCGTCTGGCGCTACCGTCGGTACGATAACCGCGATGACTGCGCCGGCATCATCGCGGGCGAGATATATGTCGCCGCCGTTTTTCAGGCCGAGCCCGACCCAGTACTGTTCAGGGATAGGCAGGGTGTCCGTCAGCAGGTCGTTGCTGTGGCGCTCGGGCGGAATGATCTCCAGTAATGCCTTTGCGGCCGCGGCGCGTTCGGACTGCTCAATTCTATCCCTGGTGCCGAGATGGGTTCCCGCCAGCAGCAGGGCAGTGATCAGGGCAAATATGCCAAGGACCAGGCTGTTGACTCCCATCGATTGTTTGAACACTGCTTAGTCCTTCATTTTGGTCGCGCGACCACGCTTCTCGTGCCCGTAGGTTCTGGGCAGTGTGTAATAGTCGATAAAGGGCGCGGCAAAATTCATCAGTAAAACGGCAAATGCGACTGCATCCGGATAGTTGCCCCAAATGCGAATGATATAAATGAGAACACCGACGAGCGCGCCGTAAATCAGACGGCCGAGATGGGAGACTGCGGAGGTCACCGGATCGGTAACGATAAAAAAAGCACCCAGCATAGTGGCGCCGCTCAACAGGTGGAGGTCGAGCGGGCCGCCACTGGTGGAACTGCCGGCATCGTAATTGAGCAGGGCCATCAGGCTCAATCCCGCCAGCATGGCCACCGGTGCGTGCCAGGTGAAGACACGCTGCAACAGCAGATAACAGCCGCCGGCGAGAAAGCCGAGATTAACCCATTCCCAGCCGGCGCCACTCCAGGTGCCCTGGGTAAACCAGACGTTTTCCGCTAATACCTGCTCCACCAGCAGGCCCTGACTGTGTTTAAAGGTATCCAGCGGTGTCGCCATGGTAAAGGCATCGATCGGTGTGTTCCCCAGCAGCGGGAACACCAGCTGCAGAGAAGCCTGGAGATCCGGCAGGCTGGCGCCATCGGGCAGGATACTGGCCGGTGCCAGCCAACGGGTCATTTCCACGGGAAAGGAAATGAGCAGGACAACGTAGCCCACCATGGCCGGGTTAAAGGGGTTGTAACCGAGACCACCATAGAGATGTTTGGCGATAACGATGGCAAAAGCACTGCCCACCACAGGAATCCACCAGGGAGCCAGCGGCGGCAGGGCGAGTCCAAGTAACACCGCGGTGACCAGAGCACTGCAATCGCGCAGGTAAAACCCGACGGGTCGGCGTCGCAGGACGACCACCGCCGCTTCGCAACCGAGTGCCGTGATACTCGCCAGTGCAACGTTGATCAAAGTGCCCCAGCCGAAGTGCCAGGTCAGTGCCACCAAACCCGGCACGGTGGCGAGCAGCAGGTGTTGCATCACGCGCTGCGTGGTTTGGGCAGCGTGCTGGTGGGGCGAAGTGATCAGCGCTAGCGGCATCAGCGCTCTCCTGTATCCGTACCAGACGAAGCGATAGCCTCGGCAGTTGTCTCGGTGTTTTGCAGAGCGGTCAATTTTTGCTCCAGCGAAGCGACCGCATCGGCATAGGCGCCGAGGTTTTCGTCACCATCAGTTTGCGCCTGGGCGAGGCGCTGGCGGGCCTTGACCAGACGTTTTTCGAGACGTTCCCGCTGATGCCGGCGCTTATCATCCGGTGACATCGACTGTTGTTCAGCCATGCGTTGCTGTGCTCGCGCTATAGCCTCAGCGGCCTTGTCCACTGCACGCTGATCCTGGCCAGCCGGTTCGGCGTTGGCCCCGGTGTCAGTAGGTGTTTCTGGAGCCTGGTTTTTCAGGGCTTCCAGCTCGCCGGCGACGCGCGCGCGCTTGACCCTGATTTGCTCGATTGCGGCTGCGGCCTTACCGTGGGGCCCGGTGTCGCTTTCGGGTATTTCTGTCAGCCTGCTTTGGGCGTTATTCAACTGCGTGTCCAGCGCTTCGAGATTGCGTTCCAGTTTTCTCAGTTGTGCTTCGGTGGAACTTTTGTTGGCTTGTACGCGCGCCAGCGCCGCCCGTACGACATCGCTGTCTTCGTCGGTGGCAGTGGTGCCATCGGGCGCAGGTTGGCTATTGCCGACAGTGGATCGGGCGACTTCGGCTGCCTTCTTCCGCTGTTCCCGTTTGGCGGCTTTCTCCCGCTCGGCTTTCTCCATTCTGTCTTTATGGAACTCAAAGCGTATGCGCGCATGGTCGGAAAATATTTTCTCCTGCTGCATGACGCGTATCTCACCTTTGGCTGCGCGATAGTATTGCACCAGTGGAATCTCGCTGGGGCAGACATAGGCGCAGGCGCCGCACTCAATGCAGTCGTTCAGGTTGTGGGCTGCGAGCTTGTCGTAGTCCCTGGCCCTGGCATACCAGTAGAGCTGTTGCGGCAACAGGTTGGCGGGGCAGGCCTCTGCGCACAGGCCGCACCGAATACAGGCCTGGGGAATGTTGTTTTGCGGGCTTTCTTTGGCATCTGCGGCAAGCAGGCAGTTGGTGGATTTGACAACAGGTACATCAGTGTCCGCCAGTGTAAAACCCATCATGGGGCCACCCATGATCAACCTTTGGCAGATACCCTGATCGTAGCCGGCAGCTTGCAGCAGGTGTTCTACCGGTGTGCCGATAAGCACTTCGAAGTTTCCCGCGTGCGCGCAGGCACCGCCGGTGACGGTGGTGATGCGGGAAATCAGCGGCGTGCCCTTGCATACCGCTTCAAAGACGGCGTGGGTGGTGCCGACGTTCTGGCACACGATACCTATATCTGCAGGCAAGCCGCCGCTGGGCACTTCTTTGCCGGTGAGAATTTGAATGAGTTGTTTTTCTCCTCCCGACGGATACCTGGTGGGGATTTCTACTAGGTCGGCGCGGCTGCCATCCAGCGCGTCGCGTAGTGCACTCGCGGCCTCGGGCTTGTTGTCCTCAATGCCGATAAGAATAGTTTCGGGCTGACCCAACACGTGAGCGAGGATGTCTATTCCGACACTGATCCCGGGCGCCCGCTCGCGCATTAGAACGTCGTCGGCGGTAATGTAAGGCTCACACTCAGCAGCATTGATGATTAGCGTGTCGATGGCATGTCGGGGCTGCAACTTGGTGGCACTGGGAAAGCCGGCGCCGCCCATGCCCGTAATGCCGGCGCGGGCGATCAGTGCCAGCACTTCGGCAGGTGCCAGATCGGCATAGTCCGGACGCGCCGCCAGCTCAATCCAGCGCTCCTCGCCGTCGCTTTCCAGGACGATGCAGACATCTTCGCCGCCAGATGGATGCGCGATGGGCCGGGTTTCGATGGCTTTTATCACGCCTGAAGTCGGTGCATGCAGGGCGGCGCTGATCATGCCCTCAGCATCGGCGACGACCTGCCCCTTGAGGACAGTTTCGCCGACGCACACGCGCGGTACCGACGGCGTGCCGATGTGCTGGTTCAGCGGCAGCACCAGACAGGGCGGTAATGGCGGTTGCGCGATCGGCCTTTGCAGTGATTGGGATTTATTTTCCGGCGGGTGGATGCCCCCGGGAAGCGGCCAGGTTTGTCTCATGCTGCGGCGCCGTGACGATCGGTGGCGATAATTCGTGGTGAACGTATCAAGTCTCCGGTTTCGGGCGGCGCCTGCCAGTGCCAGTCGCTTAGCGTCGGCATAATCGGAATCATGTCGATACAGTCGACGGGGCAGGGCTCGACGCAAAGGTCGCAGCCGGTGCACTCGGAAGCGATTACCGTGTGCATCATTTTTGCTGCACCCAGGATGGCGTCGACGGGACAGGCTTGTATGCACTTGGTGCAGCCGATGCATTCGTCTTCGCGAATGTAGGCCACGGTCTTAAGTTCCGCTTCCTCACCGTGCTCTTCGTCCAGTTCCGGGGCGGGCACATCGAGCAGATCGGCCAGGGCGTTAATTGTCGCTTGACCGCCGGGTGGACAACGGTTGATAGCTTCGCCATTGACGATGGCTTCCGCATAGGGGCGGCACCCTGGATGGCCACACTGGCCGCACTGGGTCTGGGGCAGCAGGGCATCGATTTGATCGACCAGAGGATTGCCTTCGACTTTAAAACGAATGGCGGCAAAGCCCAGAATGGCGCCGAACAGAATAGCCATACCCACCAGAGACAGCACTGGTAATGCAAGGGATGACAGTAAGCCGATGAATTCAGTCATGGAGCAAATTAAACATACAAGGTCGCCAACAGGCGGTACGTGTTCGGGTGATCGGGACTAAACCAGCCCCGCAAAACCCATAAAGGCAAGTGACATGAGGCCCGCGGTGATCATGCCAATGGCCGCCCCCTGGAAAGGTGCCGGTACGTCGGCGGCGGCCAGCCGCTCGCGCATGGCCGCGAACAGCACCAGTACCAGAGAAAAACCCAGGGCGGCGCCAAAGCCGTAGAGGCTCGATTCCATGAAGGTGCGATTTCTGGCGGTATTCTGCAAAGCCACGCCGAGCACAGCGCAGTTGGTGGTGATGAGGGGCAGGAATACGCCGAGGACTCGATACAGCAGAGGGCTGGCTTTTTCGATAAACATCTTGGTGAATTGGACAACGACTGCGATCACCAGAATAAACGCGATGGTTTTAAGGTATTCGAGACCCAGAGGCACCAGCAGCCAGGTGTTGACCAGATAACTGGATATGGCTGCCAGGGTGAGAACAAACGTGGTGGCACTGGCCATGCCGATGGCGGTTTCCAGTTTGTTGGAAACGCCCATAAAGGGGCACAGACCCAGAAACTGGGCCAGTACGAAATTATTGACCAGTATCGTGCTGATCAGAATAACTGCGAAACTTTCCATGGATTAAGCCGATGATAAGTAGCGACATTATCCAGTATGGCCATACATTTCGCTAAATAATTAATAATCAGAAATTTAGCTTGTTTGGTAATATCGTACGGTACGAGGCCGGTGTTATTTGCGGCCGGAAATTACGGTGCGGGCGACCGAAAGCATGTTCTCAGGTGACGCGCTGACCGGGTTGCGCGCCACTATCAGGCGCCAACAAATATATACCACCTTCGTCGTCACCAGCTGCCAGCACCATACCTTCGGACACCCCGAAACGCATTTTTCTCGGTTGCAGGTTCGCGACCATGACCGTCAGCCGACCTTCCAGATCCTCTGGTGCATACACCGACTTGATGCCGGAAAACACATTGCGTGTGCTGTTGCCGATATCCAGCGTCAACTGCAGCAATTTATCGGCGCCATCCACATGCTGTGCTTTGACAATCCGTGCAACGCGCAGGTCGACCTTGATAAAGTCGTCAAAGTTGATTTCCGGTGCTAACGCCTCGGTGGTATTGGCGTCGTCGGTGGGTTGCGCCTCGGTAGATTTAACGGGTGCGGCCTCCTGGCTCGCTTTCACCATGGCTTCTACGCGGTCTTTTTCGACGCGTTGCAGCATGGGCTTGAAGTCGTTTATCTGGTGATCTAGCAAAGGCTCGATAGCGCTGTCCCAGCGCAACTCGTCATTGAGAAACTCCTCTGCCTGCTGCGCCATACCCGGTAACACCGGCTTCAGGTAGATCATGATGACGCGAAACAGATTAATCGCCAGCGAGCATACATTTTGAACCTCGGTAGCCTGCTCCGGATCCTTGGCCAGTTTCCAGGGCTCGCGCGCGGCAATGTATTCATTTGCGCTATCGGCCACGGCAATGATTTCGCGAATAGCCTTGCCAAAATCCCGCGCTTCGTAGTGCTGCGCGATGGATTCGCCCACAGCCACGGCTTGCTGCCAGAGCGTGTCGTCGGCGCAGGTGGTGGACAAGCGCCCGCCGTCGCCGCGGGTGATAAAGCGAGCGCAGCGGCTGGCGATATTGACAACTTTGCCCACGAGATCGCTGTTGACTCTTTGTACGAAGTCTTCCAGATTCAAATCCAGGTCTTCCACCCCGGACGTCAGTTTGGCGGCAAAGTAATAGCGCAGGTATTCCGGATTCAGGTGATCGAGGTAGGTGCGGCCGTTGATGAACGTACCCCGGGACTTGGACATTTTCTTGCCGTTTACCGTGAGGAAGCCGTGGACGCAGACTTTGGTCGGTGTGCGAAAGCCGGCACTGGTCAGCATGGCGGGCCAGAACAGGGCATGGAAGTTGACAATATCCTTGCCGATAAAGTGGTAGAGTTCAGTGCTGGCGTCGGCCCGCCAGAAGCGATCAAAGTCTATACCTTCGCGATCACAGAGGTTTTTGAAACTTGCGATGTAGCCAATGGGGGCGTCCAGCCACACATAGAAGTATTTTCCCGGTGCGTCGGGGATCTCAAAGCCGAAGTAGGGGGCGTCCCGACTGATGTCCCACTCCTGCAGGCCGGCATCGAGCCACTCCTGTAGTTTGTTGGCGATTTCTTCGCCGACGTGGCCGGCGCGCGTCCACTGGCGCAGAAAATCGGCGAACACTGGCAACGTGAAAAAATAATGGGTTGATTGCCTGGGCACCGGTTCGGCCCCGGATAAGGCGGAACGCGCGTCCAGCAGGTCGTTGGGCGAGTAGGTGGCGCCACAGGCTTCACAGTTGTCGCCGTACTGGTCTTCGGTTTTGCAGCGTGGACAGGTGCCCTTGATGTAGCGATCCGCTAGAAACAGGTTTTTCTCCGGATCGTAGGCCTGAGTGATCTCCCGTGTTGCAATGTGGCCATTGGCGCGTAGACGCTGGTAGATATATTCGGCGTATTCGCGATTTTCCTCCGAATGAGTCGAGTGAAAGTTGTCGAACTCGATCAGGAAGTCGGCAAAATCCCGAGTGTGTTCGGCTTTTACCTGATCAATAAGCTGTTCGGGCGTGAGGCCGAGCTCTTCGGCCTTGAGCATTATCGCAGTACCATGGGCATCGTCGGCACAGACGTAGTAACATTCGTGCCCCCTGAGTTTCTGGAAGCGCACCCAGATATCAGTTTGGGTGTACTCGACCAGATGCCCGAGATGAATCGAGCCGTTGGCGTAAGGCAATGCGCTGGTAACGAGTATCTGCCGACGGGTTTGCGACATCGAAACGGTAACCCCGGGGTTAGTCAAAGGCCGGCAACTATAGCGTTTTTGCCGGTTGTTTTCATTAGCGCTGAACTTAGCGCGGGCGGAGAATACATGGCGGAATCTACAGTACAGGCCGGTCTGGGTCAGGTAAAACATATCGTTGCGGTGGCTTCCGGCAAGGGCGGCGTTGGCAAATCCACGACTGCTGTCAACCTGGCTTTGGCCCTGGCGCGCGAAGGCCAGGCCGTCGGCATCCTCGATGCCGACATCTATGGCCCGAGCCTGCCCAAGATGTTGGGCGTAGCCGATACGGTGCAGCCCCAGGTGGTTAATGGCAACGCCTTCGTGCCGGTGCCCGCCCAGGGCCTGGCTTCCATGTCGATCGGTTACTTGACCAGCGCCGCGACGCCGATGGTATGGCGCGGGCCGATGGCTGGTGGCGCGCTGGTGCAGATGATGGAGCAGACGCTGTGGGCTGCTCTCGATGTGCTTGTCGTCGATATGCCCCCGGGTACCGGCGACATCCAGTTGACACTTTCGCAAAAGGCGCGTGTCTCCGGCGCGGTAATCGTTACCACGCCCCAGGACATTGCTCTGCTTGACGCGCGCAAAGGCATCGAGATGTTCCGCAAAGTCGATGTGCCGGTACTGGGCATTGTCGAAAACATGGCGCAGCATATCTGTTCCAACTGCGGCCATGTCGAACATATTTTTGGCGAGGGTGGCGGCGAGAAAGTAGCCGCGGAGTATCATACGCGGCTGCTGGGATCTCTACCGCTGGACCGGCGGATTCGAGAAAAGGGCGACGCTGGAAATCCTATAGTAGTAGCTGACCCGGATGGAGAAATTGCCCGGTGTTATCGGGATGTCGCGCGCCAGCTGCTGGCGGCGTTGGCCGAAACGTCCGTGAAAGCTCCGGAAATAAATATCGAAGACTGAAGCGCGATGCTTGGCTGGCGACCGCGGGTCGCGAGTCCGGGCGTCACGTTAGCTACAGGTCAGCACGTTGCTGCCATTGAAGTGTCAGGAGTACCGGGTGAGTATTAAATCTGATCGCTGGATTCGTCGTATGGTTGCCGAGTGCGGCATGATTGAGCCCTTCGAAAGCAGCCAGGTACGGGATCCCCAGGGGAATGGCGAGCGGGTCATTTCTTTCGGTGTGTCCAGTTACGGTTACGACGTGCGCTGCGCCGATGAATTCAAGGTATTTACCAATATTCATTCGGCGACAGTTGACCCCAAGAATTTCGATCCGAGCAGTTTTGTCGATATCAAGGGGGACTGCTGTGTCATTCCGCCTAACTCGTTTGCACTGGCGCGCACGGTTGAATATTTTCGAATTCCGCGTTCGGTGCTGACCATTTGCCTGGGTAAGTCCACTTACGCCCGTTGTGGCATTATCGTCAATGTCACGCCTCTGGAACCGGAGTGGGAGGGGCATGTCACTCTGGAATTTTCCAACACCACCAGTCTGCCCGCCAAGATCTACGCCAATGAGGGTGTCGCTCAGATGCTGTTTTTCGAGTCAGATGAGGTCTGCGAAGTTTCCTACAAGGACCGGGGGGGCAAATACCAGGGCCAACAGGGTGTGACGCTGCCCAAAGCCTGACGCGAGGACCCCACCATAACTGGTGGGGCGGTTAAAGAGAAAACCCGAGCGGTTCAGGGTTACCGGTTATCGATCAGTCAGCCTCTGTACCGGCTTCGTCGTCTTCTGCGCCTATTAGGGCAGCACGCAGGGCGCGCAACCAGGCTTTGATGGTTGCGGTATTTTTCGGCCCCATGCGCAGTAATTGCTTCTGCACCGGCGGTAGTGCTTCCAGTTGTGGATCCGCATATTGGTAGTACACCGTGTCGCGTTTGAGTTTCAGAGGGTAATCCGCCTCTGGTGTCGCCAACAGCATATCGATAGCCTTCGTAACGCGGTTGCCAAACTGGTCTTTGGGTTGGCCCAGCTGAGTGTAGGCCTGTTCCAGTAGCGGTCGCAGCCAGTGAAACAGCTCGGCGAGATGTCCGGTGTCGATAGCGGTCAGCGTGTCGACGAAACCCCGATAGCGCTGGAAGTTTGCCGTGTCCAGCAACATGTCGCCGGCTTCCTGCCTCACCTTGAATTTGCCCGTCGGGCGCAGCTCGGGCGTTTTGTCGAGTGGCGTGATTTTGCGCAGTATCGCTCCGCGGGCCAGGCCATCGATAAACGTCACGCCCCGGGGCAACAGATGCTCTCCGGCGTGCCATTTGGCAATTGGTTTCGGTAGATCGAATTGCTCGCTGTTTTGTCTGATGAATTCATCGGCAGCTTCGAGGTCCGGCAGTGCAGGGCGGCTCGGCTCCGCAGGTGCCCGCTCGGGAATCGGGGAGCCGCTCTCCGCCGCTGGTGCAGGCGAAAGATCCTCTGGCTGTACCAGGCCCCGGGTGGCGATTTCATCGAACTCGCGGGCCTGATCTCCGGCCCGCCAGTCGGGACCAACAACGTAAAAATAATAGGCGAGCCCGCCGAGCAGGAGTAAGAGAATCACTGCCGCCAGCCAGCGCGAAAACTTTGATACGGGGTTTGCCGGTGTGATCCGGTCTTCGCTGGACACCAGGTTTTCGTCAGACATAGGGCTCGCGCCTCCCACGATTGTTACGCCGGGTTATAGTCCTTTTACCGGGAAGGCGGGACAAGGTCTCGGCCCTCAATGGCGGCCGATTCCAGAACCATTTCATAGGCTTCGCCGTCGTCTTCCCGTTGTGCCAGTTTAACGATAAGGTAATCCCATTCGGGTGCCAGCCAGAACACAGTATGGCGATCACTGTTCTCTCTGACACGCTGAACCTTTACGGTGTCGACGCGGCCGAGCCCGGTGTCGATAGACTCTTCGCCGAGCAGCTCAAAGCGGTAGGTCTTGACCCGCCCGCGGCGCAGCACCTGTAGTTCTACCGGCAAGGCCTGGTATTGCAAATGCCGACGCAGTTGCAACTGGTAAGTCACTGGACCCAGATCGTCGGGCGCGACGCTGACTTCCCGGTGTTTCTTTTTTGACTGGTACACGCCGATGCCTGTCGAGTGGTCGATATCCTGTTGCTCGCGGCGTTTGGCGCCGAAGAACGACTTTTCCGCAGTATAGCGATCGCTGCGTATTCGGTTGCTATCATCCAGGTGAAAGTCTTCCGTCTCGGTCATCCCGCCCAGCAAACCCTTCACCGAGGAGGCGATTCGATAAGCGCTATTGTCTACCGTCAGCGACCTCTCGGCGACGACAGACATACCGTTGTACTCGGCAGTATAGGTTGCCTGATACGGGCGGGGCGTCCATCCGGTGTTGTCCTCCCTCGTTCCGGCGTGCGAGGACAGCGGTAGTGTGCAGAAGGCTATGCCGACCAGAACAGCCAGCGTCAGCCGGTTCGCGCAAACGGTCAATGGACTGGTTAAGGGATCAACTTGCATTACAGGGCTTAGAGTGGCGACAGGCGGTCTTGTTCAATTTTGCCGCCCGTGCTGCCTGTCATATTGAGCTGCGCACTCATCTGCCGGTGGTGGGCCCAGTGTTGGGTGCCGTCAGGCTGGTAATTGGTTATCTGCACCTTAGCTGCCGGCTGTTAGTCCGTGCAGAACAACGCGATCCTGGTCGGGCGTTGCAGCTTCGATACGTCCAATGACAGCGGCTCGTTCCCCGGCTTCGGTTGCCAACGCCAGTGCCTGACTCGCGGCTGGCGCCGGGACGCATATGACCAGACCGATGCCGCAGTTAAACGTGCGATACATTTCCGTTGCGCTAAGGTTGCCGCCTTCCTGCAGCCAGGTAAAAAGCGCCGGCTGTTGCCAGGTGGAACAATCGACGACAGCGCGGCAGTTGGCAGGCAGCACGCGGGGCAGGTTCTCGATCAAGCCGCCGCCGGTAATATGGGCAATGGCGTGTACCGGCACAGTTTCCGCCAGTTGGCGAACGCTACGCACATAAATACGCGTCGGTTGCATCAGTGCGTCGGCCAGCGAGAGGCCGTCGACGGTTGTGGTTATCAAGTCGTCACCGGTCGTGGCGATAATCTTGCGAATGAGTGAGAAACCGTTCGAATGAGCGCCGGACGAGGCGAAGCCGATCAATACATCGCCCGCCGCTACCTTGCCGCCATCGATAATGTGTTCTTCCTCGACCACCCCGACGCAAAAACCGGCGAGATCGTAGTCGTTGGCGTCGTACATGCCGGGCATTTCGGCGGTCTCGCCGCCCACGAGTGCACAGCCGGCCTGCTCGCAGCCCGCGGCGATACCAGCGACCACACTGGTGGCGACCTCTATGTTCAGTTGCCCGGTGGCGTAGTAGTCGAGAAAAAACAGAGGTTCAGCACCGCAGACCACCAGATCGTTGACGCACATGGCGACGAGATCGATACCGACACCGTCGTGGCGTCCCAGATCGATGGCCAGGCGCAACTTGGTGCCCACCCCGTCGGTGCCGGAAACCAGTACAGGCTGTCGATAGCCCGCTGGAATGCGGCACAAGGCCCCGAATCCGCCGAGTCCACCGAGTACTTCCGGGCGTGTAGTTCTCTGCACCATCGATTTGATGTTTTCGACAAGTGTGTTGCCCGCTTCGATATCGACGCCGGCATCTTTGTAGGTGAGGGAGGGGGCTTTGGGATCACTCATTGAATTCGGGCCGGTCGTCGTGACACTGGAAGGCGCGCATTTTAGCGCGCCGGAAGGAAAAAAGCAGGTCGGAACCGTGGTGCCGGTGCAAGTGCTGGTACAATTTGCCACGTAATTTATTGAGCGTACTGTCGTGATCCGACCACTATTTATCCTTATCCTGGTACTTACTGTTGTCTCCGCTTCGGCGCAGGCGCGAGTCGTGGCAGAGCTGTATTCGGCGCGCGTGCCCGTCAGCGATCGCAGCGAGGCAGCACGGTTGTCGGCCATTCGGCAGGGTCTGGCACGGGTACTGGTGAAGCTGACCGGTTCGCGGCAAGCTCTAAGTGATCCGGGGCTAACTGCGGCCCTCGGTAATGCCGCGGACTATCTGCGCCAATACAGTTATACCAGCAGCGAGAATATCGGCAGCGAAAGTGGCACCACCGCGCCGCTTTTCCTGGAGGCGCGTTTCTCTCCGGCACCGATCGAGACGCTGCTGCGCGAATTGTTTCTGCCGGTCTGGCCCGCCGATCGCCCGGTGGTATTGTTATGGCTGGTTACCGGTGACGCGGCCGGACCGCGCTTTGTCGAGGAAGACGAAGCGCCCGCGGTGCTGGCGCGTGAGGCTCTCGAACTTCGTGGTGTACCCTATCAAATGCCGCTCTACGATCTTACCGACGCCATGGCGCTCAACCCCCCTCAGGTCTGGGCGCAGGATCAGGTTAGCCTGAAAATGGCTTCGCGGCGCTACGGCGTTGATCACTGGCTGGTGCTGCAGTTTGACGAGGGACACGGACCCGTATCGGGGCGCTGGGCATTGGCTGGGCAACGGCAGGCCGCGGATGATTTGCAGCAGGACGACCTAGAGCAGTGGATAAGCGCTGCGGTTGATGCGGCAGTGGACGAACTGGCCCGCCCCATGACTTTTCGCGCCGGCCAGTTGGGCGAATCACTGCGACTGGTGGTCGATAACGTCAACAACTATGCCGATCTTTCCGGGCTGCTCGCGCTTTTGAGTACCCTGGAAATCGTAACGGGTACACAGATCCTGGAGGTCGATCGCGATCGTTTGCTGCTGGAGGTCACGGTCGAGGGTAAAGCGGAGCGGTTGGCGGAAGTGCTCGCCGGCCAACCGCGGCTGACGCGAGTGGTCAGCGTCGGAGGTGAGCAGTCGACGGGCATAGCTTACCGCTGGCACGGCGGGAGTGGCGATTGAACGAACAACTCGAGCTGGGCGTGCGCCGGCAGCTCGATAACAGTTTTGCTAACTTCTATCTCAGCGGGGACGGCGTCCGATCGGCCCTGGTTAAAGACCTGCAAAGTGAACCGGCGGCGATGCGGGAAGAACTGCTCTACCTGTGGGGCCTTGCTGGCAGTGGCCGCAGTCACCTGCTGCAGGCAGTCTGCAACCAGGCGCACGACAGCGGTCAGCGCAGTCTTTACTTGCCGCTGTCGCAACTGCGAGATGAAGCCGCGCCGGAAGTGCTTGCCGATCTCGATCAACTCGATGTGATCTGTCTCGACGACATCGACGATGTGGTCAATACCGAGGCCTGGCAATTGGCGCTGTTTGGCCTTTACAACCGTTGTCATCAAAGGGGTATCCGCCTGGTGGTTTCGGCACGGGTGCCGCCGGCACAGTTGTCCCTGAGTCTGGCGGATTTGCGCTCGCGCCTGAGCGCGATGACCGTGTTTCAACTGCCGCCATATAGTGATGCGGACAAGGCAAGGATTCTGCAATTTCGAGCCGAGCGGCTGGGTATGGTGCTGAGCGACAAAACCGCCCGCTTCATGCTCAACCGCTCGTCACGGGAGCTGACATATCTGATTGAGCGCCTGGCCAACCTCGACCGCCAGACCCTGCGTTTTCAACGCCGCCTGACGATTCCCTTTATCAAGGAGATTTTTCGCTGGTGACAGTTTTGCCTGGTCCGGGCGCAACAACCGGTATTGCCTGAGGGCCGGTTTAATACCAGCGACACTCCAGGCACTCCAGGTAGATATTGGCCGGGTCGTTGCGGCGAACCAGAGGCGTGTCCTCGAGCCAGCGCAGTGTGCGTTGCATCAGCCCGCCGTCGTCACCGCTAGCGGCGTCCCGGCGCAGTATCGGGCTAAGGCCGGTGAAATATACCAGTTGCCTCGCCAGCCGTTCCTGGAAATTAAGGTCGCGGCCGACCTCTTTGGTGTCGTATTGTTCGAGTCCAGCAAGCCCCGCGGCGGCGTCGAGGGCGTCTTTGAGTAAACCGATATTGTCCACCAGCCCGTGACTTTTTGCCTTGGTCCCGGTAAATACCCGCCCCTGAGCGATGGCGTCCAGTTCGGCGACGGGTAGTTCCCGCGCCTGCGAAACCAGCTGCAGAAACTTTCGATAGATGTGTTCGACGTTAAGCTGAATGATGCGTTCGGCTTCCGCACTCATGGGGCGGTCGAGCCGGTAGATGCCAGCCAGTGGTGAGGTGCCGATGCCATCGGTGGTGATGCCAAGGGCATCGAGTGACTTTTCAAATGTGGGGACCAGACCAAACACGCCGATCGAGCCGGTCAGCGTGGTCGGCGCCGCCCAGATTTGATCTGCATTTGCCGCAATCCAGTAGCCGCCAGACGCGGCCACCGAACTCATGGAAACTACCACGGGTTTACCAGCCGCCTGAACACGGGCGATTTCACCGCGAATCACCTCGGAGGCAAAGGCGCTGCCGCCCGGGCTGTCTACGCGCAGCACCAGGGCCTTGATTTCATCGTCATCGCCGGCCTTGCGTATAATTTTTGCCAGTGTTTGGCCGCCGATGTCGCCTTCGACTTGTTCGCCGTCGTGGATAGCGCCGCGGGCGACAATAAGACCGACTTTATCTGTGTCGGCACGTCGTTCCTCTCTCAGGTGTTTGTGGAACAGGTATTCCCGATAGTCGATGTTTTGATAATTGTGTTCGTCTTCGGGATCGGTACCTGCCAGCTTTTGTAACCGGGTCATGAGTTCAGCGCGCGTGCTGATATGGTCCACCAGGTCATGCGCCATAGCCAGTTTTGCTGTATCACCCTGAGCTTGCGCCAGATTGTCCGGCATGTCTGAAATGAATTGGTCGATGGATTTAGGTGTGAGACCACGATTGTGCTCAACGTTTCGGCGATAGGATTGCCATAGCGCAGTCAGCCAGAGCGAGGTTTGCATGCGTGAAGCTTGCGACATGGAATTGCGGGTAAACGGTTCGACGGCGTCCTTGAACTCCCCTACTTTAAAGACGTGAAAGTTGACTTTGAGTTTGTCTAGAGCGTCTTTGAAGTAGGGCTGGTAGGCGCCGTAACCGGTCAATGCGACTGCGCCCATGGGGTTGAGATGGATTTCGTCGGCAAAGCTCGCGAGATAATACTGCTCCTGGGTCAGGTTGCTGCCGCTGGCGATAACTGATTTTTTTGCCGCCTTGAAACGGTTTAAAGCCGCGGCCAGTTCGTTTGCCTTGGTGATGCCTCCGCCCAGGAAGTAATCGAGTTCCAGAGAAAGCCCCGTAATGCGTGGGTCCCCGGCGGCATGGTCAATGGCCTCGACCAGGTCAGACAGCAGTGTTTCGGGCGGTGCCGCCGAGCGTTGCTGCATGATCTGCGCCAGAGGATTGGTGTAGGTCAGTTGCTCAACAAGCTGTCCGGAGGGCGCAACGCGCAGAAAGGCCCGTTCCGGCAGGGGTTTTACAGTGCCGCCAAAGAGCACGATTAACATGACGACGAAAACAACCAGGAAGAGAATATTGAATAGCGAACGGACCAGACGGCCCAGGGCGCTGAGCCAACCGAAAACTCTTCTGATTAAACCTGGTTTATCCTTGGCCATCATGTGTTCTCCTGAAGCTAATTCTCCGATGTTTCAGCGCGCAACCACCGACTGTACAGCATTGCCCATATAAACAGGGAACTCACTGCGGCCAGGGCAGCGAAGTCGAAAAAGGTGCGGTCCCCGGCGAAAACATTAGTCACGATCACCGTAAAGTAAAGCAGACAGACAAAACACAGATAAGCGAGGCTGCGGTGATTTTTTTGGTACAGGCCCGGCAAAAACATAATCAGGGGTAACAGCGCTAACAGAGTCAGGACGACAGGGCCTCGACTGACGAAAGCGTCGAGCAGCAGGCACAAAACGAGCAGCCCCAGGCTGACCCAGGTGCCGCGCGCAGCGCGTGCCCGCGCTCCGGGCAGGTCAGCGGGGAGCGACGAAAACATCGCGCGTGAAACTGGCGGTTAATGGCACCATGACCGAATACCGAAGCGGGCTGGGCACCACCGTCAGCGGTGCTGTTTCGGGTAGGGCAGTAATCAAAGGATGTCGAGTACTGCTTCCGGTGGTCGTCCCAGGGCAGCGCGACTGCCGTTGACGACGATGGGCCGTTCAATGAGCTTGGGATGGGCCAGCATGCATTCAATAATTTCGTCATCGCTGAGGCCGGTATCGCGCAGATTGTTTTCCTTGTAGGCGGCCTCGCCCTTGCGCAGCAGAGCGCGCGGGTCCATGTCGAGTTTTTTTAGCAGGTCCATCAGCGTCGTTTTGTCCGGGGGAGACTCGAGATAGAGCACGATTTCCGGTTCAATGCCCCGATCCTTTAACAACTGCAGGGTCTGTCGGGATTTGGAGCAACGGGGATTGTGAAAAATCGTGACCATGATTTCCTGTAATATAAATAAGTATGTTGGAAAGCCAGCATTGTAATGCCTGGCCCACGGCAGGGCTAGATCGCGCGGGTCGGAGAAAACAGCCACCGGGAACGGAACAGGGCGGCCATGAAAACCTTATTAATTGCCAACGTGTTAAAACACAGTGGCGCCACGGTGCTGGATTTTTTTCATTGTCTGCTGCGTCGCTACAACGAAGACGGTTGCCGGGAAAGTGCGGCGGCACTGACATATACCAGTTTGTTCGCGGTAGTGCCTCTGATGACGTTGGTCTATGCGATGTTTTCGATTATCCCGGCATTCCAGGGCCTCGGTGAACAGGTGGAGCGTCTGGTTTTCGAGAATCTGATCCCCGAAAGCGGTCAGGAAGTCCAGGCCTATCTGCGTGAATTTTCCACCCAGGCGCGCACCCTCAGTGGTGTTGGCGCTTTTATCCTCATCGTTACCTCTTACCTGATGTTGACCAACATCGAGAAGACCTTCAATCGTATCTGGGGCACGGTGGGTGGGCGCCGCGGGCTGGCCAGCTTTTTACTTTACTGGGGTGTGTTGAGTTTTGGTCCCCTTCTGGTGGGTGCAGGTCTGATGATGCACACCTACCTGCTGTCGTTCCAGCTGATAGTCGATGAGATCGACATGCTCGGCATCACGGCCCTGCTGCTGCAGTATCTGCCGTGGCTGTTGACCTGGGCGGGTTTTACCCTGCTATTTATCGCCATGCCCAATTGCCGGGTTCTGTTCCGGCACGCGGTGGTCGGTGGTTTGGTGACGACCGTGTTATTTCAGGTGGCGAAAGGCGCGTTTGGCCTGATTGTGGCGAATTCCAGTTTCCACACGGTTTACGGAGCTTTCGCCATTGTACCCCTGTTCCTGCTCTGGATATATCTTTGCTGGATGATTGTGCTCGGTGGTGCCGAGCTGGTGCGCACGCTGGAAACCTATGCCATCACCCGCAAACGGCACAGCATGAACGACCTGACTGCGTTGCTGGTGGTATGTTGCGAATGCCTGCGCCGGCAAGCGTTGGGTGAGGTGATCAGCGACCGGGACGCGGTCAGTCTGGGAATACCCGAGGAACAGTGGCGCAGACTGCGGGCGCCATTGCTGGCGCAAAGGGTACTGGTAGCCGCGGGACAGAATGATTATGTGTTTGCGCGCGATCCGGCAAAACTCACGGTATGGGAGCTGATCGGCCTGCTCGGCGCCAATTTTGCCGATGAATGCCCCGATAGGGCGCCGGTGGGACCCGAAACTTATCCCTGGTACGCCCGACTAAGCAATATGGTGGCTCAATCCGGTCAGGATGCCCGCGCCGTTTTCGAAATCACTTTGCAGGAGTTGTTTGATGAGACCAAACCCACCCGGGCACGACAGGCTGATGCTGCGGCCTAGAGTTCCGTGCTTGCTCTTCGTGTTCGCGGTGATAGCGGCCTGTGCTCCGCACGAGCCGGCCTACGATCTGCTCGACGGTGGTGAGATTCGTTTCTCCGATATGGCGGGAAGCGTGGTGCTGATTAACTACTGGGCCGAGTGGTGTCGGCCATGCCGCATAGAGATTCCCGAACTCAATGAATTCGCCCACGAGTACGCCGGCAGGGCGCTCGTCTATTCGGTCAATTTTGACGGCCTCGAAGGTGCTGCCCTGCGT
>DJFY01000108.1:12747-25939 GCA_002431545.1 Cellvibrionales bacterium UBA5860 | reverse complement strand
TGGGCTGCCTTCCATTTTTGGTGCGCTAGCAAAACTATCGCCAACGACACCGAAAACGCTCCCCCTTGATAAATACGCTTCACGCATGAGATGTTGTGATGCGTTTCCGTCATTAGACACGGCACCTGCATTGGGAGATCGTCTGCTATTTCCCCGTACTTAAAACTCTTTCGCGTCAAGCAGGAATTTCTCCGACCACTTCAACTCTAAGGCACTATCAAAGGATTATTAATTTCCCACAACGACAGCACCATCCAGTATGCTTTCTTTAATGCATCGAGGTTTCTATGGAGCACGGCCTTGAACCAATCTAACAACAGCTTTGAAACACGAACCCAACTCCGGTTAGGCGACAAGACTTACCAGTATTTTGACTTACGCGCGTTGCGAAACGATCCGGACTGCCGGGACTTCAATCTCGACCTGTTGCCCTACAGTTTAAAGATACTGTTGGAAAATCTGCTGCGCTGCGAGGACGGAGCAAGTGTGATGCGGGAACACATTCTCGCAGTGACCGCGTGCGCTGGTGGCCAGACGCCGGAACAGGAAATCGCGTTCCGCCCTGCCCGTGTACTGATGCAGGATTTCACCGGCGTGCCGGGCGTGGTCGACCTCGCTGCAATGCGCGAAACGCTGGCATCGCGCGGTGGCAATCCGGCCCTGGTGAATCCTTTATCACCCGTGGACCTGGTGATCGATCACTCAGTTATGGTAGATCGATACGCCAGCGAGGATGCCTACGAAGCCAACGTCGAGATCGAGATGCAACGCAATCGCGAGCGTTATCAGTTCCTGCGCTGGGGGCAGCAGGCGTTTCGCAATTTCCGCGTGGTACCGCCGGGCACGGGCATCTGTCACCAGGTGAATCTCGAGTATCTCGCACGGGGTATCTGGTCGGAGGACGCTGGCAACGGTAATTTGCTGGCCTATCCGGATACCCTGGTTGGCACCGACAGCCATACCACCATGATTAACGGGCTTGGCGTACTAGGTTGGGGCGTCGGCGGTATCGAGGCCGAGGCCGCGATGCTCGGGCAACCTATTTCCATGCTCATACCCGAGGTGGTCGGCTTCAGATTGACCGGGGCGCTGGCCGAGGGCGTGACGGCGACAGACCTGGTTCTGCGGGTGGTCGAGATGCTCCGTGAATACGGCGTGGTGGGTAAATTTGTTGAGTTTTTTGGCCCCGGACTTAACCACTTGCCGCTCGCCGATCGCGCCACCATTGCCAATATGGCACCGGAATACGGGGCCACCTGCGGCTTTTTTACTTTTGATCAGGAAACGATCAACTATCTGCGCCTCACGGGGCGGGACGCAGACACCATTGGGCTCGTTGAAACCTATGCCAGGGCACAGGGCCTGTGGCGCGACGACAGTAAAGAGCCCTGCTACAGCGCCGTATTGAACCTCGACCTTGCCGATGTCGTTCCCAGCCTGGCCGGACCACGACGTCCCCAGGATCGAATCGCCCTGGGCGCCCTGGGCAAGTCGCTGGACGAAATGATCGCACTGCGCGGTCGCACCACGGCAGCCAAAGCGGCGGTAAAAGACGCCGATTACACACTGGAAGATGGCGCAGTCGTCATCGCAGCGATCACCTCCTGCACGAATACTTCCAACCCCTCGGTGATGATGGGCGCCGGCCTGCTTGCAAAAAAAGCGGTTGAGCTGGGTCTCCAACGCAAACCCTGGGTGAAGCCCTCGCTGGCACCCGGCTCGAAAGTGGTCACCGATTACCTGGCAAAGGCTGGCCTGCAACCGTACCTGGATCAACTGGGCTTTAATCTGGTCGGCTACGGTTGCACCACCTGTATTGGCAACTCCGGCCCCCTGGATGCGGCCATCGAAACAGCCATAGAAGACGCTGATCTGACCGTGTCTTCGGTACTTTCCGGCAATCGCAATTTCGAGGGCAGAATACATCCGCTGGTACGAGCCAACTGGCTGGCCTCACCGCCCCTGGTCGTGGCCTTCGCGCTTGCCGGCACCACGCGTATCGACATTACTTCAGACCCCGTCGGAACCAACGCCAACGGCGACGATATCTATCTACGTGATATCTGGCCGAGCAACAGGGAGATTGCAGAGGCCGTGGCTCAGGTCGACGAGAAGATGTTCCAACGCGAGTACGCTAACGTTTTTGAGGGCACTGAAAGCTGGCGCACTCTACCCGTACCGGAAGGCAATACGTATACCTGGGATGCGTCGTCAACATATATTCGCAACCCGCCGTTCTTCGATAGCGGTGTCGCCCCGGATGCCCCCATCAAAAGCGCCCGCATCCTCGCCTTGCTGGGCGATTCGGTGACGACCGACCACATCTCCCCCGCCGGGAGCATCGATCCCGAGAGCCCTGCTGGACAATATCTGCAGAGCAATGGCGTCGCGGAAGCCGACTTTAATTCCTACGGTTCGCGACGCGGCAATCACGAGGTCATGATGCGCGGCACCTTTGCCAACAACCGAATTCGCAACGAGTTAGTCCCCGGTGTCGAGGGCGGTTATACGCGTTGTCTGGTCAATCAGCAGAAGATGTCCATTTACGACGCGGCCATGGTCTATCGCGAGGCCGCTATCCCGCTGGTGGTCGTCGCCGGTAAAGAGTACGGCACCGGCTCAAGCCGTGACTGGGCAGCCAAGGGAACACGTTTGCTGGGCGTACGCGCAGTTATCGCCGAGAGTTTCGAGCGCATCCATCGCTCCAATTTAATTGGCATGGGCGTATTGCCGCTGCAATTTACCGGCGGTCAAACCCGCAAAACGCTGTCGCTCGATGGCAGCGAACTGGTTCATCTCGCCGATTTAAGCGGCCTTGAACCCGGCGGCATCGTCACGTGCGAGATTGAACGCAGCGACGGCGCACGGGAGCCTTGCTCGCTGCTATGCCGGATCGATACCGACAACGAATTACTCTATTTTCAATATGGCGGAATCCTGCACTATGTACTGGCGCAGCTTGCCTGAAAAGCGACGTATGCAACAATCTGACGATTCCGGACGGCAGGCCGCGGCACCGCTTTCACGTAGAATCGGCAAACCAGGCCCGTAAGGCAAAAGCTATGGACAAGGGTAAATATCGGGAGGAAAAGGACAGCCTCGGCGCAGTGAAAATCCCCCATGAGGCGTTGTGGGGTGCGCAGACCCAGCGGTCACTCGAGAATTTCGCCATCGGCAAGCAGTGCTTTTCTGCAGATTTTATCCACCTGTTTGCACTGGTTAAGAAGGCCTGTGCGTTGACCAATCGCAAATTGGGAACACTGGCTGAGCGGGAGTGCGCGCTTATTTGTAGCGCCTGTGACGAGATTATCGCCGGGCATCACGACGCCCAGTTCCCGTTGCGCATCTGGCAGACAGGATCCGGCACGCAAACCAATATGAACCTCAACGAGGTGATCGCCAACCGCGCCAACGAGCTGTCCGGCAACCCGCGCGGCAGTCATGACCCGGTTCACCCAAACGATCACGTCAATCGCTCCCAATCCTCCAACGACGTCTTTCCAACCGTTATGCATCTAGCGACTGCGGATGCCGTAGAGCGCAAGCTGCTGCCGGCACTGGACGCATTGCTGTCGACTTTCAGGCAAAAAAGCGCCGATTTTTCCGCACTGGCAAAAGCCGGCCGTACGCACATGATGGACGCAACACCAGTCACGCTGGGCCAGGAATTTTCAGGCTACGCGGCCCAGTTGGTATTTTGTCGCGATCAACTTGTGGGCGCGCTACCCGGCGTCAGAGAGCTGGCGTTGGGCGGCAGCGCCGTCGGTACGGGATTAAATACGCCCCCGGGCTGGTCACAGGCTGTCGCTGAACAAATCGCCAAGCTCAGTGGTCTTGCCGTCACCAGCGCCAACAATAAATTTATGGCGCTTGCCGCACACGATGCGCTGGTCGATATTCATGCCCGGCTAAAATTACTCGCCACCGCCCTTATGAAAATAGGCAACGACCTGCGTTTGCTCGCCAGCGGACCCCGCTGTGGTCTGGGCGAGCTGAGCCTGCCGGCGAACGAACCGGGCAGCTCAATCATGCCCGGCAAGGTAAATCCCACGCAAATCGAAGCCCTGACCATGGTTACAGTGCAGGTGATGGGTAACGATACGGCCGTGACTATCGCCGGCAGTCAGGGGCATCTGGAGCTCAATGTCTACAAACCGCTGATTCTTCACAACGTGCTGGAATCCGCAACCCTGCTGAGCGATGCCATCAGCAGCTTCGACCAGCACTGCGCGCGCGGCATCACTGCCAACGAAGAACAATTGCGCAAATACATGGATCATTCCCTAATGCTGGTGACTGCTTTAAACCCGGTTATCGGCTACGACAAAGCAGCGGAAATTGCCAAATTGGCCTTTGCTGAAAACCTGACCCTGCGCGAAGCCAATCGACGTCTGGATTATCTGTCAGACGACGAATTTCAGCGCCTGACCCAAGCGGAGTCCCTGCTTGGCCCCCAACCTGATCATCGATAGTACAGCCTTCGACTAGAAGAGGTAAAAAGCAGGTTGTCCGAACATACTCGACGAAAATTAACGTAAGATAAATCCTGCTACAGCAGCCTACCTGTGGGCCTAACATCAACACTGACTGATCGGAGTATTAACAATGGCAAACGAGGGTTATCACGAGCCTGTCGAAGAATTATCGGATGAGACCCGGGACATGCATCGGGCCATCATTTCGCTGATGGAAGAACTCGAAGCCGTGGACTGGTACAACCAGCGAATGGACGCGACCAAGGATCCGGAACTCCGCGCCATTCTGGCGCACAACCGCGACGAGGAAAAAGAGCATGCGGCCATGGTGCTGGAATGGATTCGTCGCCGCGATCCCAAGTTCGACGGCGAACTGAAAGACTATCTGTTCACGGACAAGCCCATCGCGCACAAATAACCACAAATCTCGGATCTGCGTTTCACTTCGGCAATAAACACCACTGGCACCACCTGGCCTGCCCCAATATAAGCCAGACCCGAATTTAATCGAACCCGATATTCTGTGGCGATATCAATTCTGCTGTCACTGGCCAGCGTCCTGCTGCTGGTCACCACTTTATTACCCATGTCGCGTAGCGAAGTCTGGTGGATTCGCGGCTGGGATTTTCCGCGCCTCCAATTGTTTTACGTCGCCTGTGGCCTGATTATCGCGCAACTGATTTGGCAGAACTGGCAGAATATTCTCGCTTACCCGGTTTTTTTCACCACCGTTTTATGTGCCTGCTATCAAGGCTGGTGGATCCTGCCCTATATCCCGCTTTACCCCCAAGAAGTCGGCAGTGCCACTGACGACAATGAAGACCGCTGTATCAGCATCCTAACCGCCAATGTACTCATGACTAACCGGCGGGCCGGCGAACTAATCGACCTTATTATTGAATACAGACCAGACATTTTCGTCACCCTGGAGTCCGACCATTGGTGGCAACAGCAACTGGACACGCTGCAGACCACTTACCCTTACTCGGTAAAGTGCCCCCTCGACAATCTGTACGGCATGCATGTCTACTCAAAACTCGAATTACTCGAGCCTCAAGTGGAATTTCTAATTGAGAAGGACGTGCCCTCAATGACCTGCAAAATACCGTTGCGAGGCCAGGACACCGTACGCATGCATTTCCTGCACCCTGCGCCGCCCAGCCCGACAGAGAACGAGGAATCGACTGAGCGCGACGCCGAGCTGGTTTTAATCGCACGGCGCGTCGCCGGGCAAGATAACCCGGTCATTGTGACCGGTGACATGAACGATGTCGCCTGGTCTGCCACGACACGTCTTTTTCGCAAGATTTCCGGCCTCCTGGATCCACGCATTGGCCGGGGCATATTTAATACCTTCCACGCCGATTATCCGTTTTTTCGCTGGCCGCTGGACCATCTCTTTCACAGTACACATTTCCGCCTGCGGCAGCTGCGCCGGCTGCCGGGCTTTGGTTCAGACCATTTCCCACTATACACACAGCTGTGCTTTCAACCGGAACACCGACAATTGCATACCGCTCCGCAGGCGCAACAGGAAGACCAGCAGAGAGCCAACGAAAAGCTGGCCAAAGCCGGCGACGCTTCTCCTTGACGCCAACACGCCTTATAAATCGGCTTTGTACGTATAATGCGTCACAGTTCCTTTGGGAGAATTATCCATAGATACCATTCCCTCTGATAACAACTCTATCGACAAGCTCTACACGCTGCTAACCAACGACGATGAAGACGCCCGCGTCTGCAAAGATATTCCGGAAAGTAGCTGCCGGCATATGCCGGTAAATTTCTTCTCTTACCTCACCGCAAACGTCCTGACCAAAATAGCCGACGAACTGAGCAGCGCCCGGCTGGTTCTGCCCTGGCTCTTGGGCAGCCTTGGCGCACCGGCGGTCTTCGTCAGCATGCTGGTACCTGTGCGAGAAGCCGGCGTGCTCCTGCCGCAGATGCTGGTGGCGGCGTATATTCGTCGCCTGGCAAGGCGCAAATACATGTGGATGCTGGGCGCGGCACTTTCCGCAGCCATGTTGCTACTGATCGCACTGGTAGCGCCGATGGTCAGCGGCGCTACCGCCGGCTGGGTCATCCTGGGTGCTATAGTTTTGTATAGCCTGGCCCGAGGTATTTGCTCCGTCGCCGCTAAAGACGTGCTCGGCAAAACGGTCTCAAAAACCCGCCGCGGTGCTTTAATGGGTTATGCCACCAGTATCGCCGGCGCCGCAACGTTGCTGGTGGGGTTGGGGGTAGAGACTGCCGGACGAGACATCGAGAGCATGCAGCTGCTGGCAGGTTTCATCCTTGCCGCCACTGGCCTCTGGCTTGGTGCCATCGTCCTCTTCGGCAATATTCGCGAAGCTGCTGGCGCCACTGAAGGCGGCGGTAATGCCATCTCAGTTGCAGTTGAGAGCCTCGGCTTGTTAAAAACCGACCGGGATTTCCGTCGCTTTGTCCTGATGCGAAGCAGCCTGCTGAGCACCGCGCTGGTCATTCCTTTCGTCGTACTGCTCTTGCAGCAATCAAGTCAGACCACGCTCGGACTGGGTTTACTTATCATTGCCAGTGGCCTTGCCGACATCGTCGCCTCGCCGGTGTGGGGCCGACTCAGTGACCGGTCGAGCCGTCTGGTCATGGCAATCGGCGCCCTCAGCAGTGGCCTTTGTTGCCTGTTTATCGGCTTCGCCGCGACGTTTTACTCCGAGTGGCTGGAATCGGCATTTTTTGGCGCCCTGTGTTTTTTTCTTATCGCCATGAGTCACAGCGGCGTCAGGTTGGGGCGCAAAGTCTATCTTGTCGACATGGCCACGGTCGACACGCGCTCCAGCTATGTTGCGGTTAGCAATACCGTCGTCGGTATCGCCATCCTGGTGGCCGGTAGTATCGGATTCCTTGCCGATATTTGGGGGACAAGCGCGGTCATCGTGGTACTCGGCGTCATTGCCTGTCTGGCCGCAGTTCAGGCCTATACCTTGCGCGACGTCAGCGGTTGACAGCCTTAGTCCAAGAATCTGCCCAAAGCCATGTATAGAAAACTACCCACGCTTAAACAACTGCGCTACCTGGTGGCGCTGGATCAGACCCGTCATTTCGGCAAAGCTGCCGAGCAGAATTTTGTCTCCCAGTCGGCTTTCAGCGTCGGTATCAAAGAACTGGAAACTCTGCTTGAAACGCAACTGGTCGACAGAACCCACAAAAGCGTGGCACTCACCGACGAAGGCCGGCAGTTTGCCGCTCGCGCTCGCGGGGTTATCGAAGAGGTCGAGGCCATGGTCGATGCAGTCCGCGGCCAGGGCGAACCCCTGACGGGCTCGCTGAAACTAGGCGTTATTCCCACCATCGCGCCATTTTTACTGGCGCCACTAATGCCGGCCCTGGCCAGCCGGTATCCCCAATTGAAGCTGTTTATTCGCGAGGAGCAAACACGGCGTATTTACGCCGAGCTGCTGTCGGGCGAGCTGGATTTGCTGTTACTCGCACTACCCTGGGATCTGGGCCACGTAGAAACCCGAGTGCTTTTTTCCGACCCCTTTGTCTTGGCTTACCACCGCGACAGCTCTCATTTCGAAGGCAAGGCGTACGCCCCGGAAAACCTACCGCCGCAAAGCGTCCTACTATTGGAAGACGGCCATTGTCTGCGGGACCACGCGCTAGCGGCCTGCGAGCTGGATTCACCCTCTGCAATCAGCGATTTCAAGGTCAGCAGCCTGCAGACTCTCGTGCAGATGGTGAACGAGGACCTTGGCCTGACCTTTCTTCCACAGATGGCTCTGGCTTCGGGCCTGCTCAAAGGTACCGAGATCGCAACGCTGCCGATACCGGGACGCGCAAGCCGGGATATCGGTCTCGCCTGGCGGCAGGGCAGCGCCCGAGCACGGGAATTCGAACTGTTTGGCGAGGTGATTCAGACGATTCATGCCCGGTTGATTGAATCGACAAATCATAAATAAAATAGATTGATTCAATAAATACAATCCGTTTTATTTAAAATATAGTTTGCTGCATCATGACTCCCGTGAATCGGACATCGCTTAATAAGCGAAGATCAATCTAACAGGAGGAAATGATGAAGAATCTTGAAGGCCACAGCGTACCTCAGGTGGTTTTTCGCTGCCGAAAAGATAACGCCTGGCTCGATCTGAGCACCGACGACCTGTTTGCCGGAAAGAACGTCGTCGTATTTTCTTTACCGGGCGCGTTTACCCCGACCTGTTCATCCAGTCACCTGCCCCGCTACGAAGAGCTAGCGAGCGTGTTCAGGGATCACGGTATAGACGATATCGTCTGTGTTTCAGTTAACGACGGCTTCGTTATGGAAGCCTGGGCTCGCGACCAGCACGTCCAGCAGGTGCGCGTTATTGCCGATGGCAATGGTGCCTTTACCGAAGGTATGGGCATGCTCGTCGACAAGGAAGACCTCGGTTTCGGCAAGCGTTCCTGGCGCTACTCGATGTTGGTGCGCGACGGCATAGTCGAGAAAATGTTTATCGAGCCGGACGAGCCGGGAGATCCTTTCAAAGTGTCCGATGCCGATACCATGCTGAATTACATCGCGCCCGACGCCAAACCGGCGGAAGCCGTGTCGTTGTTCAGTAAAACTGGCTGTCCACACTGCGCCCGGGCGAAAGCCCTGCTGGAAAAGCACGGGCTGGTATACGACGAAATCATAATCGGCCAGGACGCCACCAGTCGCTCGCTGCGCGCTATCACCGGCGAGTTAACCGTGCCTCAAGTTTATATCGGCGGCCGTCATATCGGCAGTGCCGACGCACTGGAGCAGCATCTCGAACAATAGCGTCGCCCGCGGGTATTTGTGGGCGACACTGTCGAATCCGATCTGGAGCTAACCCCACACCGCTGGGGCTGCCAGAGGCACCGGCGCCGGTGACTGTTATCATTACGCACTTAGTTATAACCAGTGACGTCAGATAATTTGGATTCACAAAGTGCTGTTGCCCCAGACAAGGCGTCGTCGATGAAGATCGACGGCGTCTCGCACCTGCTTGCCGCCGAGGCCAACTTGCCACAGCGATGGCAATTGCAGTGCCGAATTCAGGGCAAAACCGCCAATCTCTCCGTCGAGCATGTACTCAGGCGCTTGCCGACCCGGCGAATTGCCGCCCGTGTAAGCCTCGGCGACAGGCAGCTGTTCGGCAAGATTTACTATCACCCGGCCAAAGCGCGGCGCGAATGGCGGCGCGAGTGTCGGTTGGCGGCGGACCTGCAGAAAAGCGGCGTGCCCAGCCCTCGGCTGGTTGCCACCGGCAACCTTAGCGGCGGTGGCTTGCTCGCACTGTTTGAATTTATTTCGCCGGCAACACCCTTTAGCGAGGCTTGGGCGCGGGTTGACGAGAAAGACAAACCGGCTCTGTTTTTACAGCTCATCGGTCTCTACCAGAAGTTGTACCGCACCGGCCTGTGCCAGACGGACATTCATCTGGATAATTTTGTCTTTGATCACGACCAGCGACTCATGGTGATCGACCCCGCAGGCGTGCGCCATATTAACGGGCGGCTGACCCGCTACTGGAAAAACAATCTGGCTCTGTTGTTGGCCCAGTTCCGCTGGCAGGACAGCCACGCGCTTGTCCGGCAAGCCCTGGCTGTACTCGAAAGCGAAAAAGCGTTCTCGAACATTTCGCAGGCGCAACTGGCGGCCAGGGTTAATCGTCAGGCACGTCTGCGCCTTGAGCGCCTTGGCAAGAAGAGTCTGCGCGAGAGTAGCCTGGCAACGCTACAAAACGAAGACCGTTTCGATTGCCTTATCAACCGGGATCCCCGATTCGAAAGGGTCGCCGACCGTTGCCGAATCCCCGAACAGATCGAAAAACTCATGTCCACAGGCCGGTCGCTCAAAGCAGGCAACTCGGCCACCGTGGTCAAAGTCGAGATTGCGGACCGGGAGTGGGTTATAAAACGCTACAACGTGAAAAACAACTGGGTGGCTGTAAAACGTCGTCTGGGTTTATCGCGTGCCAAACGCAGTTGGCAAATGGCGTTTATTCTGCAGGAACTGGGTATCCGGACACCGGCGCCGGTGGCTCTGATCGCGGAAAAAGGCTGGCGCGGCAATGCCTATCTGGTGACTGAATCCGCAACTGGCGAGGATATCCGGGATTATTGCGAGAAATTGCCGGTGCCGAAATCCGCTTTTTCCCACCTGTTTCAGGCTCTGGATTTTGCCCGCATCAGTCACGGTGACCTGAAAGGTTCCAACATACTGTGTGCCCACGACGCGATTGCCTTGATCGATCTCGACGCTATGACGCAGCACAGGCGGCCAGGCACTTTTCTAAAATGTCGCCGCAAGGATATCGACCGCCTGCTGAGAAACTGGCCACCGACAAGTCCAACCCACGAAACACTGGTAAAAGTCCTGAAAGACATCAGTCCATCATAACTGCCCCGCAGACTGGACAGACGTGGCTGGAAATTCACGATGTACCAGCAATAATTCCACGGCTGTGACCAGGCTTTCAGTCGAAACGAATAATTCCCGGTTGATATTAAAAAGCGTCGGCAGCGAAATATCCCGCTGCACGCCGCTGAAATATTTGATCATGGCATCGTGCAATAAGTCGTGAGTTTGGGCAACATCGGTGCGAATTTCCACGAGCTGTTCATCCACAAGTTCCGACCGCGGTTGCTCGAGCATATTCACCAACAACTGGTATATCTCTGTAGTTCGATTCCGCAGGTCGGTGAGCACCACAGTCGAATCGACCTGATTACGCAGGTCCAATAAATTGCCACGCACGTCCTTGAGACTTTTGGCGCTGTAGGAAGCATCGCGGACCGCGTCCAGCAACCCTTCCAGCGCAGCGCGCTCGCGATCCTCGCGCAAACCGCTCGACAGCCGGTAACTGTAACGCAGTATTTGCTCTTCGCTGTACTTGATATCCTGATACTGTTCTTCATAAGTCAATCGGCGAGGTACCAGGGCCCGCTGGATTTCCCCAATGCGGTTGCCGCCAGGCAGGATAGCCTCACCCACTCGCAGTGCACGCGTATTCAGCAGTATGGTTTTCAGACACAGGTCAATCGCTTCTTCGCGCACAGCACGGAACGCTGCTTCTGGGACCGTCACCGGAGTGGATGACAGCCGACCGACAGGCATTGCGCTACGCCATCGCTTTTCCAGCCATGCAGCAAAATGCCCCGTAAAAGGCAGGAACAGCACGATACCCAGTAGATTAAACAGCGAATGAAAACACACCAGGGCGTACATCGGATCGGTCACGCCTAGACCGTGCTCGATAAAGCCCAACAGAGGATAAAGAAAGGCAAAAGCGAGAATATCTACCGTTAAGTTAAATACGAAATGGGCCAGCGCGACACGCCTGGCACTGGCGCCGGCCCTGATCGCGCCCAGCAGCACAGTCGTTGTCGTGCCCAAATCCGAGCCCACAGCGATTGCAGCTGCTGTCGTTAGAGGGAATAGTCCTGCGAACACAGCACTTAATACAATCACCATTGTCGCCGAACTGGACTGCACCAGGGCAGTGAAAATCGCGCCACCGAGAAAGTACACCAGCAATGGATAACCGACAAACAGTTCGGGATCGACGCTTTCGCTGACAAAGCTCATGCTTTGCTTCATCCACTCCAGACCGGTGAGCAACAGGCCCACGGCGAGCACAATGGCGCAGTAGTGGCTGACACGCGAGCCAGACTTCGAGAGCACCACGCCTAATGAGCCAAGGGCGAGCAGCGGCAAAGTCGAAGCGCCCAGATCGAGCTTGAAGCCGAACGTCGTCACCAACCAGCCCGTTACAGTCGTACCCAGATTTGCGCCGAACACAACACCAAGCGCGTTTTGCAGAGGCAGGATATTGGCACCGACGAAGGCAATGGCTAACAAGCCCACGAGAGAGCTGCTTTGCAGGAAAGCAGTGGTCAAAGTACCCACCAGGGTACCGCGTAGGGGCGACCGGGTCTGGTCGCGAATGAGCTTTCGCAAGGACTGCGTACTGACGCCGCGCAAGCCTTTTTCCAGAAGGCTCATTGCGTAAATGAAAAGCCCCAGTCCCGCTAGCAGTTGCCAGAATTGCCACATCATGTTTTAACGTCCAGGCCTGGGCGATATTTCGATTCCGGTTTCACCATAACCTTTTTAAAATGGGTGCTAAACCTTTATTCAACTCGCTATTGACGCGTACCGTTGCAGTCGCATCTCTGCACCAGCACCTTGAGCTTGCGCTATACGCCACCTTCGCTCCCAGCGAACAAACCGCCGCAAAACATCAGGGGTGGAAAGCCTGGCAGAAAAACGAGGGCTACGGATCAATCAATTCGCAATTGAAAAGGGCGGCATTTCGCCGCCCTTTTTACCATCCTGTAAACAATCAGGCCGCGAGTGCAGACTCATCGCAAACCGGATCGCGTTTGCCATTTGCCGGCAACTTTCGAGAACCGGGTCTGACTTCTCCCGGGCCGGGAAGATCCAGCTCTTTGGCCCATTCGCGCATTTGCGGCAAAACATTTTCACCCAACAGTTTCAGGCTGTGCATAGATTGCTCGTGTGTGGTGGCACCGCCTTCGATCTGCCAGATGGAGAAAATACCCGGCCGCAGAGTTTCCATAATCTGCCTGATCTTGGGTAGTACAGTGTCTGGCGTACCCGTAATAATCTGACGATTACGCAGCAGGTTTTCGTATAGCACTTCGTGGTTATATTTCTTCATTTCGGCTACGTTAACAGCCTGACTCGCGTCCTTGCCCGATAC
>DJFY01000108.1:1223-12439 GCA_002431545.1 Cellvibrionales bacterium UBA5860 | reverse complement strand
GGAAACATCCACTCAGGACGACAGAAGGCAGGCTGACCTCCACCGTAAACGTAGTTCTTACCCAGCTCGTAGGCTTCTTCGTCAGTGTCGGCACAAACCACTTTTTGCAAGTACCCAAAGCACTCGGGTCCGGCCTGATATCCTTCTTTCGCGGCGGTGTCGGCGTACAGATTCCACATTTCCACCGTCGGCGGCAAAAAGGTCGCCAACGCGATATAGCTATAGCGGTTGCGTGCGGCGAACTCAGCCGTTTCCGGACTCACGAGACTGGGAATCCAGGTTTCAGGGTAAGGTTTTTGGATCGGCTTCACCCAGGGATTAACGTGGCGATATTCGAAGTGTTTACCCTCGTAACGCCAGGGACCGTCTTTGGTCCAGGCCTTGATAATAAAGTCATGGGCCTCATCAAACATTTCCCGGTTGTAAGTCGGGTTGCGATTGTTGGCAATTTGCTCGCAGCCGGCACCGCGCACCCAGCCGGTGACGAGACGACCGCCGGATATCATATCGATCGTCGCCAGCTCTTCCGCCAACCGCAGTGGGTCGGCAACTGGCAAGGGGTTACCCATAAGAGAAATTTTTACTTTTTTGGTAATACGTGCCAGAACTGCCGCTTCGACATCCATAATAGCGCCCAGCGTGAAGGGGTTGGCGTGGTGTTCGTTAAGCATTACACCATCGAAACCAAGCTCTTCGGCATAAAGTTTTTCATCAAAATATCTGTTAAACAGGGCACCGGCCTTGACCGGGTCCAAAAACTTGTTGGATACGCCGAAAAATCCGGAATTCTTAATGACTTCCTCTTCCGGAACGTGGGCGTAAGGCCTTTCAGTAAAGGTTGCGATGTGCATGGTTTGTCTCCTGTATCAATATCGTTTCCGCTGCCTGCGCGCAACGGCATCGACGATTCATTTTCGGTCACGCCGCCAAATGGCTTTTTATCTCTGACAAGAACTTTTCAGTCTGCTCAATTTCCGGTCGATGGCCACAATCGCTAAAAGTTACCAGTTTGGCACCAGCAATGGCTTGCTGGTAAACCTCTCCGGCGCTCACAGGCACTATGTTGTCGTCCTTGCCCCAGAGGATAAGTGTGGGCAAATCCCGAACCAGGCCCAACCGATGGCTTAACGCCGGATTGTTGAGATAAGGTTGCCAGGCAAAACGCGCGGTCTCCGCGGTAGCGTCCTGAAAACGCTCAAACTGTTCCGGTGTCATCGCGCCACCATACAAGTCACCAAACTCGGCGGTGTTCTCCGGATCTTTCACGCTTAATTCGATGTACTGGTCTGTCGTATGGTAATAAATATCGGCAATCTCGCCGCTGGGTGGTTTAATACCCGCTGCACCTACCAATGTCATGGTAGTGAACTGGGCAGGATTCTGTGCCGCCATTTCCGCCGCCAGCCAGCCGCCCAGACCAAAACCAATAACATCCGCACCAACCCAGCCCTGGTCGACCATCACCTGGGCATAAAAATTAGCCAGATCACCAATGGTGAGGGCCCAGGCGATGCGCGGTGAAACGCCAAATCCGGGATGCTGGGGCGTGATCACCGTGCGCGAACCGGCCAGCGCCTGTTTCCATTTTAGCCAACCTGAATCACCCAGTTCATCGTGCAACACCAGCAGGGGCTTGCCGCTGCCGCCCTGGTTGACGACTAATTCTGTCCCCGCCGTCTGCAGGGTTTTCTGTTCACTTTCGATAGACACTCAATTCCTCCTCAAAGATTCGTTCGTACAGGGGCGGCACCTGCGCGACGCCCGAAAAATGGGCGCAGCGCAGTCGCATTGCTGCGGGCACTGTCGATATTCAGGCCGCATGCTCCTTGTACTGCCATTTTTTCAGTACAGGCAGCGCTTCTTCGGCAAAGAGTGTCATACTTTGCTTGGCATAGTCGTAGTCCATGCCGGCGTAGGTGAAGAAGCAGTTCAACTCGACGGGACCGACGATGTCCTCGATGCCCTTTAGTTTTTCGAGGCATTGATCGGGCGTGCCGTATATCTGCTGTTCGACATATTGCTCGGTGACGCGGCTTGCGTCTTCGCGCATGGCCACAGCCGAGCGCCCGTAGTGTTCATACCCCTTGATGTCGTCGAAATGCTTGCCTTTCATTTCGTAGTGGGCCATGGCGGATTCCCAGTAATCACCCATGTACTTGTAGGCCATATCCTTGGCGCGGCCGGGATCTTTGTCGCAGACAGTAAAAATATTTGCGGAAGTGGGTGGCGCCGGACGATTGTGCTCTTTTTCAAATAACTCACGATATTGTTGTATGTCCTTGGCCCGCGCTTTCCACGGCCCCACAGCAAAGGTCATCATGGTGCCTCCCAGGCGGGCGGCGTGGGGCACCGTATCCGGCGACATGGAAACGATATAGGTTCTATCCTTGAAACTTTTAAAGGGCGCCGGTCTCAAATCGACTTCTGCTTGATCGAAGAAGTCCCCGTGGTGTTCCGTCATGACGCCGGTTTCAAGGGCGTTGAGGATCATCGGCGCAGCTTCGTTAAACAGATCCCGAGACGTCCCCATGTCGACACCGAAACCGTCGTATTCAACCCGGCCTAACCCGCGACCCAGACCGACGATGACACGACCGTTTGAAAGATTGTCGAGCATCGCCAGATCGGTCGCGATGCGCAGCGGATCCTTGTGCCAGGGGAGAATGAGCGCAGCCGTGCCCAGTTTCAGTGTCGAGGTAATTGCCGACATGTAAGTCAGAAACTCTACCGGGTTAGGGCACATGGTGTAGTTGGTAAAATGATGTTCAACGCCCCAGATCGAATTAAAGCCCAGGGGCTCAACCATCTTCGCGATCTCGATTTCCTTTTGGTAGATTTCGAGGTCCGACAAAGGCTGGTTGTGACTGCTTTGAAAGGCCATGACAACGCCGACATCCATATAAACTCTCCCATTTTCTTGTTAATCGGTTATAGAATAAAATTTGGCGGCCAATTTTTGCACAAAGCCACCCTCTAAGCGAATTGGCCTGGAAATCCGGAACAACCGCGAGAATCCGCAGTATGCAACATCAATTACAAGTTGAGCTCGCTCGCAAAGCGCTGGCCCATATCGACGCCGGCACTACAGACAAGGGCCAGGAAGTTTTGCGCTGTGCTGTCAGCGAGTACACCTCCAACGACTGGTTCGCGCGAGAAAAAGCCACGTTATTTCGCGATTACCCGCTATTTTTGGGATTATCGAGCCTGATCGCCAAGCCCGGGGACTATCTCGCGGAAGACTATGGGGAGATACCAACTCTCCTGGTCAGGGGCGATGACGGCGTGGCCAGAGCATTTGTCAATATGTGCCGTCATCGCGGTGCACCTCTGACCAAAGGTTGCGGCCGACAAGCGTCATTTACCTGCCCCTACCACGCGTGGCACTACAACAACAAAGGTGAACTCGTGAGTCTGCCGGACAAACGATCTTTCCCGGGCATCGACCCGCAGCAATCGGGGCTGCTGCCTTTACCCACTCTCGAAAAGGACGGCATGCTGTGGCTGCTCCCCAGGGTACAAACCGACCCCGCCCAGGATCTGAACAGCCTGCTCGAAACCCATCTGGCGGGCTTATCGTCAGAGCTATCGAGTTACCGCTTTGGCGACTACCATGCGGATATGACACGCACCATTACTCGCCGGGCCAATTGGAAGCAGCCAATCGAGACGTTCCTAGAAGCCTACCACTTCAAGACCCTGCACAAGAATACGGTCGCACCGCTGTTCTTTCACAATATGTGCCTGTTCGAAGCCTTCGGCCTCAACCACCGGGAAGCCGTCATTCGCCGCTCTATCGAAGGCTTGCGAGAGCTGCCCGAAAACCAATGGGACTTCATCACCCACTCAGCTATTTCCTACCAGCTGTTTCCCAATACCGTGTTCGTCATTCAGGCCGACCATGTGGAAACCTGGCGCGTGTTTCCATCGCGGGATCGGGTCGACGAGTGCGTGATCCGTTTTGACTGTTATGTGCCAGAACCCGTAATCACGGAAAAAGCCCGAAAGCACTGGGATGCGAACATCGACCTGGCCTTCAGAACCGTCGACGAAGAGGACTACCAGATATCCATCGACATAGAGAAAGCCTACCTGTCCGGGGCCCTCGACGAAGTCATCGTCGGACAAAACGAACCCTCTTTAGGTCACTTCAAAAAATCGATAAATCAATCAGTTATAGCTAACTCTTAAATTAATAAGTTATATTAAAGCGGCGCATTCTGGTCGCTTAATCACCGCGAGGCATCGATCGACTGGCGACTACTTCAGCACTGATATCCGGGCTTGAGCCATCCAACCACAGTAATTTACGCACAAAAAAGCCGATGCAGTCGCACCGGCTTTTTCTGGCCCTCACCAGTCAACATTACATTCCCGGTGACCGGGTACTGGTTTTATAAATTAGAAAGCACATTTTCTGCCGAGCTGACCTTGAAGGCACCGCCCTCCTCGATATAGGTTTGGGTAACCGTGCCATTCTCAACCACGAGCGCAAACCGCGCGCCCCGTGTGCCGAGACCAAAGCCGGTACCATCGAGCTCCAGGCCCAGCGCCTTGGCATATTCTCCGTTACCGTCCGCCAGCATCAGGACTTTATCGGCGGCACCGCTGGCCTTGCCCCAGGCATCCATGACAAACACATCGTTGACCGCGGTGCACGCTATGGTGTCGACACCTTTGGCCTTGATGTCATCCGCCTTCTCGATAAAACCGGGAAGATGCTCGCGCGAGCAAGTTGGCGTAAAAGCACCAGGTACTGAAAAAAGCACCACTTTTTTACCGTTAAAAAGTTCAGCAGTACTGAGGGATCCGGGGCCGTCTGCATTCATGACATTAAAACGCCCTTCAGGTGCCTTGTCTCCTACCTTGATGGTCATGTTATTCTCCTGCGTGTTGGAATAGAGTTGGGCCAAGCAAGTGTTTCAGTTGATCTGGATTATTGCATTTTCCTGAGGAGTTCGTCACGGCCCGGTTGATTTACTTGATTGACGCTGTATTAACCCACCGGCTCGACCAACCCTTCATCTTGGTAATACTCGAATATCCGCCCCATGAACGAGATTCCGCCCGGCGCTAATCCCCAGCTTCTCGACCGCTACATCCGCGAGCAGGCTTTGCCCCCGGAATTCCTTGCTACTGCGGACAGGCATTACCGCCCACTGGCGAAATGGCTCGCGGCCCAACGTCGTGCCGACGCAGCGCTGTTTGTCGGTATTAATGGCGCGCAGGGCACCGGCAAGTCCACGTTAAGCGAAGTCCTGAAAATCTATCTGGAAGATGTCCACGGCTTAGCCACTGCGGTGTTATCAATCGACGACTTTTACCTGACGCGGGCCGAACGCAAGCAGTTGGCGACAAACGTGCACCCCCTGCTTCTGACACGCGGCGTCCCTGGCACCCACGACATAGCGCTGGCGAGGACAACCATCGCGCGACTCAAGAGCCTGGGGTCGGGGCAGCATATAAAGCTGCCTCACTTTGACAAGGCTGCCGACGACCGCGCCCCTGAAAACGAGTGGAAGCTGTTTACCGGCCCGACGCGCGTCATTATCCTTGAGGGCTGGTGCGTGGCCGCTAAGGCAGAACCCGCCGCTCGATTGTCTCACCCGGTGAATGCGCTCGAAGCGGAAGAAGATCCCGATGCGCGCTGGCGCACCTATGTCAATCGGCAGCTGCGCGAAGTTTACTCCCCTCTGTTCCTCGAACTGGACCTGCTAATCTTCTTGCAGGCACCAAGCTTTGAAGCTATTTACCGCTGGCGCAGCGAGCAGGAGGCGAAACTGCGCGACCGGCTGGGCACGACTGCTATCGAGACTCGAGTAATGGACGAAGCAGCTCTGGCGCGGTTTATTCAGCACTATGAACGCATTACTCGAAACAACTTGGAAACCCTGCCCGTCCAGGCTGACGCGGTCCTCATCCTGGATCAGGATCACCGTGTAAAAGAGACCAGATACCGCAAAAGCCAGTGGATCAAATAACCTGACATCAACCTGGCACGAATCCTGCCACGACACTGACATGACTCATCAAAACATATCGTCCGGAATCACCCCTCTTGTTTTCACCGATCTCGACGGCACTTTGCTCGACCACCACACTTATAGCTTCGAGGCGGCTCAACCGGCGATCGATTTTCTCAAGGGTGCTGGCATTCCCTGGATATTTAACACCAGTAAAACCCTGTCAGAGCTGCTGCCACTGGCAAATCGGCTCGACAATCAACACCCCATGATTGTCGAAAATGGTGGCGGGATCGCCCTGCCCCAAGATTATCCGGATGCCGACCTGTCGGAGATTGCAAATTCCGAAAGGGTTCCAGGAGACAGCGAACATCCGACCGCGGATGGATACTGCCTGGTCACCCTGGGCGCAGCGCGAAAACTTATCATAGAAGTACTGGCAGACATGCGATCTTCCTTTGCCTTCACCGGTGCCAGCCAGATGAGCACCAGTGCGTTTGCAGCCGTGACCAACCTTGACGAAGCACAATCTGGTCTGGCTCTCGAACGTTATTTCTCGGAGCCTCTGATCTGGCGTGACAGCGAGCAAAAGTTAAGCGAATTTGCCAGTGCACTTGCACTTCACGGACTGCATCTATTGCGCGGTGGACGTTTCGTCCACGTGATTGGCAACAGCGACAAGGGCCGGGCAATGCGCTGGTTGTGCGAGCGCTGCTGGGGACAGGCAGATAATGGTGTGGTTACAATAGCGCTCGGTGACAGCGACAACGACGTCGCCATGCTGGAAGCTTCGGATTACCCCATCGTAATCCGCTCACCGGTTCACCCACCACCACCGATAAAACATGTCAGTGTGCGTATCAGCAACCATATCGGGCCGGCCGGCTGGACGGAAATGCTGTTTGGCGTGCTCGACGAACTTGGCTATGCTGTGCCCGCGGGCAAGGATTACCTATGAGCGATTTTTACCAAAACGGTATTGTCACCACGCTGCACAATCTGTCTAACCGGCCCCTGGAAGAACTCGAGGCCGAGCTGGCCCGCTTCTCACTGTTACGCCCCATGTCGCTGGTCCTGCCCTCGCTGTTTTCCGAACTCGAAGGGCAGGCACTGCCGGAAATTATCGAGCACCTGGCACAAGTGCCCTATCTCAGCGAAATTGTCATCGGGCTCGATCGTGCTAACGAAGACGAGTACCGGTATGCGCTGAAATTTTTCGCCCGTCTGCCACAGCGGTATCGCGTGCTTTGGAACGACGGACCGCGTCTGACTGCAATCGACCAAATACTGAAAAAAGAGGGCCTGGCGCCGCGCGAACTCGGCAAGGGCCGCAACGTATGGTACTGCCTGGGCTATGTCATGTGCTCGAACATCGGTCGCGCCATCGCCCTGCACGACTGCGATATTCTCACTTACGATCGGACGCTTCTCGCCCGGCTGCTTTATCCCGTGGCCAATCCCGCTTTCAACTACGAGTTTTGCAAAGGCTATTATGCGCGAGTCGCGGAAGGCCGCATTAACGGCCGCGTCAGCAGGCTGCTGGTCACGCCTCTGATTCGCGCGCTGAAAAAAGTCCTCGGACCCTCCGACTATCTCGATTACCTCGACAGCTTCCGCTACCCACTTGCCGGCGAGTTTGCCATGCGCCGCGGCGTGCTCAACGATATCCGCATTCCCAGCGACTGGGGTCTGGAAATCGGCGTACTCTCGGAAATGAAGCGCAACTACGCCACCAACCGCATTTGCCAGGTCGATATCGCCCACGCTTACGATCACAAGCACCAGGATATTTCACTGGACGACGAGACCCAGGGCCTCTCGCGTATGTCGATCGACATCTGCAAGGCGGTATTTCGCAAACTGGCCACCATTGGTTACGTGTTTAATCAGGAGACTTTTCGCACCATCAAGGCCAGCTATTTTCGCATCGCCCTGGACTTTGTCGAAACCTACCGCAACGATGCTGTTATCAATGGACTGAATCTCGATATTCATCAGGAAGAGAGCGCGGTCGAACTGTTTGCTGAAAATATCATCAAGGCCGGCTCTCACTTTTTGGAGCGCCCGATGGAGACCCCGTTTATTCCGACCTGGAACCGGGTTATCAGCGCGGTGCCCGACATCCTTGAACAGTTTCACGACGCCGTGGAAAAGGATCATCAGGAGTTTTCAGCAAGGTAAGGTCATGAAACAGTCCTCCGTACTGGGACAGCTGCGCTTTCGCATAGCCACACACCTGAATCACCTCTATCCGAACGCTAATGTCGATGCATTGACCGATGCGATCGTCGACATCATGAATTTCGAGGAAGTCTGCCACGAACCTTTTCCTTTCGTGAATTTCTGGGACCAGAGCGACGTCGCAGTGATTACCTATGCCGACACTATCATTGAACCCGGTGTTACACCCCTCCGCTCCCTCAAACATTTTCTTGACACCAACCTGAAAGATATCGCTTCGATCATTCATGTCCTGCCGTTTTACCCTTACAGCTCCGACGACGGTTTCTCCGTGATCGATTACATGGCTGTGGAAGAGCGCCTGGGGGACTGGGACGATATCGTTGCCCTCACAGAGCATTTCAAGTTGATGGCCGACCTCGTCATCAATCACTGTTCCGCCCAACACCGCTGGTTTCTCAACTTTGTCGAAGACAAGCAGCCCGGCAAAGATTATTTTGTCACCGCAAACCTGGATGACGACCTCACCGAGGTAGTGCGCCCCCGCACCAGCCCCTTACTAAAAAAGGTCGATACCAGCGCCGGCGAACGCCACGCATGGTGTACGTTCAGCCACGACCAGGTCGATCTCAACTTTGCCAACCCCGAAGTTCTGCTCGAATTTGTTCGCATCATCTATTTTTATCTGCGTCGCAACGTCACCATATTTCGTCTCGACGCCATCGCCTTCCTCTGGAAAATCATCGGCACCAATTGCCTGAACCTGGCGCAAACCCACGAAATGGTGCGTTTAATACGCACGCTTGTCGAACACGCCAAACCCGATACGCTGTTGATTACGGAAACCAACATTCCCAACCAGGAGAATCTGTCCTATTTCGGCAATGCCAACGAAGCCCACGTTATTTATAATTTTTCACTGCCGCCCTTGTTGGTAAACACCCTGATTACCGGCGACTGCCAGTACCTACGTAGCTGGATGATGAGCATGCCGCCGGCACGGAACGGCACCACTTATTTGAACTTTATCGCCTCTCATGACGGCCTGGGTCTGCGCCCGGCAGAGGGCCTGTTGAGCGATGAAGAAATCATGACGTTGGCGGAAACACTGCAAGGCTTTGGCGGCCATATATCCTGGCGAGCCGTTAACCATGGCACAAAGGTCTCTCGCCCCTACGAAATCAACATCAGCCTTTACGACGCCCTTCAAGGCACAGTGAAAGGCAAGGACGCGCATAACCACAAGCGCTTTATCTGCGCCCACGCGATCATGCTGGCCCTAGAAGGCATCCCGGCCTTTTATATTCACAGCCTTTTCGCAACCCACAACGACTACGAAAAACGGGAACGCACCGGGCACAATCGCGCGATAAACCGCCACAACTGGAAACGCTATGAACTCGAAACTCTGCTGGGCAACGGCAGTGAACACCAGCGAGCTTTCGAGCAACTGAGCCAGCTCATCAAAATAAGAAAAGCCAACCCCTGTTTTCACCCCAACGCCACGCAATTCACTCTCCACCTGCCGGGATCAGAAAACCTCAACCAGATTTTTGCGTTTTGGCGGCAAAGCATCGATCGTCGACAAAACGTTTTCTGTGTTTACAACATTACCGACACGCGGCAAACGGTTTCGTTGTGCGACCTGAATCTTATCAACACAGATACCTGGCACGATCTGGTCAGCGACCGGGAGTTCTCCGATCACACCGCAGAGATCGTACTGCAGCCCTACGAGTTTATCTGGTTGGCAAATCGTTCCGGCAAACCCGCAGCGTGAATCGAGTAGATGCTAACCGATTTTCTTATAATGATTTGACCGCTATCAGGTCGCCACACGTCAAACAGACACAGCGGGCGAGTTAAATACAAACGTCTTTGCTATTCCTGCTACTATCCGCCCATTGATCAACTTTTTGTTATTCACGATCCCACGACGAAGGCGAAACCTGCGATAAGAGGAATAAAAATGAAAGCAAACGCAGCGGTATTTACTGAGATCGGTAAAGATCTCACCATTGAACAAATCGACATCGATGATCCACGGCCCAACGAAGTGCTGGTGCGCACGGCCGCCTGCGGCGTGTGCCACAGCGACGTCCATTTCGCCAAGGGCGCCATTCTCGGGCCGATCCCCACTGTACCCGGCCACGAACCCGCGGGCATTGTCGAAGCTGTCGGCGCTGACGTCACCTCGGTGGAAGTCGGTGATCATGTCATCGCGTGCACGTCGATGTTTTGCGGGAAATGCAACCAGTGCCTGAATGGGCGCCCCTACCTTTGCATGGATCGACGCCAGTGCCAGCGCAAAAAGGGAGACACGCCGAGAATTTCTCTAAACGGGGAAAAACTCACACAGTTTGCCGATCTCTCTGCCTTCAGTGAGAAAATGCTGGTCCACGAAACCGCGGTCGTAAAAATTGACAAGGATATTCCTCTGGAAAGCGCCGCACTCGTCGGTTGTGCTGTTACTACAGGCGTAGGCGCCGCGCTTAATACTGCTAAAGTCCGGCCCGGCTCGTCGGTTGCCGTATTTGGTGTTGGAGGCATTGGTATCTCTGTTATCCAGGGCGCTCGCATCGCCGGAGCCCGGCAAATCATCGCTATAGATCTGGTGCCCGCCAAACTGGAGACCGCAAAAAAATTCGGCGCGACCCATACCCTTCTGGGCGGCCCGGACAGCCCGGATGGCGACCCGGTAAAAGCGCTCAAAAAGCTCAGTGGCGGCGGTGTCGACTTCGCCTTTGACGCGGTAGGCGTGCCGCAGCTATCGAAACAATGCTTTTATGCATTGGCACCCAAAGGTCTGGCCGTAATCGTCGGCGCCATACCGACCGGACAAAAGCTGGAAGTGGATCCCGGCCACTTTTATCTTGAAAAATCCATCACCGGCTGCTTTATGGGCTCGAACCGCTTCCATATCGACGCGCTTCACTACCTTGATTTCTACAAACAGGGTCGGCTCGATCTCGACGCCATGATTACTGATCGAATGGGTCTGAACGACATTAACAAGGCATTCGGCCTGCTCGACAGTGGGGAGATCACGCGCGCGGTCATTACTTTCGAATAACG
>DJFY01000108.1:778-973 GCA_002431545.1 Cellvibrionales bacterium UBA5860 | reverse complement strand
GCGGTCATTACTTTCGAATAACGAAGTTAAAAAGTTTATCTCCGGTTTTACCAAACAAGGGCAATTCATGGGCATCAAGAAAATTGCGAGAGGGCAAACCCTTTTAAAGTGGTTCAGCATTTGTGAACTCACGGGAGAAGTACTAGATCAGGAAAAAAGCAGTCGTACTGAAGTTTCCGGAACGGTTACCGGAGG
>DJFY01000108.1:0-494 GCA_002431545.1 Cellvibrionales bacterium UBA5860 | reverse complement strand
GGAACGAATTCGGTATACGGTACGACTGCGCCGGTCAGAGGAAAAGTAGAGTCGACAACTACAACCTTCCAAACCCTTTACCTCAAAGACGATGAGAATATCGAACACGTGGTCCAACTCGTCGATCTGGAAGCGCCCTGCCGTGCAGGCCACACGGTGACGGTCTGGCGTCTGGGACGTAACAGGTGGATTCGCGCTTATAACCACAATACTCAAGAATCATATTATTACGACGACATGCTCAAACTGATGTATCCAAAAATTTTCTATTTTCTTTTCGGTATCATATTTGCGTCCTGGGCAATGGGGGACGCGAGAACATCCGGGTTTGAGTTTGGAATTTTCTGGTTGTTCTACTGGCTGCTAGGCTTGGCCATCGGCGTCTTACCAAGTTACGCTATTGCATTTTGGCGGGATCTATCCATTAATCGTGTAATCAAAAAGAAAAGCACCGCCATTACTTAGATATCATTACCTAAATAAAGGCAGCGATC
>DJFY01000094.1:7058-14175 GCA_002431545.1 Cellvibrionales bacterium UBA5860 | reverse complement strand
CGAGAACGGCTGGCGCTTCTGCTGGAGTCCCGGGGCGATCACGACGGGGCGATTACCCAGTATGAGGCGCTCGTTGATACGGGTCTTAGAAGTGATATCAATCTCAATAATCTAGCCATGTTGTTAGCGACCTATCGCGATGACGGCAAGAGCTTACAACGGGCAAGAGACCTGGTTAATGCTATCCAGAATTCCTCTAATCCGGCTTTCCTCGATACGATTGGTTGGGTTCATTACCGACTTGGCGAGCATGAGCAGGCGGTAGCGATACTTAAAAGAGCCGTGCAATCGGCGCCACAGGCGCCGTTAATTCGCTACCACTTGGGTAAGGCGTTGTACGCCGTCGAAGATCACGCCGCTGCGCGTTCGGAACTGGCAATGGCGGTCAAGGCGGACGAGGAATTTACCGGTCGTCAGGAGGCAATCGACTTGCTGGATAGTCTGGAAAAGGCACGATCCACAGAAAAAAATAACGGTTAAGGTGCTGGTTTCATAGATACATGCCTGGTGAATCCTGGATGCGACCGCGTGTTTTTTCTGTGGTGGTATCGCTTGCGTTCGCGCTTGCTCTGAGCGCACAGGCTTACTATCTCTTCTCTGCACACAAGCTTGCAAACACAATTAACACGGTGGTCCCAGAAGCGTCATTGATTCAGGAAGACGCTCGCTCAAGCGTCGATGCTGCGCTACTCGCGTTGCAGCGACGTAACTTATTTGGTGCTCCGCAAACGGCTCCATCGCAAGTTATGGAAAAACTGCCCGAAACTCGACTGGCTTTGGAACTACGGGCGGTGTTCATGAACGACATACCAGAGTGGGGCGGCGCAATCATAGCTGAAACAAGCGGACAGCAAGAAAAACTGTATTTTGTCGGAGAATCTTTGCCAAAAAACGCGAAGTTACATCGGGTACGGATTGACTCGGTCGTAATAGATCGCGGCGGTATATATGAAAGTCTGTATTTTCCGCTTGACGTTATAGGTCGGGAGCAACCCCAAAAACACCGTTTGTCGAAAAATACTCTAGAGACCAGAGAACTCACTAATTCGAGTATTAATCGGTGATTTACGGGCGTTCTGCAGCGGTATGCTGCCCGAGCTTATTTATAGCCAGGTATATTAAAAAGCTTTTCATGGGTGAGGTCGTCGATTCCCGGTGTTTAGCTCAGTATCTGGTTGTGGTTCCGGTTCTCGTTTTTGTTGTCAATACAGCGATTAGTTCTACCCATACTTACGCCGCTGAGGTGCGGTTTTCCGCGCCTCAGCAGAGAGCAGGAAGCGACCAGGCTGGTGTTACGCTCGCGCTTGAAAATGCGGACATTAGGGAGCTAGCCCGATGGGCGTCCAGCATTATCGATAAATCGATCATTCTGCACCCCAACGTCAAAGGTCAAGTTACAGTTATTGCGGGGGAACCGCTATCTGCCGGCGAAGCTTATGAATTATTCATGTCAGTGTTACATGTTCATGGTTTCGCCGCGGTGGAAACCAAAGAGTCGATCAAAGTAATTCCTGCCGAACTGGCGACCTCTGGCGATATTCCCTTCGTTGCGGAAGGTCTGACATCCGAAGGGCATTTTGAGGATATAGTCGTTCAGGTTTTGCGCGTCGAAAATATTCAGGTTGACCAGTTAGTCACCAGTATCCGTCCCTTGCTCTCGAAAGCCGCGCATTTGGCAGCTTATCCCCAAAATAACACCTTGATTCTAGCGGATCGAGCCGGAAATATTGCCAAGACTATTCGCTTGATACGAGAGATTGACCTTGTCGGTGTTATAGATATCGACCTTATTCCCCTCGCTTATGCCGATGCTCAGCAGGTGGTGGAAATTCTTAATCGTCTGCTGCAGATGTCCTTGCGTTCGAAAAAAGGCGGGAGCACCTTTAATTTTACTGCTGACGAGCGCACTAACAGCATACTTTTGTCCGGCGATCAGGTGACGCGTCATCAAGTGCGTAATCTGATCGAAAGACTGGACCAACCGACTTCCGGAGAAGATTCTACCCAGGTCATTTACGTCGACTATATTACCGCCACTGAAGTTGCCGATATCCTGCGGGGCATCGTCAGCGGTGATCCGCAAAGTAAGGGCAAGAAGCCTTTTGATGCCGGCAAAGTTAATATCCAGGTTAGCGAAACCAATAATGCGTTGATCATCACCGCGCCCGGAGCGTTGCAAAAATCCCTAAAGCGGGTGGTTTCCGAACTCGACGTGCCGCGCCAGCAGGTGCTTGTCGAGGCGATCATCGTTGAGGTTAACGATGAACTGGCAGACGACATCGGCGTCGAATGGCGAACGAACGTTCCCGGCGATGAAGGGGTATTCGGTGGTATTGGCCTGCTGCCGGGATTGCCAGTGTTTGAAATTCCAGAAATTGGCGCAGGCGCGACTCTTGGTTATTTCCGTGGCGGTGATCTGCGTGCCTTGTTAAGGGCTTTGGAAACGCGTAGCGGTGCGAATATTCTCTCTACACCAAGCATCATGACCCTGGACAATGAGCCGGCAGAGATTCTCGTTGGATCCAATGTGCCGTTTATTACCGGACAATCCACCGGCACAGCGTCTTCTACTGATAATCCGTTTCAAACAATCGAACGCCAGGACGTTGGCGTTACCCTGCGCATCGTGCCGCGTATCAATAATGCAGATTCCGTAACGCTTGAAGTTGAGCAGACAGTAGAGAGTATTACCAATTCCATTGTCGAGACCGCCGACATCGTCACCAACAAGCGCAACATAAAAACGCGCGTCCTGGTCGAAAACAATCAAGTCGTCGTTCTTGGTGGACTGATTCAGGACGATGTCCAGCAAACGATCAGTCGCGTGCCGCTGTTAGGAAGTATCCCGGGCTTGAAAAGGGTGTTTTCAAGTACGAGAAGCGATGTGATCAAGAAAAACCTGATGATATTTATCCGCCCCATTATTCTCGCAAGCCGGGCGCAAACCGATATCAAAACACTCGACACATATGATCGTATGCGTGGTTTACAGCAACGATTTAACCAAAAGGACACGGATAAATTATTCGTGCCCAAGCAGCCGCCGATCCTGCCTGAACTGGATATCGAATCGATGGAATATGAAGTCGATTTCCCAGTTGATGAAAGTTAAGAGTCGGGGTGAGAACGAACAGCTTATGACGGACGTATTAACAAAACCGGGCTACTCTTTCGCTAGAGAGCACGGGGTCGTCATCGCCAACGATAGTCGTTTGGTGTGCAAACGTGGTTTTTCCCGCGTTGCGCTGCTCGAGTCACAGCGTGTAGCGGGGCGCGCGCTGACGGTCGAGATCGTCGATGACGAGGTATTTGCCAGAAGCCTCGATATGTCTTACGGCGGCGGTGAAACCGACGCAGTGTCATTGGCGGCTGATCTCAGTGAAAGTGCTGAATTGTCTGCAGTAGCCGAAGCGATTTCTCATCATGGGGATTTATTGGATGGCGACGACGACGCGCCAGTAATTCGGCTGATTAACGCGATGCTTGCCGAAGCCATTCGACGGCGGGCGTCGGATGTTCACATTGAAACTTACGAGACGCGGTTGATTGTTCGGCTGCGTATCGACGGGGTATTAACCTCTGTTCTGGACTTGCCCCGGGGTTTGGCTGCGTTATTGGTTTCGCGCGTTAAGGTTATGGCGCGCCTGGATATTGCAGAGAAGCGTGTTCCACAGGATGGACGCATCACTGTGCGGTTAGCGGGCAACGCTGTCGACGTTCGCGTATCGACAATCCCCGCTTCCCACGGCGAACGCGTGGTGATGCGGTTGCTGGAAAAACAGTCGGGAACGCTCGAACTACCGGCCCTAGGTATGCGCGAGTCTACCGAAAAAGCTTTCAAGCGTCTTTTGTCTAATCCACATGGCATTATTCTCGTCACAGGACCAACGGGATCCGGTAAGTCGACGACGCTCTACGCGGGACTGAATTATCTTAACGATGCCAGCTGCAATATCCTCACGGTCGAAGATCCCATTGAATACCACATCGAGGGAGTTGGGCAGACGCAGGTCAATAATAAGGCCGGCATGACCTTTGCTCGAGGGTTGCGGGCCTTACTCCGGCAGGATCCGGACGTGGTCATGATTGGGGAGATTCGCGACGGCGAAACTGCGGAAATTGCAGTACAAGCCAGCCTGACCGGACACTTGGTTTTATCCACCCTGCATACTAACAGTGCGCTTGGCGCAGTCACTAGATTGGCTGATATGGGGGTAGAGCCTTATTTGCTCGCATCTAGCATTATTGGTGTGGTCGCCCAGCGACTGGTGCGTCGCTTGTGCCTTGAATGCAGGCAGACGGTGGCTGTCGATGAAGACAGTCGCCGGCTATTTGAAGCTATGGAATTAGATTATTCCGCAGGAATGTTCGCCGCTGTAGGCTGTTCTGCCTGCGCACACACGGGTTATTCCGGGCGCATGGCGATATTTGATGTCATAGAAATCGATGAAACGCTGAGACATCTCATCCATCAAAATGCAGCGGAACCGGAGCTGGAACAGGTGGCAGGGAGAGTCGCAGGCGAGGGTATGCGTCGGGATGGTTTCCTGCGAGTGATTTCTGGAGAGACGACGCTGGAAGAGGTGTTTCGGGTCACACGCAAGGCGCGAGCAGAACAATGACGACGTTTGACTTCACAGCGGTCGACGGTGTGGGCAAACGCCGGCGTGGCGTCCTTGAAGCAGACAGTCCGAGGCAGGCTCGGCAAGCCTTGCGGCATCGTGGCTGGGTACCGCTATCGGTTTATAAAATTAACGATAAAACAAATAGATATAAAATAAAATTAAAGTATAAGCTTAGCCGAAATCAGCTCGTTAATACGACGCGGCAATTGGCTGATTTGGTTCGGGTGGGTATTCCGATTGAGGAAGCACTGGCTTCCATCGCTGAGCAGTCGCAAAATCTTCGAACGCGTGCTCAGCTATTGTCGGTGCGCGGCGGGATCCTCGAAGGTCGCGCGTTTGCCGATAGTCTTGCCGACTATCCCGGCAGCTTCCCCGGCATTTACCGGGCAACGATTGCTGCCGGTGAGCATTCGGGTGATCTGGCGGTGGTGCTCGACAATCTGGCTACCAATATCGAAGAGGCAAATGAGGCGCGCAAGAAAATTCAACTCGCGCTGATTTATCCCGTTATTTTGTTTGGTGTGTCCCTGGCTGCCGTCGGTGGGCTCCTGGTTTATGTGGTGCCCGATGTCGTCAAGGTGTTTGTCGACAATGGTCAGACACTGCCGTTATCCACGCGTGCCCTGATTGCTAGTAGCGATTTTCTCGCTAGCTGGGGCGGACTGCTGCTCCTGGCCGTTGTATTAACGGGGCTTGGCTTTCGCTTTGCCCTGGGCTCTGTACGCATCCGTACATCGTGGCACAAGCGCATCGTCTCTATGCCGCTTGTCGGTAAATACAGCACCGAAAAAAATCTAGCACGTATGACTAATACCCTGGGAATACTGACGAGTAGCGGAGTGCCACTTACCGAAGCACTGGCGGTCGCCACGGACGTAATGGATAACCTCTGGTGGCGACAGGTTATTGAGGGCGTGACGCAGGACGTTTGCGAGGGTGAATCTTTACAGGGCGCGTTGGCCAAAGCGGGTGTGTTTCCGCCGATTATGGTGAACATGATCGCTAGTGGTGAGCGCAGCGGAAATTTGGACGAAGTCTTACAACGCCTGTCGAAGCAACAACAGAGGCAACTCGAGGGTTTTGTCGTCCTTACGGTTGGGATTTTTGAGCCGGTCATGTTGTTGGTGATGGGTGGCGCTGTGTTGTTTGTAGTGGTGGCTATTCTCACACCCATCATGAATATGAATCGGCTGATCGCTTAGGAGGGTCGCCATGATGTTGTACAAGAACCGTCTCCGGCAGGACCTGGCTGGCTTCACATTAATTGAGATCATGATTGTGATCGTGATTCTGGGGGTGTTGGCGGCGTTGATTGTGCCAAATGTGATCGGTCGCCCGGATGAAGCGCGAGTCGCGGCGGCGAGATCAGACATCCGCAGCGTTGGCAACGCGCTGGAGCTTTATCGATTGGATAATTTTCGTTATCCAACAACGGACCAAGGTCTTGAAGCGCTCGTCGAGGAACCGACAACAGAGCCATTGCCGTCGAATTGGAATCCTGAGGGCTACTTGAAGCGCATTCCCACAGATCCCTGGAATAACGCATATCTGTACTTAAGCCCTAGCGCCGATGCAGCTTACGAAATTATCTCCCTCGGTGCTGACGGGCGGGAAGGTGGAGAAAATGTCGACCAGGACATCAGCAGCGTCAATCTGCCGTAAAGCGCGCGGTGTGGCTTTCGTCAACCAGGGATTTACCCTTATCGAACTGGTCGTCGTTATGGTGATTCTGGCGATAGTCGCTGGCTTGCTGGCGCTGACTCTATCGAGTAACGAACACCGGCTTTTGAGGACTGAGGCCAAGCGGTTTCAGCACGCCGCAAAATTAGCCAGTGATCTGGCTCTCCTGACCGGCGTCGATCACGGTATTGAGCTGGCTGGCGATGGTTATCGAGTGCTTGCCTTCGACGCCATTACGCAACAGTGGCTACCTGCTGATCAACTGCAGCCGCGTTCTCTGCCTGAACCTATCGCCATTGAACTCATGATTGAAAAGCGGGTGGTTGATATAGAAGACGCACAAGATCTCGAAGAGCACGGCCGAACTCCTAACCCGCAAGTCGTATTCTGGGCGACGGGTGAGGCTGTGGAGTTTGTTGTTCATTTTCGGTTACGCGACGCCGAGCGTGTTATCTCGGTAGCTCAGGTGGCGAATGACATCCAGGTCGGGCCGTTTATCGCAGCGGGGGGTGGTTGATATGGCGGTGGTGCTTGATGTCCCGTCTGTCGCTGCGCGGCGATGTGGGTTTACCCTGTTGGAAGTGCTCATAGCCCTCATTGTGTTTTCGGTTAGCGCGACCGCAATTCTCAAGAGCATTAGTGTCAATCTAAGCAACGAGGCGACCCTTAACGATCAGGTCGTGGCGACTTGGGTTGCGCAGAATACAGCCGACAAATTTCGTTTTGAAAACCCCTGGCCGTCGGTGGGTGAACACAAAGTCGAGACCCAGATGCTCCAGCGGCTATGGCGGGGGTCTATTCGTGTCGAAGAT
>DJFY01000094.1:2687-6835 GCA_002431545.1 Cellvibrionales bacterium UBA5860 | reverse complement strand
TGGCGGGTGTCTATTCGTGTCGAAGATACGGATCAATCTGGAATCAGACGTCTGGAGATCAGTGTTGGAAGAGATAATAGTGCACGCGTTCTCGGTGAACTACAGGCGTTCGTCGGACGGAATTGATGTCCTATATTGGTAGCGTTCGCTGTGGTATCTCGAGGAACCAGTGTGGCATGGCATAAACAAGTGCAGCAAGCAGAAGTCACGTATGCAGGTTTAGCGCGAGCAAATGATGAGACATTCATCGTCTAGAGGAAAGCTGACTACGCCAATTAGACTCAGCGCAGGTTATACCCTGATTGAGGTGGTGGTGGCGGTGACCATTATGGCAGTTATCGGTGCGGCCTCCCATAGATTGCTGGGTAGTCTGGTCGGACACGTCGATAGTTTTCGTAATCAAAGTCAGGATACTCGGTCGATCAAACGTTTGGTGGTTCTCCTCGATCAGGATATGCGGCAGTTAATTAATCGGGGTATTCGCGATGCCTATGGGCTACCTGCATCGGGATTTAGCACGCCCCCCGATTATTTACTGGAGTTCACGCGCCTGGGATGGCGCAACCCCAACGGTATCAAACGGGCTGAGTTGCAACGGGTGGCGTACAGGTTGCGGTACGGCGAAATGGACGGAAGCGAAGCACGGGTTCTGGAGAGATTGACATGGGATGTACTCGATAGGGCACCAAATACCGAGCCGCGGGTTCAAATACTCATGCAAGGAGTTGAAACTGTAGATATTGTGTTCTATGACCAGGAAGGCACTGAATCTCTAGTTTGGGATAGCGCATATGGCATGACTGACGTGTGGAATAACGCTTTGCCAGCAGCAATTCAGTGGGAAATACAATTAGTAAATGGCGGCATGTTAACAAGGTTTTATCGTCTGCCCGGAGTACAGGGCGAGAGGTCGAAAAAGACCAAGGCCGGTGCTGGACGTGAGGATGTTAATGGTGGTCCTGGCAGAAGTAAGCAAAACGATGTTGGGGTTACAGACAATGCCAGTTAAGTTGGACAAGCAGGGGGGGATAGCGCTGGTAACTGTGCTGATGGTATTCGTTGTGGCAGCGCTGCTCGCTTCGCAAATCCTGTTTGAACATACGTCCAGCTTAACCCTGGCGGTCGCCCAGCGTGAGCGGGCACAGATCGAAGAGTACCTTCTAGCGGGAGAAGCCCAGGCCCGACAAACACTGAAACAGGATTTTTCTTCGGATTCAGAATTCTTCTGGGATGATTTGTCAGATAACTGGACCAGACCGGACACCATAGTATTTGCCGATGGCGCTATTGATGTGCGAGTGATGGACATACAGCGTGGCATAAATATTAATGATCTCGTCGAAACAGAACATATTGAGGATATCGCACCGCTAGCCGACTGGCTGAATGTAAATAACACCGATTCCGTGCTCCTTGGTGAATTGGTAGACTGGTTTGACGAAGACCTGTTTCCCCAGGGTTTGCATGGGGAAGATCAAAGTTATCTGAGTCGGGAACTACCCTATCGGGCCGCCAATAGAACTATGGCCCACGTCAGCGAACTGAATTGGATATACAGCGCTGATCGTGAGCTGGTGCAGGCGTTGTCGCAGGTGATATTTACGTTGCCCCCGGATACAGCGGTCAATGTGAACACGGCTGATGCGTTTCGTTTGCGGCGAGTCGCACCGCTGGCAACAGACCAGCAAATATCAGCCATTGTTCGAGCTCGAGAGAGTCAGCCATTCCGTGATATTCAGGAATTTCTCGAGGATCCGACTGTCGCTGGTTTGACATTACATGAGGATAAAATCCGGGTATATAGCGAATTTTTTCGAGTTCAGGTGACTGCGAAATTTTTAAACAAGCAAGGTTGGCTGGTTAGCCTTTTACATAGGAACCCGCAAACAGGTGAGATAAAAACTATCTTTCGCGATTACAGCCAACGTTTTTCGGAAGTTTAACTTATCAGGGTGTGATTTAAACAATGTTGATCGTCCGTATTCTGTCACCAGGAAGGTCGTTATATCGAATCTATAACCGTGATCCGGAAACGTTGCTCCACACAGATGTCTCAAACCTCTGCAGCGATCTGCGAGAACTGGCGAGTTGGCTGGAATCACGCGCCATTGAAGAGCGATCGGCTATTCTGCTTATACCGGGAGAGCTAGTGTTGTCTCGAACGCTGGAGTTGCCGCCAGGTGATAAGTCGAGACTGATGAAATCCTTGCCTTATCTTGTAGAGGATGACCTGGGAACATCCGTTGAAAAAAATCATGTGGCGGTGCTCCATCAGGAAAAAAAACGACTCTTACTTGGCGTCGTAGCTCACGACCTGATACGAAGTTGGATAAAGGACTTTAGCGACATCGGTATCGATATCGAGGCAATACACTCCGACGCATCAATCCTGCCTTTGAGTGAAGATAACGCGGCGACATTTTTCGTGACGGAGACGGGCCGAACATTAATGCGTTCGGTCCAGGGCACCAGCGCGGTTGTCTCCTCGGATTGTCTTGGTGCCTGCCTGCCGGCATTGATGGCCGAATTGGGCATAGCGGAAAAACCAGTAGTCGATGTGTATTTTGCCGGCGGAGGCTCACCCAAAGAGGACGAGATCGTTTCGGCTTTGGAAACTGTGGCAGGTTGTGTGCGTGCCAAGCGTGTTGGCTTAAGCGATACTGAAAAACAAAATATTGATCAGATTATTCCGGGCGGCGACATGTTTGACCATTGGTTGCTTGCCTGTGCCGATACGGATTTTTGGCAGTCTCTTTCCTCTAATGGCCTTTTATACGGCGAGTATAAAATAACACAAACAGCTGGTATTGAAGCGCGATATTGGGGTTATACCGCAGCGGCAGCTGTGTTAGTGATATGTATAAAGCTGGCGAGCGATCTGATTTACGGCGGTTTGGCCAGCGCAAACGCCGCGCGTGCCGCTGAAGCGAACGAAAAAATTTACCGAGAGATGTTTCCCACGGTAACACGAGTGGTCGATCCAAAGCGCCAGACGCTCGCCGCATTGCGTGAAATGGGGGCCTCCGACAATTCACCCAGTGTACTGACCATTATGGAATCAGTGACTCGCCACCTTGCTACCCAGCCAGGAGCGACTCAACGCATAACCTATACCCGTCAAGGATCAACTATCCTGCTTGAGATCAAGTTTGGCAGCCCCCAGTTTTTTGCCGCATTTGTGCAGCATTTGCGCTCGGAGGGCTATGAAGTAAACGCTCAGGAAGAACGTGAAGAGGGTTGGACGACTGCGCGCATAGGAATACGCGTATGAAACGCTTGTTTGGCATGAATTTTCTCGGGAGCAGACTGGGAGCTATTTATGTCGGGCTCGACCATAGACAAAAAAAAATTATTGCGATTGTCCTAGCGCTATCGGTATCGCTATTGCTCATCGTCTATGGGCTACTTCCCGCGCACCAGTACGTGAAAAGTGCGTCCGGTGATTTGCGCTCAGAAAAACAGCTTAGTAGATGGTTAACGGCTTATCGCCCTGTTGTTGAAAAAGCACGCGGCTTCAACGGTACAAAAACGGATTTGTCAGCAGATTTAATCTTCGATCACCTACAAGTGATCGCAAATGACCAGGGGTTTGGATTGCTTCTACAGGGAGAGCCTCGGGCAGTTGATACAGGTACAGCGATAACGTTTAAGTTACTGCGGGTACCCTATGACAAGGTATTAGCCTGGGTATCACAACTGGAGAAGGACCGTGCCTTCGAGGTAGATAACATCACCCTTGAACGTTCTGTTAGCGAGAAGACCGGGAAGCTCGATGAGATGACAGGAGCGGTCGAAAATCTTATTGATTCGACGATAACTGTGCGGTATCAGGCCCTATAGCCAAAAACCCTGATCAGGATGATCTGAATACCCCGATGGGTAATCTATTCAGAAGGTCCATTGATTTTATGCCGGTGCGCTCGGTTATAGCGCTAACATTCGAGATTCATGCGTACATATTAAAACTTTAATAGTACGCCTCAATTTATCAAGACGTAAGAAGGTCGCCTGCGACCTGCCGTTCAATTTTTATACTTCTTAGTGTCATACCGCTTTCACATAATATTGTTAGCTTCCGTGTTGACTCTGCCTAGACACACGCAACCAGATCTTCGATACAAAATGGTAGGCTGTTGAATACGAGCCGG
>DJFY01000094.1:0-2389 GCA_002431545.1 Cellvibrionales bacterium UBA5860 | reverse complement strand
GGTGACAGTGGGCTGACACTATCCAGTGGTGGTGCAAATTTCTCGGTATCTGGACAAGGGAATGCTGGCACCAATTCAGGTGGGATCGCAAGTGTCGTAGGTACGCGCGAACTCATGATTTTTGACGCGGATTGCGGTGGCGGCCCTGCGGGCAACTGTAGCGGTGGTGATACCGATTTGTACTTTCCTGGTGTTGGAAACATATTGATTATAAGTGAAGACAACGACGGTAATGATCCGGACGATTCACGCTTTGGCGGCGACGTCCTCGTAGACTTCAACGACAACATCGTTTCCATCGTATCGCTGGTACTGGATGCGGATGAAGATATTACTGTTACTGCCTTTTTGAATGGCGCCACGGTCGGCGGTCCAGAGGTGATTAGTACGGGTAATGGTGGCGCTGCTATGACTTCCTTTACTATTAATACCGAGGCAGACCAGCTGTTATTTCACTTTAATGGCAGTGGAGCCATAGGTAGCATCGATTATACGGTGGTTCCGATACCCGCTGCCGCATGGCTATTTGCTACCGGGTTGATTTCTTTTTATGGTTTGGGTCGTCGGACTTATACCAGCCAGGTATACACATAAATCTATTCGACCGGTTAGCTAACAATTGCCACGGATTTTATCTGGGCCCAAACGGCTTTGTTTTTCTCCAGTTCGAGTTTTTGGGCTGACATTCGCGTGAGTCTGGCTACCAGCATGCTTTGGCCGCTATCGCACTGGTGATCTACGTTTGAGCCTCCCAGGCGCAGGCGGATTGTCGCCTGTCCGGACGTCTGCTCCTGTGATAGTTCATCGATCACGGCGGGTATGACGTTGACTATGCTGGTGTCGTCTTGTTTTGTCAGGGTAACGCTAACGTCGCGCGCTAGTATTCTGAGCCTGAGCGCTTGTCCCCGCTGATAGTTGTCATTCTGTATGCGTAGTGTCCCGCCGGGAAATGCCACGTGAGCCAGTTGCCATTGGCTGTCTACGTGCGTGACTTCCCCTTCTAGAACCACAGCGGCCTCGTCGCTCGGCATGACGGGCTCGTGGAGACGAGTAAGTATTTCATCAAGCGGCCCGGACGCGATAGCACGACCGTCATCTAGTGCCACTAAGTGATCAGCCAGGCGTGCGACTTCTGCTGGTGCATGGGTGACATAAATGATCGGTAATTCAATTTCGCGTTTCAGTTTTTCCAGATACGGCAGGATTTCCTGTTTTCTGCCCTGATCCAGGGAAGAGAGCGGTTCGTCCATCAATAGCAGTGTGGGTTGGATCAAGAGCGCGCGGGTGATGGCGACGCGCTGGCGCTCGCCGCCGGATAGCTCCGCTGGATATCGTGCGAGAAGGGAGCCGATATCGACAAGGCTGATGGCGTCGTCAAATTTAATCGGCGAAGCCCGTTGGTCAGCCCGCCTGGCGGCGAAATTTAAATTTTGTCGAACAGTTAAATGGGAAAATAAATTATCTTCCTGAAACACATAGCCAATGGGGCGTTTGTGGGCGGCAAGAAATCGGTCGCCGTCCTGCCAAACGTGGCCGTTAAAGCTTATGTGCGCCTTTTTGGGTTTTTCCAGGCCCGCAAGGCAACGCAGCAGTGTGGTTTTGCCGGCGCCGGAGGGGCCGTACAGCACGGTTACGCCATTCCCGGGGAGTTGTAAATTCACGTCCAGGGTAAATTCCTGACGCTGCAGGAGAACGCTCAGTTCTATTCGCGACATGGCCCGGCTTACCCGTTTGTCACTATGCCAGATACTTTTCGTTGCCGGTTAAAACCGTAGACCAGGATCAGTATCAGGAAGGAGAAGATAACCATGGCGCCGGAAAGCCGATGAGCGTGAGTGTAATCCAGTGCCTCCACATGATCGTAGATTTGTACCGAAATGACGCGGGTTTCACCGGGGATACTCCCGCCCAACATTAATACGATACCGAACTCGCCGACGGTATGAGCAAACCCCAGTACGGCAGCGGTGACGAACCCGGGCCAGGCCAGGGGCAGTGTTACTGTGAAAAAACTGTCCCACGGGCCAGCTCTCAAAGTGGCGGCAATTTCCAGCGGGCGCGCGCCTAAACCTGCCATGGTGTTGTGTATAGGTTGTACGACGAAGGGCAGCGAGTAAATGATGGAGGCGATGACCAGTCCGGGAAAGGTGAAAGCCAATGTGCCCAGACCCAGCCCGGAAGTCAGTGTACCCAGCGGGCCTTCCGGCCCCATTGCTATCAGTAAATAGAAGCCGATAACGCTCGGGGGTAGCACTAAAGGCAGGGCGATGACGGCGCTTATCGGTGCTTTCAGTCGGGAATGTGTGCGACTTAGCCACCAGGCGATGGGTGTGCTGATAATCAACAGCAGCAGCGTCACCAGCGTTGCCAGTTTGAGCGTTAGCCAGAT
>DJFY01000128.1:41413-65075 GCA_002431545.1 Cellvibrionales bacterium UBA5860 | reverse complement strand
TCCATAAACTGCAGCAGGTTGTCCTGCAGGGCGCGGGCTTTGTCTGAGAGCTCGAAATTCATAGATCGATTCTTCCTTTGTTAGCTGTTACGGGCTTGAATGCGTAGCGGGTAGGGTGTTCGGCGGCTGTAGCACAGTGCCATCAGACCATGGTGATAGCGTGTTCCCGGTCGGCGCGTTCCAGGTGTGTCAGCACATTAAAAGCGCGCAGCGATGTCCGTTCCGGGGCGGCCAAAAAGCGCGTGATCGATGTGTTGCGAATATGCATCATCAATTCGATAGTCGCATCGTCCGATAGCGCCAGGGCGTGCTTCATGGCCAGGGATTTGGGCCCGCCCGAGGACACGATAAGTACTTTATCCCGGGCGCCTGCGGTCTGGGCATGCTGCAGCGCGCCGACCACGCGTTGGTTGAAATCCTGCCAGTTTTCCGTCTTCGTGCCTTGCTTTTCGTCCTGCTGACGAATGGCCGCGTCCAGGTTGCCGGTGATCCAGGCTTCCATGACCTCGCGCAGCATACCGAAAAATTCACCCGCAGTTTTCGGGGCTTTTGCTTCGGGCCGATGGATGGTTTGATAGATATGCAGCACCGGGAAATACTTGAATTCGTTGAGCCGGGCGTCTACCTCGGGCGTCAGTGTCAGTCCCATACCCTCGCCTATGCCCTGCAGGGTTTCTTGGTGGCGCTGCATGTCGCCAACGATGATGCGGTCGAATTGCAGGTCCAGTTCGCGAAAATGTTCGCCCAGCCACCGCGCCTGTTGCCAGCCGAGGTCGGACAATTTGTCGTAGTTACGGGCACCCAGCGACGCCTGGCCATGCCGGACAAAGTAGATTTCGCTCACGATATATCCTTTAAGCGGGGCGGTGGAGCATAGCGTAAGGGCGATTATTTATAAACCGGGTGACAAGGCGGTTTGCGGTGCTACGGCCGTTCGCGCGCAGGGTGGCTTCAGCTTTAGCTGGTGTTACCGTGAGGTCGTGGCATCGACAGTGTCATTGATTTCCTGTCTATAGGGCAGCACCGATCGTGCGCTTTCGATATAGCGCTGGTTGTCGGCCCGCTCCTGCGTCAGAAACTGATCGATAGCCCCGGTAAATCCCAAGTGGGCCAGCCAATGCAGCGAATAAGTGGTGACCGGTTCAAACCCCCGCAGGATTTTGTGTTCGCCCTGGGCGCCGGCGTCAAAACGGGACAGGCCCCGTTCGATGGCGTATTCGATACCCTGGTAATAACAGAGTTCAAAGTGCAGGCAGTCGTACTCTTTGATGCAGCCCCAGTAGCGGCCGAAAAGGGTGTCGTCGTCGCGTAGATAGAGGGCGCACGCCACGGGCTGCTCCGACTCCGATGCCAGCGCCATGACCACCTGATCGGGCATTCTCGAACCCAGCATTTGAAAGAATTCTGCGGTCAGGTAACCGCGATTGCCGCTGCGTTTCAGGTAAGTGGTCTGATACAGCCGGTAAAAGAAATCCCAGAGTTCGGTGCCGATCTCGGAGCCTTCCAGCAGTTTGATCTGAATGTCCTGTTCTAGAATGCGGCGTCGCTCGCGCCGCACCATCTTGCGTTTGCGGGACACGAATTGATCGAGGAAGTGCTGAAAACTTTCGTAATTTCGATTGCGCCAGTGAAACTGGACGCCTTCGCGTCGCAACAAACGCTCGTCGGAAAAATCTGTCAGTGTTTGCTCGTCGGGAAACAGCAGGTGCCAGCCGGAGGCGCCGAACTCCTCGACCTGTTCGATGGCCGCATCGATCAGCGCCCGCGCCAGTGTTTGTCGATTGGCATCGGTGGCGTAGCGCACGCGCGGTCCGCTGACGGGGGTGAAGGGTATGGCAGAGACCAGTTTCGGATAATAGGAAAGGCCGTGGCGGTGGTAGGCATCGGCCCAGGCCCAGTCGAAGACGTATTCGCCCCAGGAGTGATCTTTTAGATAGGTGGGCATGAAGGCAGTGGGTCGGTCCGCGTCTCCGATGGCGATGTGCCGGGCATGCCAGCCGGTATCGGGCCCTACGCTTTGGCTAGCGGCAAGAATGTCCAGAAATTGGGTTTCGAGAAAGGGGTAATTCGCCACCGTTTGGCCCCGACGTTGCGCTAAATGGCTTCGAATCGGCAGCTAAAACTTGCGCCTTTGCCCAGCTCGCTGTCTATGGTCAAGCTAGCATGGTGGCGGCCGAGTACATGCTTGACAATCGCCAGGCCAAGCCCCGTACCGCCCATTTCTGTCGAGCGCCCGCTGTCCGGTCGGTAAAAGCGCTCGGTCAAACGGGGCAAGTGTTTGCTGTCGATGCCAATCCCATTGTCGCGCACGGTAACGACGGGTCCGGTCTCGTTTTGGTCAATTTCGACGCTAATGTCGCAACCTTCGGGGTTGTGTTTTACGGCATTGTAAATCAGGTTGGAAAAAGCGCTATGCAGTTCTTTCGGGTCTCCCTTGAGTGTCACACAGGCCATCGTTTTCACCGTGATTCGATGTTTGTCCTGACCGAGGGCACGGGCGCTCTCGACGATGGGGGTGATCAATGCTACGAGGTCGATATTGGAATGGGGCGAGGGATTTGTCGACTCCAGCCGGGATAACATCATCAGATCTTCGGTGAGCAAATTCATGCGCGCAACCTGGTCTTCCATTTGCGACAGGGCGTTGGTCCAGGTTTTCGGAACGGGGGTTTGGCCGTCGCCGCGCAGGGTTTCGACGTAACCGGTGAGTACGGTCAGCGGCGTTCGCAACTCGTGAGAAATATTGGCGACAAAATCCTTGCGCATCTGTTCGAGATTGCGAATGCGCGTGACGTCGCGGACAATCAGCGCGGTTTCTGTCGGCGAGAATTTTTTTGCCGAAAACTGCAGTACCCGCTGGCTGCGTCCGGGTAGTGTCAGCTCTACCGGTGTCTTGAATTCAGCCTGGTGAATGTAGCTGACAAACAAGGGGGAGCGAATCATATTGGTTATCGGTTCGTTCAGGGCGTCTTCGCGCAGGCCCAAGAGTTCCGCAGCCGCCGGGTTCCACCAGTCCAGGCAGTTTTCCGCGTCGAGGATGACCAGGCCTTCGTCCAGCGCGCTGGTGATGCGTCGTGTTCTTTTTACCAGCGCGCGGAAATTGGTTTTGGCCCGGGTATTGCGTTTTTGCAGCCGGTACAGCTGATCGGATATGCCCCCCCAGACACCGCTGGCTTCAGGTGGTAGACCCTTGGCGCCGTCTTCCAGCCAGCGATAGAGACGCCTGATCTTGAGTAGCGTCCAGACCATATAAAGTGAGCCACCGACAAGGAGAGTCAACGCGGTCTGACCGTTGAAATAGCCTATAACAAGCAGAGCGATGCCGAGCAACGCAATGCGCGTTAGCTCTACGCGGAGCGAATGTTGCAAGTTTATTCCCCGACGAGTTTTTGCGAAAACCGGTAGCCGGCGCCTCGTACAGTCTGAATAAAGCGATCGTGGTCTGCAACAGCCAGCGCTTTGCGCAGGCGGCGAATGTGCACGTCGACAGTACGCTCGTCAATGTACACGTTTCCTCCCCAAACGTGGTCGAGGATTTGATCCCGGGAATAGACCCGGTCCTGGTGGGTAAGAAAAAAGCCTAACAGGCGAAACTCTGTTGGGCCCATGGAGATGGCTTTCTCTCCGATACTGACGTGATGGCTGACCGGGTCGTAAACCAACTGGTCGACCTTGATGGGCTCTGTGCCGGTGGTGGGTTGGGTTCGGCGAATCAGGGCGCGTATTCTGGCAATCAGTTCCCGTGGCGAAAATGGCTTGGTGATGTAGTCGGCGGCACCGGAATCCAGGCCCTGAACCAGATTATCCTCTTCCGCTTTTGCCGTCAGCATGATGACTGGAATCTGGGCGGTAATTTCGTCACGGCGCAGGCGGCGCAGCAGCTCCAGACCGCTGGTGCCAGGCATCATCCAGTCGAGCAGTACCACATCGGGATCTTCGTCGATGATTAGCGTGTGTGCATCCGCGGCATTTTCCGCCTGCATGCTGTTAAACCCCGCGCTTTCCAGGGCAATACAGACCATATCCCTGATGGCGGGTTCGTCGTCGACGATCAGTACTGTGGCTTCCATTGGGCTATAGCAGTGCTACTCTGAACCTGACGCGGTTGCCATTGAATGTCATATCTATGTCAGTTGTGTGACAGCCCCTATGCTGAGGCAGACAGTCACTCGAATACAATAATTTAATGATCGCGTTGTGTGAACAATTTGTTGCGTTATGTGCCTAATGCTGGCGAGATGTATTGCCGCCATTTCTTCAGACTGCATCAGGTTACTATGCAGGTTTTCGCCGCAGCCGGTCATTCAAGTGCGGCTGGCTGGGTTCGCCGGTGCAGCGTCAGCCCCAGGAATATCGCGATAGTTGCGATTATAAGGACCGGCCAGTCGCGCCAGTAACCGTAGGGTGTGGTTCCGGTACGTGGCGCAATTTCGCCGTAGAGTATGTCGGCTTTGAAGCGCGGTAGCTGATCGACAATACGGCCGCGATGATCGATAAAAGCCGTGATACCGTCATTAGTGCCGCGGGCCAGTGGTTTGCCGTTTTCCAGCGCCCGCATGCGGGCGATCTGCAGGTGCTGATGCGGACCAAGGGAATCGCCAAACCAGGTGTCGATGCTGACAGTCAGCAAGAAGGCCGCATCCCGCGCATCGATTGCAACCTGCGCACCATAGGCGATTTCATAACAAATAGCGCTGGCGATCCCGTTACCGTTAAGGCTTATACCTCTCTGATTTGGGGCCCCGCTGCTGAACGCCGACATTGGTAGATCAAAAAATGCGATGGCGCCGCGCAACCAGGATTCCAGCGGTACGTATTCGCCAAAGGGCACTAGCCGGCGCTTTTCGTAGCTGCCCGTCGCGCGGCCCAGGCCGATGACGGTATTGAAGTATTTTCCTTCGAGTGACCGACGTGGCAGGCCCAGGATTACGGCGCTGCCCGCTGTGTTGGCGAAATGTCCTAGCTCCGTCAGGAAAGGCTCGACTTGATGTGCCAGGGCCGGAATCGCCGATTCCGGCCACACCAGCAGATCCTGTGTACGGTTTGCCACTGCAATGGCTCGCATTTCGGCCAGCGTTGCCGGCAGAAAGTCAGGCTGCCATTTTTCCAGGATAGGCAGATCCGGTTGAATCAGCGCGGTACGCAATGGCTCGATGTTAGCGCGTTGCGTCCACACCGCGGTATGCAAAACGCCCCCGAGTACCCAGAGTACGGCTACGATCCCGGCGGAGGCGGCCATTTGTCGCGGATAGCGTTTCGCTGTCGGCAGCAGGCCGATAACGCAGGCGGTAAGTGCCACCATACCGCTCACCGCCAGCGCGCCGCCAACGGGGGCCCAACCCGCGAGCCAGCTGTCGATAAAGCCATACCCCAGGTACAGCCAGGGAAAGCCCGTAAGAAACCAGCCGCGAAACCATTCGCCCAGTACCCAGGCCGCGGAAAATAACAGTAACTGGGGCCATCGCCCTTTGGGCTGCACGGCGCCGTACAGCATCATGGGGAGCGCGAAAATTGCCGCCAGCGCAATTACGAACAGCACGGTCAACAATGCGCTGAGTACCGCCGAAGCCTGGCCGTACTGATGAATGCTGATGAATATCCAGCTTGCGCCGCTGGCGTAGAGACCGAGACCGAAGAACAAGAATTTGCCGTAAACCTCGGCGCAGGAGGCGCGATGGCCGCCTTCGGGGCGCTGATCGACCAGGCCCTTGAGTACAGCTACCGACAGGAGCGCAATAGGCCACCAGCCGATCGGCGCCAGCGCCAGTGGCAGGCAGGCGCCGCTAATCGCCAACAGCGCCGCGCGCATAGTTCCGGTGCTAATCGGCGTCCTGCGCGATCAGTTCCAGTTCCAGCAGATGAATCTGTCGCGCGTCGGCTTCGATGATTTTGAACTGGTGATTGTCTATGTGCGTAATTTCGCCCGGCTTGGGCAGGTGGCCAAAGGTTTGTGTGACAATGCCACCGATGGTGTCGAATTCGTCTTCGCTGAGGCCAGTGCCGAAGAATTCGTTGAAATCCTCGATCGGTGTCAGGGCGGTGAGCAGATAACTACCGTTTTCACGCGGTGTGATGTGCGCTCGCTCCTGCTCGTCGGTTTCATCCTCAATCTCGCCAACGATCTCCTCGAGAATATCTTCGATAGTGACCAGTCCAGCGACGTTGGCGTACTCGTCCATCACGACCGCCATGTGGTAGCGCTGTTCGCGAAATTCTTTCAACAGCACGTTCAGGCGCTTGCTTTCCGGAATAATCGTTGCCGGTCGAATGATATTTTCCAGAGCGAAGTCCTCATGGCCGTTGAGGGCCAGGGGCAGCAAGTCTTTGGCCAGAAGAATACCCTTGATATCGTTGGCAGACTCGCCGACAACCGGATAGCGCGAGTGTTTAGACTCGACGACCGAACCCAGGACGGATGCCAGATCGGCATCGATGGGAATGACCTTCATCTGCGAACGCGGAATCATGATTTCCCGCACCTGTTTGTCGGCTACGGAGAGCGCGCCTTCCATGATTTCGAGTGCTTCGCCGTCGAGAATATCCTCGCCGTGGGCATCGCGCAGCATCGAAACCACATCATCCCGGTTGGTTGGCTTTGACGAAAAAAAACTACCGATGCGCGCCAGCAGGCCGGGCGCCTGTTTCGAATCCTGAGTGGTATTCACGATGGTTGGCTCTGGTCTCTGTCGTCTTCCGCGTAGGGGGGAGGAAAATTCAGTGCGGTTAACACGCGGGTTTCAAGTGACTCCATTTGGCTGGCGCCTTTATCGGTTTTATGGTCGTAGCCTAGGAGATGCAGCGTGCCGTGTACCAGTAGGTGCGCCCAATGGGCTTGCACGTGCTTGCCCTGTTGCCGCGCTTCCGCGATCACCAGAGGGCTGCAGACAACGATGTCCCCGAGCAGCGGAGATTCGAGCCAGGCGGGCAGTTCGGCGGCAAACGCCAGGACATTGGTGGGTCCGTTTTTGCCGCGGTAGTGACGGTTTAATTCAGCGCTCTCTGCCGCATCCACCAGGCGCACGTCGATGGTAGATTCGGGGCGGTGATTCGTCAGCGCGGCGCTTATCCAGCGCCGTATATCGTCTTCGCTGGGCGCACTTTCAGTGCTGTGGTTTTCCACGGTAACAATCGCTGGCATTGAACTGGTTTATTCGCTGTCTGCAGTGGCTTCGTGCCGCTCGTAGGCGTCGACGATCTTTTGTACCAGTGGATGGCGCACGACGTCTTTCGATTCAAACCGGGTGAAGGAAATGCCCTCGACCCCGTCGAGTACTTCGCAGCCGTGTAACAAACCGGAACGGGAACCCTTCGGCAGGTCGATTTGCGTCAGGTCGCCGGTGATAACAGCAGTGGAGCCGAAACCGATACGCGTCAGGAACATTTTCATTTGCTCACGGGTAGTGTTCTGGCTTTCGTCCAGAATGATAAACGCGTTGTTGAGCGTGCGTCCGCGCATGTAGGCTAGTGGCGCGACTTCGATGACGTTGCGTTCGATCAGCTTGCCAACGGTTTCAACACCCATCATTTCGTACAAAGCATCGTAGAGGGGACGCAAGTAGGGATCGACTTTTTGTGACAGGTCGCCCGGAAGAAAGCCGAGTTTTTCTCCGGCTTCGACTGCCGGGCGGACTAACAGGATACGCTCGACGTCGTGCCGCATAAAGCATTCCACTGCGCAGGCAACCGCAAGATAGGTTTTTCCCGTGCCTGCCGGGCCGAGCCCGAAATTGATATCGTGGGTCTGGATCGCCTGTACGTAATGCTGCTGGTTGCGTCCGCGGGGTTTGATATTGCCTTTTTTGGTGCGGATCACCGGTAGATTGCTGACCACGCCGCCAGTGTCGGCGCCGGGGTTTTCGGAAGCGGATATATCCATGGAAAGTTCCCTGTCTGCCTGCTGCAAGGACAAATGCACGCGCCCGGGATTGAGGTGGCTGGTTCGGGTCTCTTCGTAGAGGTCGCGCAACAGATTGGCGGTGATCCGCGCGCATGCCGGATCGCCGTACAACGCAAAAACGTTGCCGCGATTTCGAATCTGGATATTGAGCCGTTGCTCGATCTGGTGGAGATGCTCGTCGAATTGACCGCAAAGCTGCGCGAGCCTTTGTGTATCACACGGTTCGAGCGTGACCGTGTGTGCTGCAGACGAAATGTTCAACTGGCTGTGTTGGCGCTCTTTTTTACTGACATGGGCTTAAGCATAGCTGCTTTGGCCAAGAATGGAAATACCGCCTTTGTCGGCCTGTGAAAGGGAGTGTCGAGCGGTTTGAACTGCGCTTCCGGTCAGCTCATTAGCAAATGATTTGAAGGCACCTCTGCCAGCCTGCCACGCAATGAGTGGGGTAGGGCCTCGGTGATGCTTACCGTTGCGAAATCGCCGATCAAACGGTGATCGGTACTGTCGAAATTCACCACGCGGTTGTTCTCTGTGCGGCCCTGCAGTTGCCCCGGATCTTTCCTGGAGATGCCGGTGACCAGAACCTTCTCGAGTTTGCCCACCATGCCCCGGCTAATGGCATGGGCCTGTTGCGCGATACGTGTTTGCAGAGTGTGCAGCCGCTGCTTGTGAATTTCGGGGGCTGTTGAGTCAACCAGGTCTGCCGCCGGTGTGCCGGGGCGCGGGCTGTAGATAAAACTATAAGAGGTGTCAAAGCCTACGCTTTCGATAAGCTGCATGGTGGCAGCAAAATCGCTGTCGGTCTCGCCGGGAAAACCGACGATAAAATCCGAGGAAATACTAATTTCGGGCCGCAGTTTTTTCAGGCGACGAATGATCGATTTGTACTCGAGAGCGGTGTGACCCCGCTTCATGGCCGCGAGTATGCGATCCGATCCGCTTTGGACGGGGAGGTGTAAGTGGCTGACCAGTTCCGGGATCTCGCCATAGGCGGCGATCAGCGAGTCGGAGAACTCGATCGGGTGGGAGGTGGTAAAGCGAATTCGATCGATGCCCTCGATATTCGCCACGTAAGCGATCAGTTCCGCCAGATCACAGTGCGTGCTTCCCGGCATGGCGCCGCGGTAGGCATTGACGTTTTGTCCAAGCAGGTTTACTTCCCGTACGCCCTGGCTGGCCAGGTGAGCGACCTCGGCAATGACGTCGGCAGCCGGTCGACTGACCTCTTCGCCACGGGTATAGGGCACAACGCAAAAAGTGCAGTATTTAGAGCAACCTTCTATGATGGAAACGTAGGCAGTCGCACCGTCAGCTTCCGGTTGTGGCAATCGATCGAATTTTTCAATTTCTGGAAAGCTCACGTCCACCACTGCGGTCTTACTGGTTCGGCGTTGCGCGATCAGTTCCGGCAATCGGTGCAGCGTCTGTGGGCCAAAGACAACATCGACAAAAGGCGCTCGCCGGGCGATATCGCCACCTTCCTGGCTCGCCACGCAACCGCCCACGCCGATAATCAGATCGGGGTTTTTTTCCTTGTAAGCTTTCCAGCGGCCCAGTTGATGAAATACTTTCTCCTGGGCCTTCTCGCGAATCGAACAGGTGTTAATCAGCAAAATATCCGCTTCGCCGGGTTCATCTGTCACCACGGTCTGGAAGTGCTCGCCCAGTAATTCAGTCATGCGGGCCGAGTCGTATTCATTCATCTGGCACCCGTGGGTGACAATATGAAGTTTTTTGCTTTGTTGTGTGTCGGCCATGGGGAAACTGCTCTTTATCGTCTAATGAACCATGGGAATTGGGCCAAATTGGGCCGAATAGGGGTGCGAATTATAGTGCCTGGTGTTGTGTAAACCCAGCCTCGAGTCGGCGTGCCAGGCGTGGGTTGCATTGGCCTTTTTGGTATACTCCGCGGTCGAACATTGCGTTAGTGAAGTGTGAAAATGGCAGCAGAACCCATATACAAGGTCATCTTCTTCAATCAGGGACAGATCTACGAAATTTACGCACGTAGCGTTTATCAGAGCGATTTGTTCGGTTTTCTGGAGGTGGAGGAGTTTGTCTTCGGCGAGCGCACGCAGGTCATTGTCGACCCCGCTGAAGAAAGACTGAAAAACGAGTTTTCGGCCATCAAACGCAGCTATATTCCCGTGCACTCGATCGTGCGGATCGATGAAGTCGAAAAAGAGGGCGCCTGTAAAGTTACTGACGCCAAAGGCGGGAACGTCACGCCTCTACCTTTCCCATCCGTTATCCCCGGTTCAAAGAAGTCCGAATAGACCGAACCTGAGTCGTGGCTTTTGGCCGATTGCCAGCGACTTTTGCTCTGAGCGAAGCCGGATAATTCCTGGGACTTTTGACGCGCCTTCGGTAATGTCGAAGGGGCTACCGGCGCAACCGCTATTTCTTGTCGATCCAGAGGCCGCTTAAGCCAAGCATGGCCTGCATTTGTTCCGCTTTTGTTTCTGCGGCTTTGCGGGAAGCGTAACCGCTGGAACGAATACGGTATAACGGCCGTCCGTCAATTGTTACGGTTTCTATCTGTGCGCTGTCGACGCTCGGCTGGATCTTAGCCAGCAGGCGTTCCGCCGCAGTTAAATCCGAATAGGTGCCGAGATTGATAAACCAGTCGTCGCTACTTCCGGGGGCGGACTTCGGGGCTGATGTTGCTGCTGGAGCTGTGCTTGCCGCGGTTTCCGTAGTAGCAGAGTCTGTATTATTTGAATTAGACACAGTGGGTGGGGCCGGGGCAGGCTTAAAGGGGGGTAGGCCTTGCGCGGGACGCTGAGAAGTGGCTTCGGCAGCGACGGCCCCGCTTGCGTTATCAATAGGCCCGGCGCTGGTGGTCTGTGTCAGTGGTAGCGTTTTTAATTGTTCCGCAGGGTCGCTGCTATAGGTTTTTACGGTGGGCTGTGGCGCCACGGGGGCGACTGTCGGCACCGGCGCGCGGTTAGCGCTGATCTGTCGCTCCAGTGACTGTAATCGCGCTCGCAGTTCAGCCACCTCTTTATTTTTGCCAACGTTCTGGCCGGATCTTTCCAGTTGGGATAGACGTTGCGAGACAGCTTGCAAGGTCTGGGTCTGATCATTGTCGGCCAGTCGGTTTTCTACCGAAGCTATCCGGTCCACCAGGTTTGCCAGTGCGGAATCGATCATTTGCGACAGGGCTTCCGAGGACTCGGATAGTTCGTCGACGGTTTCCGCAAGTGTGTGGTCTTCGGCCTGCCCCTGTGACAGTGGATTTGACAGGGGAGGCGTAGCGGACCCGAAAGCGGGCGCCGCAGCGCCACCTTCGTCTCCGGTTTTTTTCAGGGGCATGACTTCCAGGGGGGGGGCGCCTTCGGTGACAGCAAGCGTGTCTTCAAGTGCGGCGATTTTACCAGCCAGTTGCTGCACGTAAGCGACCAAAGCGATCACGATGACGGTGCTGATGACAAGGGTTAGAATTAGAATGGAGAGTCGGCCCCCCGCACTTTTTGAAGCTGTCGGCGTCGCCGAAGCTGCGGGTGCCTCTTTTGCCGACTCCTCTGAGCCGGCCTTAGGGCTGGTGTCTGTTCGAGGAGCGGCAGTTTCTTGCGCCCAGGGCGGGTCGGTCTCAAATGGGTCCCGGCTGTCAAGCGCGTCAGCTGGCGGTGTCGAGAACTCGTCTGCAGAGTCCTGGCCATTGCTCGCCGCGGCCTCGTTTGGCGATGTCCCTGTCCCAATATTTGGGCTGGCCCCCGTTCTTTTGTTGGCGAGCGCAACCAGAGACGGGCTCAGGTTGCGGTTAATGCCACGCCCACCGGGCTCTCCGCTGATATCTATCGGAGTATGTTCGGTATCTTTATTAAAGATCGTTTCATCGGGGAGGGTGTCGTCTCCGCGTTCCTTTGCCATACGTGCGCTGCCTTTAAATTAGCATTCAGGTGCGCTTCCCGCGCGTTCGAAATATCGGGTAACGGTAAAACAAGGCATCAACACTGTAAAGTCACTACTGTGAAAAGGTCTCTCCTGAATGAACTGAGGCACTTGAGGGTGGCCGACGATTTAACTAGAATTCGCGCGGCCGGAGCAGGCGCGGGCAGGACTAATAGCGAGTCTAAATCCTAGTCGAGTGGTGCGCGCAAATTGCCAAAGCTGCTTTTAGGCGGTGCGTGTGGCATCGGTGAGGTAGGCCGTCGACTCGGCGCGACATAAAATAATAATAGTTTGCCCTATTTCAGCTAATTGACATGGCACAGAGTATGGACGCGATACAAAAAAACGCGGTCGGCCAACAGGAAAAAGAAAAGCATGCTCTGTTGACTAGATTGGCGATCGAACTGACTTTTCTGGCGCGTAGTACGGATGAGGAATTTAACGGTATCGTAAACCGGTTGCGTGTGGCTCTGTCGCGCGATAAGCAGGGTGATGAGCTCAGCGAACTGGCAGATACTTTCTTCAAGTACTTGCTTAGCGGCAAGCTCAGTCGGGAGGAGCGGGCGTCGGCCGCGGTGGCCGAATCGGCACGGGAGCTGATTGATGTGCTGGGTGAGGGCTTCCCGAATGTACAGGAAGTGCTCGATCTTAAACAACAGCTTGAATCATCAACTTCTTTGGATCTTGTCGCCAGTAGTATTCGACAATTGATTCCGTTGCTACACCGTTTGGGTTCCGCCGACGAAAAAGAACGGGGTGGGACAGCGCCGACCCTCGATGCTTTTGGCCTGGTCAACGATACGGTTGGCCCCGTGTTGCACCAGATTCTGGAAAGAATCCATCCGCTGGATCCCAAGCCCTCACGTTCGCAAGCGATCCGCACCGAACTCGAGACCGCGTCTTCTCTAGCCGATGTCGAACGCATTATGGAGCAGGTGCATCAGCTGGTCATCGATGTCGCCGGTGCGATCGATCAGGAGAGAGGTTCTGCGGAGACGCTGCTGAACGAGGTGCGCGAACAGCTTAAAGGTCTCGAAGCCGGTGTAGGCAATATCGTGGATGTGGAGGCCAGCCTGGCGAATATGGCAGCCATGGAGGGTCGCGTCGACACGCAAGTCTCTGGTATCCAGCAATCGGTGAACGACAGCGATGACCTGCAGGCCCTAAAGGCTGATGTTTCGGGTCGAATTGGCGAATTGTCGGGCACTTTGTCCGACTATGTGGATAAGGAGCGCGACCAGTTGGCCGAGGCCCAGCAGCGCATCGGTGACCTCACCGATCAGATGCATTCGATGGATGCAGAGATCGAGGAGCTACGCCGCCAGGTCAGCGAAAAACACGCAGCCAGCATCACCGACGCCTTAACCGGCGTTGCCAATCGGGCAGGTTTCGATACCCGTATTAGTGATGAGTTTGCCGCCAGCAGGCGCATGAAGTACCCGCTGTCACTGATGTTTATCGATGTCGATCATTTCAAAGCCATCAACGATACCTATGGCCACAAAGCAGGCGATACGGTGCTCAAGACCATCGCCGGCATGGTTACTGACCGCGTCAGGGAAACCGACTATGTAGCGCGTTATGGCGGGGATGAATTTGTCCTGTTGCTGCCGGGCACTGAAGGTGAGAATGCCAAAAATGTGGGCGAACAACTGCTGGAAAAAGTGCGTAACGCCGGATTTCAGGCCCAGGGTAAGGCGGTCACCGTTACGCTCTCTATCGGCGTTACAGAAGTGTTAGCTTCGGACTCGATTGAACAGGCGCTCGAGCGCGCCGACGGTGCGCTCTACAAAGTTAAGGAAGCCGGTCGTAACGGCGTTCAGCTGGCGACGGTATAAACTCGCGTAATACCTCCGGTTGCCGCGGCACACTGGTCGCAATGCGACGACTGTCAGCCGTCTCTCCAGGTGAATCGGTCACTGGGCATGCATGTTTTTGCGTTGGATTAACGCCAGTTGCCTGCTCAGGGTATCGCCTTGTTGTTGACTCAGGTGAATAAAATGCAGGCCGACTTTGACGCGCCCTGTTTTCGGATTGGTGTGGTGATGTGTCACTTTGAGGGTCAGGGGAAGTTCGCTGCCGTCGGAGAACAAAATGTACCCCTGGACGTTCGCGCCCCCGGGTTTGATGTGCGATTCCTTTGGTAACACGGCGAGCAGGCCCCCTGGGGATATATTGGCGATTTCCCCGGAGGCTTCCGAGCCGTCTGCGGACAGTAAATAAATTGCCGGCCGCTGCAGCATGCCGATATAGACGCGGTAATGTTCGCGCTTTTGCGCGTGGTTGATCTCTTTCGGGTAACGGAGGACGTAGAACGTGCCATTTTCATCCTCCCCGACTCTGAGAATCGGCGAGGGAAAGCTCACCTCGATACCGTTCAAATTGCAGCGGATATACACCGTGCTCGAGCGACCGATTAGCCTGTTGCCTGCCACGGGGGACAAGGCGTCTATGTTGAATGTTTTCTTTTTGCTGTCTAGCGAGAGAACTGCGCTGGTATATGTGCCGCGAAAGCCAACGACGGTGACCTCAAGAAAACGTCGCGCATTGGCAATCTCCCGCAGTAGGGCCGTTTGTCCAGCGGCGTCCCTGATACTACGATTGAGTCCCGCTACCGACTGTACCGGGGGTGGCGGTTCTTTGGTCAAGGGGAGGTCCTGAATGTCGAACCCCGGGGTCGTCAGGCTCTCGCCAGGGTATTTGAGAGCGCTGTAGCGACGCTTTTTCCGGACGCGCTGTAGGCGGCACCGGTGGGTTGGCCACCGGTTTTTAGAATATCGCGGGCCTGCTGTGTGTATGCCAGGCCTTTACCAATGAGCAGACCGACAGCCAGGTTTTTTTCGCGGCATTGCAGCGCGAGTTCGGCCAACTGCCGGGCTATGGCCGTGAGCTCGGGATCGTTATAGTGAGACAGTAAGCGCTGCAAACCTTTCGTGCCAGGTTCGTAGCCAGCGAGGGTCGTTATTCGATCCCGCTCGCGACCGCACTCGTCGAGTCGATGCGCCAGGGATTGTTTCTGCCGGGTGATGTCCTCGATATCGTCGGCGTCGCGCTCGGCGAGCGCCGTGTATTCGCGTTGGAGCAGTGCCAGAAAGTCGCTTGCCGAGGCCGTTTCCTGGCGCAGAGTGTTGCGCAGCTTTTCGGGGGTCACCGGGTGGGGCTGCCCTCGGGTCGGCGGGGTTTGATGACGGTTTTCGTGTTCGGCCAAGTTAAATGAGTTCTTTTTCCAGAGCGATAAGTTTTTCGGCAATGCGCTCGCTGTCAGCCTGGTATCTGCCCGCAGCGATTTCATTGCGCAGGGATTCTATGCGTTCCGCATCTTCGGCAGGCAGCTCGGACAACTCCCGCTCCAGCGCCTGCAGCTTGAGCGCCTGCTCGGTAACAGTCAGCTTGTCAGCCGTCGACGGCGTGTTTGCCCTGGCTTTTGCTGCGTCGGACGCAGTGTTTCCACCTTCCTGGTTTAGCGCGCCACTCCTTTTCGTGGTGCTGCTTGTCGCAGGCTGTCCGGAATTGATTTGATTGATATCTGACATATTTCTTTGCTCAAACCGGCAAGTATCTGATTCTACCCCGCTGTTGGATGATGCTCCCCAGGCATTAAATTGTTGCGACGCCTGTCGCGCTTATTCAACCCCTTTTTTGTCGATGCGAATCAGACCCAGTTAACATTAACCCTCGCTCACCCTTAGTTATCGGCTGTTTCGGTGTAAACTTTAGCGCCCTTGTGGCCAGCTTATGGCAGGGCGTGTCTGCAGCAAAGCGCCATTTCCGGCATCAAACCCGTTGCGTGTATCCGCGTTGCAGCAAATTCGACTCCCTGCGGGAGTATACCGGCCAATTTTATATTTTGTTTATTTAAATTAATCACTTGTGCCTATTTACCAGGTGTCGGCCAGGACGCTTCCATTGGGTTCCACGACGCCTGCAATGACGCGATCGGAAACCGGGTTCCTGACTTTGACGCGGTCCCCGCTGGCAGCGTCGCTCTCAGCGATGCCGACACTACTTACTTTGAGGCCGTTGGTGCCGGCAATCACCGCGACCCGCTGGCCTTTTTTAACCAGAAGAGCCTCACCTAGCATAGCAGCTGTTAATACCTGGCCGGTGCTGACATGCCGTTTCAGTACCTTGCCATGAACGCTTTCAAGCTCCGGTATATAACCACGAGGCATATTGCGAAGTTTCTCGTGGCGCAACTCAATGTTCTCCGAAGTGATTAACGCTCCCCTTTGCAAAGCAGTTTTTGCAACCACGTAGTGACCGGTGCTGACGATTTGTGCAGGTACGTAGACTGTCCAGGGTTTACTGCCGTTACAGCGCACGCCCACCGTGGTTTTTCCCGACAGGCGCGCTCCCGCGGGCAGGGAGGCCGACAGTGGCGTGTCGCAGACGGTCAAGCGCAATCGCGAGTCCAGTTTGCCAATCAGTACCTCGCTGCTGCTGATATGGCCGCTGTCGCTGTTTCTATGGGCCAGGAGGGTCTCCAGATACGATCTGGCGGTAGCCTGAATCGTTGCCGGCGGCTGTATCGCGTGCTTGCCGGCGGTGCCCGCGGATACCCCATGTGCACTGGCAAGGATAATCACTGGCAGTATGGCGCCGAGTATGGCCAATGCTGCGGACGACCGTGTCAGGGGTCGGCACCGCCCTGGGCGCAGTACCGGAAGCCTCGAATGTCGGTTCGAGGCTATAGCTGTGGTTTGGCGGCGGATATCGAGTTCCTCAGTTTCAGTCGGGGGGAGCCAATGTCCCTTGGCCTGATGGTCTGGATGTCTGTTACTAAACTAATCTGCTACTGAACTAAATAGTCCAGTTTACCCCTATTCCAATTAAGAAGACGGTCATGGCGAAACACATTCCCTTGCCGGACGCTAGCGCTTGCCTTGGGGGTATGTCGCCAAAAAAACGTCAGACGGGCCCCGTAAGCCTGGGTTTTTATCGTTAATGCAAATAGCAGGCCGTTTTAAATCGAGACGCCTGTTTCCAGCGGGTAATCCCGGCTAGCCTCATTTTTTGCCCGGCTGAAATTTTCGGTCCGCGGCAAATATGCCCGGCAGCAGAAATGCTTTGCCGCTGCGGCCCCACCCGGCGGCAAAGTATTGCCGCCTGAATGGGGGGGAATCGCAGATAAAGGTCGAAAAAGACCGAATATCAGACCATTAGCAGCATGGCATAGAGCTTGCTGTGCATAGGAGCAGCAGGTCGCAAATACAGGGTTAGACAGGAGTAAATGGCGTGGCGGATTGGCTGGGCAACAGTCTCGGGATTTACACAGAGTCACTGCAAACCTATGGGCGTCGGGCCGAGGTGCTGGCGTCGAATCTTTCAAATGCGGACACGCCGGGCTACAAGGCGCGCGATATCGATTTCAGAAGCGCTCTGGCGGCCGCGTCTGGCGGTGGCGTAATGCGCGGGACACACACTCAACACATCATGCGAGGCCAGGCAGGGGTTCAGGCGGATTTACTTTATCGCACGCCACAACAGCCATCGCTGGATGGTAACACTGTCGAGTCTCCAGTCGAGCAGGCGGCGTTTGCCGACAATGCGGTGCGCTTTCAGGCCAGTCTGCGGTTTCTCGACGGTTCTATTAAAACCATGTTGCTGGCTATAAAGGGAGAATAGTCATGAGCTTGTTTGGTTTGCTGGAGGTATCGGGGTCCGCACTCAGTGCACAATCGGTTCGGCTCAATACCATCTCAAGTAATCTGGCAAATGCCGAATCGGTGAGTGGCAGTCCCGAAGCGGCCTACCGGGCCAGACAGCCGGTATTTTCTTCCGTGCATCGTCAATTCAGCGATCCGACGTCGGCCGATGCTCTGGTCGGTGTCCGTGTGGATCGCATCGTCGAAAGCACTGCCGTGCCACGCAAGGAGTACGCGCCCAGCCACCCGCTCGCCGATGATGACGGCTACATCTATTTCGGCAACGTCAACGCGGTTGAGGAGATGGCCAACATGATTTCGGCGTCGCGCTCCTACCAGAACAGCGTCGAGGTCATGAACACCTCGAAGCAATTGCTTCTACAGACATTGAATATAGGTCGCTAGGGGAGGTCGCCATGCAAGCCTCAAATGTGCTCGCGCAACTGGCAACACCGAGCCAGCAGGATTCGGCTAAAAAACGCGGCGAGTTGGGTCAGGACGATTTTATGCGCCTGTTGGTCACGCAGCTGGAGAATCAGGACCCCACCAACCCGATGGACAACTTCGAGTTTCTGTCTCAGGTGGCCCAGTTTGGCATGGTCAACGGCATTCAGGAATCCCAGCAATCCCTGAATGCGCTGCTCGAATCCTTTTTCTCTAACCGAACCCTCCAGGCCACCCATCTGGTCGGCCGTAAGGTGATTGCCGACACCGGTATCGCACAATTGATCCAGGGGGGGCAGGTTGAGGGCGCGATCGACCTGCCGGTGGCGGCTTCCACTGTCGAGGTACAGGTCAGTGATGCTTCGGGTCAACTGGTGCGAACGTTACAACTGGGGCCGATGGATGCAGGCCGGCAGGCGTTTAGCTGGGATGGCTTGGACCAGAACGGCGAGGCCGTGCCCGCAGGTCCGTATCAGGTCACAGGACGCGCTGTCATTGCTGGCGAGACCCAGGCGGTACCGGCCTACGCGGCGACGACGGTACAAAGTGTTTCGGTGGCGGCCGGTGGAGGCGACATCGTGCTCAATCTCGACAATGGTGCCAGCATTAGCGCGGACAGCGTGCGCGAATTTTATTAACACGCGCGGCTTCGGGCAGCCATTATTTGCATCGCCCTGAACCAGCAAATTAACAAGCGAGAGTAACAACAGGATAACCAGACATGGCATTTGACACCGCGATTTCCGGCATCAAGGCATCGACCGCCGATCTCAATATCATCGGCAACAACGTCGCCAACAGTTCCACCACGGGGTTCAAATCCTCGCGGGGCGAATTTTCCGACATTTATGCCACCAGCTCCCTCGGCGTCGGCAGCGAATCGGTGGGCAAGGGCGTTCGGCTAACCGATGTTGCCCAGCAGTTCGAGCAGGGCAACATCAGCCTCACCGGCAGTGCCCTCGATCTCGCGATTAATGGCAATGGGTTTTTTGTTCTGAGTGATGCTGGTGCCCCGGCTTACACGCGCGCGGGTAACTTCTCTCTCGATCAGAACGGCTTTGTCGTCGACAACCAGGGTCGGCGCCTGATGGCCTTTGAGGCGGACCCGACGGGGCTTATTACGGGAGCGGTGAGCGAGCTGCAAATCAGTACCACTTTAATTAACCCGGCGCCGACGGCGCTGGTCGACATGACGTTGAACCTGGATGCCCGCGACACCGTGCCCACCACGGCCTGGGGTGGCCCCTATAACGCTTTTGCCTCGCCGCCAACCGTGCCCTCGCCGGACATGTACAACAACACGACCTCGATGACCATTTACGACGGCCTCGGCAACCCGCATCTTTTAAGCACCTACTACGTAAAAACCGCCACACCCAACCAGTGGCAGGTGCACACGCTGATCGACGGCGTTACCGTCGGTGGACCCGATACGCTGGCATTCAACTCGAACGGACAGTTCCCGACCGCCTCGTTGCCGGTGCAGGTCAATATTGCTGGCTGGACGCCGCTCGATGCCTCGGGTTCGGCCAATGGCGCGGCGGCCCAGGCGTTTACCGTTGATCTCTCGCCCTCGACACAATATGGCGCTGATTTTGGTGTGCTGAGTCTGGCTCAGGACGGTTACCCCGCCGGGCAACTGGGTGGCATCGATGTCGCTGACAACGGCACCGTCGAGGCATTTTTTAACAATGGCCAGTCTCTGGCCTTGGGTCAGGTGGTGATGGCCAACTTCGCTAACACCCAGGGTTTACAGCCTATTGGCGATACCTCATGGGTTGAAACCTTTAACTCCGGAGCGCCGTTGGTGGGGGCTCCGGGCAGCTCCGGTCTTGGTGTGATTCAGTCGGGGGCGCTGGAGGATTCCAACGTAGAACTCACCGAGCAGCTGGTAAAAATGATTGTCGCCCAGCGCAACTTCCAGGCGAATGCCCAGGTGATCCAGACGGAAGACGCTATTACCCAGACAGTGATTAACCTCCGTTAACAACGTTTCGTAATCTGAGCTGCAGACAACTCGAATGGACCGTTTACTTTACATTGCCATGAGTGGCGCCAACGCTGCGATGACCGCGCAGGCGGTCAACGCGCATAACCTGGCCAATGCCAGCACCACCGGTTTCAAGGCCGATATGGCCATGTTTGGCAAGGCCCAGGTTGTCGGTCCGGGCCATAGCAGCCGCACTTTCGTGCAATTGGAAGGAACCCGTGCCGATATGGTTGCCGGCACCACCCAGACCACGGGGCGCGAATTGGACGTGTCGGTGAATGGTCGCGGCTGGATCGCGGTGCAGGCGCCGGACGGCGGCGAGGCCTATACCCGTCGCGGTGACTTACGGCTGGATGAATTCGGCCTGCTGACCAACGGTGCCGGCATGCCGGTATTGGGCAATGCCGGACCTATCGCCGTGCCGCCCAACGCCAAACTCGAGATCGGCGGTGATGGCACGATCTCGGTGCTGCCCATCGGTCAAAACCCCAACACCCTGGCAGTGGTGGATCGCATCAAACTGGTGACGCTGGATGAAGCCAATCTCGCCAAGGATGCCGACGGCATGTTACGCACCGCCGACGGCGAGCCGACACCGCCCGATGCCAGCGTGCGCGTGGTCTCCGGCTCACTGGAGACGAGCAACGTTAATGCTATCGAATCCATGGTACGCATGATCGAGCTGGCGCGCAGTTTCGAGGCGCAGGTCAAGATGATGAAAACTGCGGAGGAAAATGACCGGAATTCCTCCCAGATTATGCGGATGAGCTAGGGCCTGATAAGACTAATTTGAGCGGAGCAGAGCATTAATGAACGAAGCCCTTTGGATTTCCAAAACCGGTCTGGATGCACAGCAGACCAAAATGGCGACCATCGCCAACAACCTGGCTAATGCCAGTACCGCCGGTTTTAAACGCGGCCGCGCGGTATTCGAGGATCTGCTCTATCAGAATCTGAGCCAGGTTGGTGCCCAGTCATCCCAGGACACCGAATTACCCTCGGGCCTGATGCTTGGCACCGGCGTACGTGTCGTCGCCACGGAAAAACTGTTTACCCAGGGCAATGTCGAGCAGACAGAAAACGTGCTTGATATCGCTATCGAAGGCCGTGGCTTCCTGCAGGTGTTGTTGCCCGACGGCACGCTGTCCTATACCCGCGACGGCGCCATGCAGATCGACTCCCAGGGCCAGTTAGTGACTTCCAACGGGTATGTGATTCAGCCGGCGATCAGCATTCCCCAGGATGCCCTTTCTATCACTATCAGCAGCGACGGCATCATGTCGGCGCTGTTACCGGGTAATGCGACACCTTCGCAACTGGGTCAGCTGCAACTGGCCGATTTTATCAATCCGACCGGTTTGCAACCGATCGGCAAGAACCTGTTTCTCGAATCTGCCGCCAGCGGTAATCCCCAGGTGGGCAATCCGGGCCTGAACGGGCTGGGCACTGTGGTGCAGGGGTTTCTCGAGGCTTCAAACGTCAACGTTGTCGAGGAACTGGTAGGCATGATCGAAACCCAGCGCGCCTATGAGATGAATTCCAAGGCCATCGCTACCAGCGATCAGATGCTGCAATACGTCAGCAATAACTTGTGAGGACAACTTTAGTGCCCGCCTTTAATCTCAACCGCGTATTTGTCCCTTTGTCCATGACGATACTTGCCGGTTGTGCGGGCCTGCCACAGGAAAATGCCGCGGGCTACGAGGCGACGCCGCCGGAAGCGATGACGCGCCCGGTTGCAAGCAATGGAGCGATCTACCAGAGCGGCTACGATATGGTGCTCTATGAGGACCTCCGTGCGCGGCGCATTGGTGACATCATTCAGGTGCTGCTGGTCGAAAAAACCGACGCCGCCAAATCCAGCAAGACCGAAATCGACAAGGACAGCAGCAACTCCCTTGCCGACCCCAGTTTTCTCGGCCGGACCGCGACCATTAGCGGTAACGGTCTGGGTTTGAGTATCGACTCTGAAAACGAATTCGAGGGTGAGGGCAAGAGTAATCAGAGCAATAAACTCAGCGGCAGCATAGCTGTAACCGTCGCCGGGGTGCTGCCCAATGGTAACCTGCAGGTGCAGGGTGAAAAATGGATTCAGTTGAATCAGGGCAAGGAGTTTATTCGCCTTCGGGGCATCGTGCGGCCCTACGATGTATCGCCCAATAATACGGTGCTGTCGACCCAGGTGGCGGATGCCAGAATTTCTTACGGTGGCACCGGCGCCCTGAATGAGGCCAACACCTCCGGTTGGTTGGTGCGCTTTTTCATGAGTCCGATCTGGCCGTTCTAGGTGTCCCGGAGAATTAGCTGATGACTGGAATACTGCAGCGTTTTCGCCCGGCTTTTGTCGCCTGTGCCTTGTGCCTGTGTTTCTCCGGTGTCGGCTATGCTGAGCGAATCAAAGACCTGACATCCATCGCCGGTGTGAGGAGCAACCAGTTGGTGGGCTATGGCCTGGTGGTGGGACTGGATGGTACCGGGGATCAAACCACGCAGGCGCCTTTTACCGTACAGAGTCTGAAGAGCATGCTGGCGCAGCTTGGCGTCGTGGTGCCGCCGAATATCAACCCCCAGCTGAAAAACGTGGCCGCTGTCATGATACATGCGGACCTGCCACCATTTGCCAAACCGGGCCAGACCATTGATGTCACCGTGTCATCCATCGGCAACGCCAAAAGTCTGCGCGGTGGTAGTTTGCTGATGGTGCCGCTCAAGGGCGCAGACGGACAGACTTACGCCATTGCCCAGGGTAACCTGGTGGTCGGCGGTTTTGGCGCTGAAGGCAGTGACGGCTCGCGCGTCACGGTCAATGTGCCGAGTGTGGGTCGCGTGCCAAATGGTGCAACGGTCGAGCGTGCCGTCCTGTCCCCCTTTAGCCAGGGGGGTGATCTGGTGCTCAATCTGAATTCGCCTGACTTCACCACTGCCCAACGCCTGGCGGAAAAAATTAATGACGTCCTGGGTGATAGCGTTGCATTGCCAATGGATGCTACGTCGATTCAGGTCCGTGCACCGGGCAATGCGGCGCAAAAAGTCGCTTTTGTCTCGACGCTGGAAAATATCGTGGTCGAACCGGGCGAGGCGCCGGCGCGGGTGATCGTCAATGCGCGCACCGGCACCATTGTTATTGGCAGCCACGTGCGCGTCATGCCGGTGGCCGTTGCCCACGGCAATCTGACGGTCTCCATTGCCGAGGACATCGGTGTCAGTCAGCCGGAACCGTTTGCACGGCGGGGCGAAACGGTGGTAGTGCCAGGTTCCACGGTCGAGATCACCGAAGAAAATAACCGTATGTTTCTGTTTAATCCGGGCGTGAGTCTGGACGAGATCGTCAAAGCGGTGAACCAGGTCGGTGCCGCGCCGGGTGATCTGGTAGCGATTCTCGAAGCACTCCAGCAATCAGGCGCTCTGCGCGCCCAGCTTACGGTGATCTAGACTTCTCATGGCGGCGCCTGCGGTATATCACGACTTCAGCGGTACGGCGCAATTGCGGGCGCAGGCGCGGTCGGATCAACAGGGCGCTACGCGCGAAGTGGCGCGGCAGTTCGAGTCGATTTTTATTCAGATAATGCTTAAATCCATGCGCGATACCCTGCCCCAGGGTGGCTTGTTCGATTCCGACCAAATGACCATGTACCAGGAAATGTTCGACCAACAGGTGTCCCTGGATATGTCGCGCAACGGTGGTATTGGGCTGGCGGCAATCGTCGAACGCCAGCTCGGCGGCGCCCCGACAAGCGACGCCTCAACTGACGGTAGTGAGATGGACCAGGAGGCTGATTTGCCGGTACGGCA
>DJFY01000128.1:21436-41128 GCA_002431545.1 Cellvibrionales bacterium UBA5860 | reverse complement strand
CTGTTGCGTAAGGCTGATGCTGCAGCGACGCCGGTGCGCGACCGCGTTGAGGCGTTGGCCCCCGGTGCAGTTTCGGCGAGCGGCGCGCCAGCGGCGAAGCGCCACTGGCGGCCCGCGGGTATGACGGAGTTTATTGATGCCGTGCGCGACCATGCCGCGCGCGCTGCACGCGCACTGAACGTCAGCGAAAACCTGTTGATAGCCCAGGCAGCCCTCGAAACGGGCTGGGGTAAAAAGGTGATTCGCCACGCGGACGGCGGCAGCAGTTTCAATCTTTTTGGTATCAAGGCTGACCAGCGCTGGCAGGGCGATCGCGTCGCGCGCCAAACCGTCGAATACCGCAACGGCATTGCACGTCGGGAAATGGCGAACTTCCGCTCCTACGGGTCGCTGGGCGAAGCCTTTAGCGACTACGTGCAGTTTTTGCAGGCCAACGGTCGTTACAGCGACGCGCTGCAGCATCGGGGACGCGACGAATACTTTGCCAGAGGTCTGCAGGCCGCGGGTTACGCGACCGACCCGGCCTATGCCGACAAAATCCTTGGTATCAAGGCCCGACTCGATCGTGCCGACGCAGAACGGGCGAGCACCACGCTGGCATTAAAGAAAACACCCCAGGCGTCGCTATTGTGACTACCCTTGATCTTTATGGCTCGGGCCACTCGGTGCTTTGTTTGCGGCGCCGCGGAGAGACTTAAATGGCTGATATTCTCGGTATCGGCACTTCTGCCTTATTGTCGTTGCAGCAGGCTCTGAACACCACCGGTCATAACATTGCTAATGTCAATACCGAGGGCTATAGCCGGCAGATCACTCATTTCGATGCCCTTACGCCAAACCTCACCGATGGCCACTACACCGGTAGTGGCGTCGGCGTATCTTCTATCGAGCGCGCCTACGACCAGTTCCTGGTAGACCAGGTGCTGAATCAGGCTGCCAGCCTTGGTTACTACGACGCCATGTCGGGCCTGACCAGCCGTGTGGATGATCTGGTGGGCAGTGCCAACACCGGATTGGCCAACGCGTTGCAACAGTTTTTCGACTCGTTACAGGCGGTAGCCAATAACCCCGGCTCGATGACCGAGCGGCAGATTTTGCTCGGTCATGCCCAGGAGCTGGCCAATCGTTTCCAGGCCCTCGATGGCAGCCTGGCCGGACTTGAGGCCGAAGCCAACGACCGGGCGACCGCAGTGGTTGGAGAAATCAATGACCTGGCAGCGCGTATTGCCCGACTCAATACCGAGATTGCCCGGGCGGCGGCAGCGTCAGCCGGCTCGCCGCCCAACGATCTGCTCGATGAGCGCGATCGTTTGCTGGGCGAATTGTCGCAAAAAGTCGGTATCACCGTGCAGAAAAAAGGCAACGGCACAGTCGACATTATGGTGGGCACGGGACAACCGCTGGTGATCGGCGGCGACCCCCAGACCCTGACAGTGACCCCAAGTGCCACCACGCCAGGCAGCCTGGACATTGGGATCAGCGGTGTGAACGGCACTGTTGTCGCCCTTGGCGGCGTTCTCAGCGGCGGTGAATTGCAGGGTTTGTTCGACTTTCGCACCCGGGTTATCGATGCCGCCCGCAATGGGCTGGGTCGTGTCGCCCTGAGCCTGACCGAGACTTTTAATACTCAGCACAACCTGGGTATGGATTTGAACAATCTGCTCGGCGGCGACTTTTTTACCAGCATGAGTCCCAGTGTTGTGCCCGCCAATAACAACACGGGCAGCGCGACCGTGTCGGTTACCGTCGATGATGTCACCGCATTACAGGCCAGTGATTACCAGGTGCAGTACGATGGCGCCCAGTGGGTGGTGACACGGACTTCGGATGGTACGGTCACCTCCGGCGCCGGACCCTTCTCACTCGATGGCATTACCATTAACGTCGCCGGCGTGCCAGCGGCGGGCGATGCCTTCCTGGTGCGTCCGGTGCACGATGCTGCCGGTCAGTTTGGCGTTCAGTTGATCGACCCGAGCCAGATTGCCGCTGCCGCGCCGGTGCGCGCAGATCTGGCTGTGGCCAATAGCGGCTCCGGTGCCATCAGTGATCTGGCGGTCAGCGATCCCGCAGGGTTGCCCCTGGCTTCGCCGATTACACTGACCTTCAATCCCGACGCCTTTGGCCCGGGAGTACCCGGCTACGATGTCAGCGGGGGGCCGGCAGGGCCGCTCGCTTATGATCCTTCGACCGATAGTGGCGGAAAAACCTTTGCCTTTACCGGTTTCGGCGATGCCAGTTTTACGCTTTCCGGCATTCCCCAGGCCGGCGACACCATCACGCTGGTGTCCAATACCGGTGCTGCCGGTGACAACCGCAATGCCCTGGCGCTGGCAGGCCTGCAGGATCAGCAGCTGTTTAGTGGCGGTACTGCCAACATCGGCGAGTTGTACGGGCAGCTGGTTGCCGATGTTGGCACTGTCACCCGGGAAGCACAGACTGGACTGGAAACTGAAACGCTGCTGATGCAACGGGCGCTGGACGCGCGTGATGCGGTAGCCGGTGTCAACCTGGAAGAGGAGGCCGCCAACCTGTTGCGCTTTCAGCAGGCCTATCAGGCGGCGGCGCAGGTGGTGGCGACTGCCGATGAGGTATTTCAGACCCTGTTGAACGCAACTGCGGGTTAATATGATGCGATTGTCAACCAACCAGATCTTTCGCCAGGGTGTCAGCGCCATCCTGGACCAGCAGAGCAAACTGGCACAGACCCAGCAGCAGATATCCAGCGGCAAGCGGATCAACAAACCCTCGGATGACCCGGCCGGCGCGGCGCGGGTTCTCGATATCAAGCAGCAGATTGCCACGGTAGAGCAATACGGGCGCAACGCTGATCTTGCGAAAACCCAACTGGCGCTTGAGGAAAACGCCCTGGTTGGTGTGGAAAACATCCTGCAGCGGGTACGTGAACTAGCGATCCAGGCCAACAACGATAGCCTCAATGTCGATAATCGGCAGGCCATTGCCAGCGAAATGCGTACGCGTCTCGACGAACTGCTTGCTTTGGCAAACTCCAGAGACGCCAACGGCGACTATTTGTTTGCCGGTTTTCAGGTCAACAATCAACCTTTTGCTTTCACCGGCGGCACCTTAACCTACGGCGGTGATCAGGGGCAGGTGTTTGCCCAGATCGGCCCCGGCGTGCAGGTGCCGACAAACGATGCCGGCGCTGCCGTGTTTCAATTGATCGATACCGGCAACGGCGTATACACAGCGCTTCAGAATCCTGCCAACACCGGTACCGGCGTGGTGGGGGCGGCATCGCTCAATGGCGCCTTCGTGCCCGATACCTATACGATTACCTTCACCCAGGCGGCGCCGACGGATCCGGTGACCTATCAGGTGACCGGTGTGGCCAGTGGTGTTGTCGCCTCGGGCAACTATGTGGCCGGAGAGGCGATAGTGTTTAATGGGGTTTCGCTCACCATTGACGGTGAGCCCGCCGACAGCGACACCTTTACAGTAGCACCGGCTGCCACCCAGGACGTCTTTACCACGGTGGATGCCCTGGCGAATGCGCTGACAGCGCACCCCGACTCACCCACAGGGCGTGCCCACTTGCACAACGAGGTTAACCAGCAGCTGAACAACCTGGATCGTGCCCTGGAACATATCGTCGGCGTGCGCACACAAATCGGTACGCGGCTGAACAATATCGATAGCCAGACCCAGGTAAACGAGGATTTCATCCTGCAGATGCGCGAAGCCCAATCCAATGTTGAGGATATCGACTTCGCCGAGGCCATCAGCCGCCTCAACCTGCAGACAGTAGCCTTGCAGGCTGCCCAGCAAAGCTATATTCAGGTCCAGGGCTTGTCATTATTCAACCTGCTATAAATAAAAAATAACCCTTTATAAACAGTAGGTTATTGGTTTATAGGGGGTCGCCCCCGCCTCCCCGGCGCGCTGCATATGTGCGTTCCGTCACAAAGTTAAAGAATCTTCTTAAGTTTCCTTATGCTCTGTCGATAGTAGTGTTACCTGAAGCCAGTGGCCATGACCAACTGGTGTTTCAGCAGCAAATGCGATCGTCGACTGCCTGTCGAGACAGAGAAGTCACCGGGATCGCGACGGCAAGTCGGGAAATAACAAGTAGGGGATTTATTTATGGCCCAGTTTATTAACACGAACATTTCATCGCTGACGGCGCAGAGGAATCTGAATACGTCCCAGGGCTCGCTGGCGACTTCATTCCAACGGCTGTCATCCGGCTTGCGGATTAACAGTGCGAAGGACGATGCAGCTGGTCTGGCAATTTCAGAGCGGTTTACCACTCAGATTCGCGGTCTAAACCAGGCGATACGAAACGCCAGCGACGGCATTTCGTTGGCCCAGACCGGTGAAGGTTCCCTGAACGAAGTGGTGAACAACCTGCAGCGAATTCGGGAACTGGCGGTGCAATCGGCAAACGCCACTAACAGTGCCAGCGACCGGGCCGCGTTGGATCAGGAGGTGCAACAGCGGCTGGCTGAAATCGAGCGGGTGGCAGTGCAGACTTCCTTTAACGGACAAAAGATACTCGATGGCACTTTTGGTAGTGCTCAGTTTCAGGTAGGCGCCAATGTGGGCGATACCATCAATGTCAACCTTAACACCAGCACGCGTCTGACCGCGATCGGTAAAACCGCTGACTATGTGGGCGGTGTGGCTTATGACTCGACTCTATCGGTGGGTCAACAGGGCGCGGGTGTGGACACCAGTGCTATCTCCAGCGGAGATGTCACTCTCGCTCTAGGTAGCGGAGCCGCGGTGACAGTGGTAGCTTCAACCGATGCTTCAGCCAAGTCCAAGGTCGAGGCGATCAACGCCTCGGGTATCGCGGGGCTGACAGCGACCGCAGACACTACAGCGCAGTTCAACACTGCGACAACGGCAATTGCTGCCACGGAAGACGATTACAACTTAACCATTAACGGCGTGGCGATTTATACCAATTACGACGGTACCGCCGACGGCGCGATCAGTGCCGACGATTATGTCGCGGCGATAAACGCCAATACTTCGGCGACCGGCGTTACTGCCAGTTACGATAGCGCTAATACGCGGCTGACGCTTACTGCTAACGACGGCCGTGATATCTCGATTATTCAGGATCGGGGGCAAGCGACTGTTGATGGCTTGGGTGTACTGGAAGGTACGAACAACTCGACTAACACGACGACCGCGGGATTTGCCTCGGGCGCAGCATCGGAAACTAACATTTACGTGGGCAGTATCCGTCTGGTTGCTGCGGAGCAGATCACTGTTGGCGGCACGGCAGCCCGAATCGGTTTTTCCGCTACTTCGCTGGCACTCGGTAACTCTGCTCTGGATACGGCTTCGGTAACCACTGTGGCTAACGCAGAGACTGCGATTACGCGGGTTGATGCGGCATTGACGGCGATCAGTAACCTGCGTAGTGAGTTCGGTGCGATTCAGAATCGCTTTGAATCCACAATTGCTAACCTCGAAGCCACGGCGGAAAACCTGACAGCATCGCGCAGCCGAATCCAGGACGCGGACTTCGCCGCGGAAACGGCTAACCTGACGCGTGCGCAGATCCTGCAACAGGCCGGTATAACAATTCTGGCGCAGGCCAATGCCCAGCCGCAGAACGTGCTAGCGCTTCTCCAGTAATTCCACCAGGTAGCGACTATGGAATGGGAGTCGTCTTCGGGCGCCTCCCTTTTTTTTCGGCCTAAGGTACTACGCGCTTGTCGCTTCAGGCCATGGCTTTCCGCCGGCGGCAAGGTTTTGCCGCCGGTAGCGGACCCGGAGTTGAATGACAGCAGAGTTAGTGCGCTGTAAGCCTGTTAATTCAGGCGCTTGCGGAGGTTCTCAACCTGCGAGTCGGTGCATCGGTTGAATTGGCACAATCTGTGCTCAGCGAATGGTTATTAGCGGTAGCAATGCGGCAACCGAAAGGAAATCGCGAGGCCAGCGGGGCATAAGTGGCATAAATATGTGCGGTTACGCGTGGCGCGGTAATAGCCGGAGGCGATTATGGCAATAACAGCGAGCGGGCTCGGGTCGGGACTGGACATAGATGGTCTGGTTGCCCAGCTCGTTGCCGCTGAAAGAACGCCTGCAGATAACCGGCTGCTAAAAAATGAGGCGCGACTTCAGGCTGAGCTTTCGGCCTTTGGTTCCCTTAAGGGAGCGCTGTCGACGTTACAGTCTTCCTTATCTGGTTTGTTGTCGACCAATACCTTCCAGGCACGGAACGCAAAGGTTTCCAATAGCGATATTTTTACTGCTACTGCCGGCGCTGAAGCTACGGTAGGTAGTTATGATATAGAGGTCACCCAGCTGGCTAAAACGCATTCGCTGGCTTCGGGAGTATACAACGCGATCACAGATGTTGTCGGCGAGGGCGAAATCACTTTTCGCTTTGGCACTACCGATTACGACGCCGGTTCGGATACCTACAATGGTTTCGTCGTCAATTCTGCCAAGACATCGGCGAGTATCACCATCGACAGCGGCAATAATACGCTAGAGGGTATTCGCGACGCGGTTAACAATGCTGGCATCGATGTTACTGCGGCGATCGTCAACGACGGTACCGGTTATCGCCTGTTGTTTTCCTCCAGTGATACCGGTGCGGAAAATAGCCTGGAAATCTCCGTTGTCGAATCCGGCACTGCGGGACTGGGACAACTGGCTTTCAACGCCACCGAAACCAACCTGACGCAAACCGTGGCTGCACAGGATGCGCAGTTGACCATCAATGGCCTGGCTATCACCAGCGCCAGCAACACGGTATCGGGCGCCATTCAGGATGTGAACCTGACATTACAGTCGGTGACTACGGGCACGCCTGTCGGGCTTACTATCGAGCGCGACCGGGCGGGAGTTCAAGATACCATCACCGAATTCATTGATGCCTACAACAGCTTTGTCGAAACCATAAACAGTCTGTCGAGTTTCAATACCGACACGCTCGAAGCGGGGATTCTACTGGGCGATTTCACGCTTAACAGTGTCACCGGAAAAGTTCGAGCTGCCCTGACCGGGGCGGTCGGCGGTAGCGCTGCTCTACAGCGCTTGGCCGATATTGGAATCACCACAGAAACCGATGGCACGCTGTCGCTGGACAACGCTATTCTCGATGGTGTCTTCGATAAAAACTTCGATGATCTGGTTGGCCTCTTTGCTTCGGGCGCGACGGTGACAGACAGCGCCATCAGCTTTGTCTCGTCTACCGAAAAAACAGTCCCCGGAGACTACGCAATCAATGTCACGCAACTCGCGACTCAGGGCGCTTACCAGGGGGCGGGTGTGCTGCCCGACTTCTCCAGCGCCAGTGTGACCATTGATAGCAACAACGACACGCTGTCGCTCAAGGTCGACGGTGTTACCAGCGGTGTGATCACTTTAACTGCGGGAAGCTATACGTCCGGCGCTGCGTTGGCTGCCGAAGTGCAGGCTCGCATCAACGCCGACAGTGCGCTTGCTGATGCTGGCGTCAGCGTCACGGTGGCATATGACTCGGTGAACAACCGTCTAGAGGTCAACTCCGCCAGTTACGGTTCCGGCTCGACTGTGGAGATCACACAGGTCGACACCAACACTGCCGCGACGCTGGGTTTAGCCGTGGGTGCAGGCATCGATGGACTTAATGTGGCCGGCACAATCGGCGGTGTGACGGCAATCGGTTCCGGTCAGACCCTGACCGGCGCGCTCGGTAGCGCTACCGAAGGTTTGGCCATCAGTGTTACCGGTGGTGCGACTGGATTGCGCGGCTCGATCTCCTTCAATGACGGCGTCGCCGGCAAGCTGGATGAATTGCTCGACGCATTTCTGGGCGCTGATAGTGTACTTGACCTGCGTACGGAGAGTCTTTCCGACCAGATCGATGATCTGGCTGATCAGCGCGAAAAGCTCGAGTTGCGTATGGAGTCCTTTGAATCCCGGACCCGTGCCAAGTTTACGGCCCTTGACGTCCTGTTGTCCCAGCTTCTCCAAACCAGCGATTTTCTTGCGCAGCAGTTAAACACCCTGCCCGGTGCCATCAGTCAAGGCAACGGAAACAGCTAATCATTCACATCGGAAACCGTATCGATGAGTAATCCCGACTCCGCAATGCAGCAATACCGAAACGTACAACGCCACGGGGCAGTGCCCGAGGCCTCGCCTCACCAGCTCATTGCGATGCTGTTTAACGGTGCGCTCGATAACCTGGCCGCAGCCAGGGGTGCAATTGAACGCAGCGATGTTCAGACCAAGGGAGAGAAGTTGGGCCGGGCGATCGCCATTATCGATAATCTGCGCGCTGCCCTGGATATGGACGCCGGTGGTGGTATTGCCGAGAATCTTCGCAACCTCTACGATTATATGGAAACCCGGCTGTTGCGTGCGAACGTCGACAGCGACCCGGTAGCCGTTGACGAAGTTGTCGAGCTTATCAGGCAGATCAAGTCCGGTTGGGACGGTATTGCCGTCCAGCCCGAGGTCAAAACCGAAACGGCAGGTCAGGTTTGATGTCGGCAGCAGATATCACCAGCATCGACCGGCAGGCGCGTCTGGAGCAGGCGATAAAGCTCTCTCGCGACATGATCGATCAGGCGGGTCGTGGCGAGTGGCAGCAGATCGCCGAGCTCGAGCGCCAGCGTCGCGGCGATATGGTGAGTGCCCTGCAGGCGCCCATGTCTGAAAGTGAGACACGGCAGGTTCACGATTCCCTGCAACAATTGATGCAGTTGAACAGCGAACTCGCCGCTATGGTCAAACAGGCCCGTGACGAAAGCTTTAAGCAGTTTAACGAGTTGCGCCAGGGTCGTGAGGCCGCCAAAGCCTACCAGGATGTTGGCAAAACCTCCTGACTCCCCTTCCAGCGGCATTGGGCCTCTGGCCACCAATCTTTATCTCTTGTAGGTTCCCGATTGCTTGCTGATTGCTAAGCGAACTGGTTTGATACAGTGACGGCTCGTTGAAAGGGAGCGCGAGCGATGACTGATCGTGCCGAAAATGATCTCTTTGGCGGCCTGATATACCAGGGTGCCTTTGCCCTATTGTGGGACTATTCTCAAGAACCCGGCGATCAGGAGTTGGCTGTCGCCAATGAAGCCAACCAGGTCTTACTGCGCCTGCTGACCCATCAGGGTGAGCCGGGTGCGCGTGGTGAGGAGGACGCTTCGGCTTTCCAGGCGGAACTCGAGCGCATAGACCTCAAGCTCAATCTGCTTCTCGATCTGACCGCGGGGTTAATTCGCGAGCAGCTCAATTTGCCGCCGGCTGTGCCAGTTAAGCTGGGTGCCACCGCGGTCGAATGGCGGAGCCTGGCTCCACCGCAACCGGACCGCTGGCTTCGCGTCAGGATATTTGTCGATCCTGTTATGCCGAGGCCGCTCGAGGTCTATGGGCGCGGAGTCGCGCGCGACGATGGCGCTGGTCCGAATGACTCGCCTGGCGCTGCGGTCGGGCTTCGCTTTGCAGGTATGAGCCAGGAAGTTCAGGACGAGCTTCAGCGGCTGATCTTTCGCCAGCACCGAAAAAAAATTGCCTTGCAACGTCGGCAATAAAACTGGCAACAAGGCGGGTAATACGTTTATTCATCTTCGTTTTCCACTGTTTCAGTAGCGCTTCGGTTGACTTTATTCCGCTGCCTTTGGAAGAATCTCACGCGAGCTTTGCAGGTAAGTGCTATAGTGGCCGCTGCCAACCGGCGCCGTTTAGATTGTCCAGGCGCGGGTTAGCTACAAGAATACGATAAGCGTGCACGGTGGCTGGCGTATTAGTGCCGGCACAACCAAACCAGATTGCGAAGTCGTCACCCCGGGGAGCAGGAGAGAAATGAATGTCAGCAAGATCAGCTGCCATACTGATTATTGATTCAGATGCTGACTTTACCCGCGAACTGCAAACCATCCTGGATTTTCTCGAGCAGCCCTACGAAGTGCTGGACGCCGCCGATTGTACGGCAGGTGTTAGTGTCGAGCCCGGTCGGCTTTTTAAGGCAGCGGTCATATTTGCCGACCAAAACAACATCGAGCGCCTGCCGTCGCTGTTACGTGCTGTCGATCGCCTGGAGCGCGCGCTGCCGGTGATTCTCGTGCAGGGCGAGCACGGCCATCATGCGCAGGCCCTGCAAACCGAGCAACAGGTGCTGGGTGTGCTTCATGCTCCCCTCACACAGAAAGAGCTGCAGGACCTGCTGGCTGAAGCCGAAGCCGTTATCGATCTAAAAGAGAAATCCCGCAGTCGCGTAGACCGACGCCAGGAGAAGGTCGATATTATCGGCACCAGTCGCGCGATTCAGATGGTGCGAGACCTTATTGCCCAGGTTGCCGACTCCGACGCTACGGTCCTGGTGCTGGGCGAGTCCGGTACCGGCAAGGAACTGGTCGCGCGCAGCCTGCACGCCCAATCGAACCGGTCCGGTCGACCCTTTGTGCCGGTTAATTGCGGCGCCATTCCCATGGATTTGCTGGAATCAGAGTTGTTCGGCCACGAAAAGGGTGCGTTTACCGGCGCCATTACTTCGCGGCGTGGACGTTTTGAAATGGCTGACGGCGGCACGCTTTTTCTCGACGAGATCGGCGATATGTCCCTGGAGATGCAGATCAAATTGCTGCGCGTATTGCAGGAGCAGTCTTTTGAGCGCGTCGGTAGCAACAAAACGATAAGTACCGATGTCCGCGTCATTGCCGCAACCCACCGCAACCTGGAGCATCTGGTATCTGAGGGCAGGTTTCGTCTCGATCTGTTTTACCGCTTGAATGTATTTCCCATTGAGGTTCCGCGGCTCGCTGATCGGCGCAGCGATATCCCCATGTTGATCGCGCGCTTTATCAAGCGGGTTTCGAGCGAGGGTCAACCGGCTCCGCGGATGACACCCGGTGCGCTGGCTGCGCTGGCTGACTATCCCTGGCCCGGCAACGTCAGGGAGCTGGAGAATTTGGTGGCTCGTCTTGGCCTGTTGTTTCCGGGCAAGCCGGTGACCCGCCAGGATCTGCCGGCCAAGTACCGGGCAAATGAGGACTGGGTCGCGCAAGCCGAAGACCGTCCCGGCGCGCATTTCGATTTTGCAGCCGACGCGGACGAGGCATTCGACAGTATGGCGGCGGTGGGTGTCATGTCTCTGCCGGAAGATGGCATCGATCTGAAGGAGCACCTGCGCGTGATTGAGATCAGTCTGATCCGAGAGGCGCTGGAGCGTACCAACTGGGTCGTTTCCCGAGCGGCAAGATTGCTTAACCTGCAAAGAACGACACTTGTCGAAAAAATCCGTAAGTACGACATCAATCGCATGCATTCCGCGTCAGGTTTTTGACGCAGTTTATACAAAGCCCCCTTAATATCCTGTTTAATAAAGGTTTTTAATCTAGGCACGAGTTTTGCTTTTGCTTGAGTTGCGGCATAAATAATGTCGTTTTAATGCTCAAGTGACAGGAAAATTGACTGTGGCGGATACCTCTGATTTGGATAAGAAACAGCTTGAGGAGGCCTTTGAGACTTTCAGTCGGGTCTCTGCCGAGCTCGATGCCAGCTATCAGGTCCTGCAGCAACGAATCGGTACCCTCACGCAGGAATTGTCGGAAGCCCGCTCCCAACGTCTGCGGGATCTCGCGGAAAAAGAACGGTTGGCCAACCGCCTGGCCCTGTTGATGGACGCGCTGCCAGGGGGAGTTGTCGTTGTCGATAGCGCCGGTGTGATCAGAGAGGCCAACCCGGCGGCGACAGAGTTTCTCGGCGGCCAACCCCTGCCGCCGCGCCGCTGGCAGGATGTGCTCAAGGCGACAGTGGCTGACGAACTGCCGTCCGAATCCGAACTGGTGCTCAATAGTGGCCGTCGGCTTTCTGTTAATACCCGTTACCTCGAGAGCGGCGATGAGCAAGTCATTTTGCTGACCGACATGACGCGCCTGTATGAACTGAAGGAGGCGAACGCCCGCGAGCAACGCCTTGTGGCGTTGGGCGAAATGGCCGCTCGGCTGGCGCATCAGGTTCGCACGCCGTTGAGTTCTGCGCTGTTGTACAGCGGGCATCTGGCGGCACCCGGGTTGAGCGACGACAAGCGTATCGACAAGGCCCGCAAAGTGGCGGCCGGTTTGCGGCATATGGAAAGTCTGGTCGACAGTATGCTGAATTTCGTACGCGGGACGCCCTTTGCCTGGCAGGTCATCGAAGTGGCGGATCTGGCCCGTGAGTTAACAGCCGCAGCGGACTCTGCGGTGGCCGCAAGGGGTGCTCGGTGTCAGGTCAGCCTCGATCTACCCGAAGCACCGGGGTTTATCCGGGGTGACAGGGATGCACTGGTCGGCGCCGTATTGAATCTGGTCGACAACGCTGTCGAAACCTCCGGCAAAGAAACGGACGTGGCACTGGCGATAACTGTCCGGCGCGACCGACTGGCGATTACCGTCTCCGACAGGGGCGAGGGAATGACGCCGGAGCTTTGCGAAAAAGTCTTTGATCCGTTTTTTACAACACGGGAAAACGGCACCGGCATTGGTCTCGCGGTGGTGGCGACGACCGCGCGCAGCCATGGCGGAAACGTAGCCGTGCACAGCGCGCCGGGTGTCGGCAGTACCTTCACTATCGATCTGCCCTTGCAGGCTTCGGTAAAGGCAGCTTCTGAGGTGTTTGCCGCCGCTACCCTGTCGCCTGATGTCGAAGTCGATTTTGCGGAAGATCGCTTGCAACAGACCTGGCAGGCAGTCGGTGGAGTGTCGCGATGACCGAAATCACAGTATTGATTGTCGAAGACGACGACATGTTGCGCGAGGCTTTGAGCGATACGTTACAACTTGCCGGCTACCGGCCGGTGGTCGCGGAAAATGGCGAAAAGGCCTTGCAGACCCTTGGGGCGGAGCATGTCGATCTGGTGGTCACCGACGTGCAGATGGCCGCCATGGACGGCCACGCATTGCTGCGGGCGGTCAAGTGTCGCTGGCCGCAGATGCCGGTTGCGCTGATGACTGCCTACGGCACCATTGAAAAGGCGGTCAGCGCGATGCGCGATGGCGCCGAAGATTACCTGGTGAAACCTTTTGAAGCCGAGGTGTTGATAGAAATGGTAACGCGGCTCGCCGGGTGCCAGGCGCCCGGTGATGAGACTGCGGTCATGGTCGACGAGCGCTCCCAAAAACTCATGGCGCTGGCGCTGCGGGTGGCCGACTCGGAAGCGACAGTGATGATCAGCGGGGAATCCGGTGTCGGCAAGGAGGTTGTTGCCCACGCGATTCACCAGGGATCGCCGCGCCGCGATCAGCCCTTTGTCGCCATTAATTGTGCGGCGCTACCGGAAACGATGCTGGAGTCTCTGCTGTTCGGCTACGAAAAAGGCGCTTTTACCGGAGCTTACCAGGCTCGCGCCGGCAAGTTCGAGCAAGCCCAGGGCGGTACGCTCTTGCTCGATGAGATATCCGAAATGGATATTGGTTTGCAGGCCAAATTGTTGCGTGTGTTGCAGGAAAAAGAAGTCGAGCGTCTCGGCGGCAAGAGTGCAGTTGCCCTAGATGTGCGCGTGCTCGCCACGACCAATCGCGATTTGCTGCAGGAGGTGCAGGCGGGTCGTTTTCGGGAAGATCTCTATTATCGCCTCAATGTTTTTCCGCTGACCGTGCCGCCCTTGCGCGATCGTCCCGGCGATGTGGTGCCGCTGGCCGAGTACTTTCTTTCCCGGTTTAGCAAGGGTGGTGCCCGGGTGCTGGCGCCAGGAGCGAGGCAGCGGCTGCTTGGGCATCGTTGGCCGGGCAATGTTCGAGAGTTGCACAATGTTATGCAGCGCGCCGAAATCCTTAGCCGCGGGAACGTCATAGAAACCGAAGATATTCACCTTGAAATTGATACCTCGGTAGACATTCCCCTGGTCGAAGCGGAAACCGGCGAGCATGCCGACGTTTCCGCCTGGGAAAGCGGGCTGCGCGACCGGGAGTGTGAAATGATTGTCGAGGCGCTGCGGGCCGCAAACGGGCGCCGCAAGGAGACGGCGGAGCGTCTCGGTATCAGCCCGCGCACCCTGCGCTATAAATTGGCGAAGCTGCGGGAGGCCGGTGTTGCCTTGCCTGGGATCGCAGGGACTTAAGGGCAGTTAATACCGATTGAGTTATCCATGCCGAGCAATTTTATTTACCCAATTTATTAGCCACAACAGAGGCCGCCAAATTAGCGTTGACAGCCAGGCAATATATTACTGAGTAGTGTGGATTCAGCTTCGGCCAGTTTGCCAGCAGCTGAAGACAAAAAAAGGGGAAACAGATAGATGAGCCAGATTGATGTGAATCAGGTGTTGGCGCAAATGCGTGTCTTGGCGGCGCAGGCTCAGGCGGGCACTGGCCCTGTTGAGGGTGCGGCCGCCCAGGGCGGCGGCGATGAATTTGGCCGAGTGTTTTCTGAATCGCTGGCCAGGGTCAGTGAAGCGCAGGCGCAGGCGACGCATCTCAAGGAGGCGTTCGTCAGAGGTGAGCCCGATGTCGATCTACCGTCCGTGATGGTCGCGGTACAGGAGGCCAACATTTCTTTTCAGGCGATAACGCAGGTGAGGAATCGCCTGTTATCCGCCTATCAGGAAATCATGAACATGCCGGTTTAATGCCGGCCACATAATAACGGGTGCCTTGCGGGTATCTGTGAGTAGTAGTTGGAGAGCGTTGTGTTATGGCGGTGGTGAGTCAGGATAGTGTGGTCAAACCTTTTAGCGGCCTGACCCGGTTGCCGGTGGTGCGCCAGATCGGCCTGTTGATCGGACTGGCCCTGAGTATCGCCGTCGGCGTGGGCGTCGTGTCCTGGTCGAGCGAGCCCAATTATGTGCCTCTGTTCAGTGACCTGTCGGAGCGCGACATGGCGCCGGTGATTTCGGTGCTGGATCGGGAAAAAGTTAAATATCGATTGCAGGGCGGCACTGTTGCAGTGTCGGCGGACAAGATCCACAACTTGCGCATCAAACTGGCGAGCCAGGGCCTGCCCAAAGGTGGCATGCGAGGATTTGAGTTGCTTGAGGAGGAGCAGAGCTTCGGCACCAGTTCATTTCTCGAGACAGCCCGCTATCACCAGGCGCTTGAGGGCGAGCTGTCAAAATCCGTGAGTACACTCGAAGGCGTGCGCAGCGCACGCGTGCATCTTGCCGTGCCCAAGCGAGCCGGTTTCCTGCGCAATCGGGCCGGCGCCAGTGCCTCAGTGTTGGTGGCCCTGTACCCGGGCAGTGAGCTGGGCGATTCCCAGATTGCCGGTATCGTGCACCTGGTGGCCTCCAGTGTGCCCGGTATGTCGCCGGACAGTGTCTCGGTGGTCGACCAACGGGGCAGCCTGTTGACGTCCGGCGGCAGTGCCAGCGAACTGGCGATGAGTACCGAGCAATACAGCCTTGTACGCAAGCTCGAGCACGATTATTCCCAGCGCATTGTGGCGCTGCTGGCGCCGGTGCTCGGGGCCGACAAGGTCCGTGCGCAGGTGACGGCGGACATGGACTTTACCAGCGTTGAAAGAACCAGCGAGGTTTTCGGTCCGGACAATTCGCGCGTGCGCAGCGAACAGGTTTCCGAACAGCAAAGTAAGACAGCCGGCGCCTCTGGCGTGCCGGGTGCGCTTTCCAACCAGCCGCCACCCGCGGGAACGATAGCCCAGGGTGTCGATCAGGATGCGGCGCCGTCCGCGCCCCAGCAGAGCAGTAAGCAGGCCACCACCAACTACGAGCTGGATCGCACCATCAGCCATATCAACGAAATGCCTGGCACCATCAGGCGGTTGTCGGTGGCGGTCGTGCTGGACTATCGGGAAGAGACCAGCGATGGTGGGGAAGCGTCGCGAGTGCCCCTGCCGCCGGAAGAAATCGAACGCTATACCCAACTGGTCCGCGAAGCCGTCGGTTTTAACGCCGAGCGGGGCGACAGTATCAATGTGGTCAATGCTTCCTTTCTGGTGCCGCCGGCTCTGGAGCCGATTCCCGAAACACCGATCTGGAAACAGGCGTGGGTGTGGACTCTGGGCAAGCAGATACTGGCGGTGCTGGGCGTGGCGCTACTGATCTTTGGCGTATTGCGGCCCGTGATGAACAGCCTTGCCAATTACAGCGGTCCCTTGCCTGGTGCAGGCGGCCCTCGTGCAATGGTGCCTGGACTGGAGGCGCCTGCGGTTTCCGGTGAATTGCAACTCGGTGAGGACCAGGTCAACTTGTCAGCCCAGGGTGGCGCCGGTGCCAATAGCGGCTACGAACGCCAGATCGCGATGGCCCAGGCGATCGCCATGGAGGATCCCAAGCGCGCGGCGCAGGTCGTAAAAGGCTGGGTTGCCGAGGATGAGTGATGGTTCTCCCTCCCTGAAAGGCCCCGATCGCGCCGCTGTCTTCCTGCTCGGTATCGGCGAGCAGTCAGCGGCGGAAGTGTTGAAACATCTGGGGCCAAAGGAAGTTCACAAGGTTGGCGAGGCGATGGCCGGCTTGAAAAACATCAGCCGCCAACAGGCTGAACAGGTGGTCACCAGTTTTTCCCAGGCGGTGGGCGACGTGACGTCGCTGTCGGGCGGCACGGAGGAGTATGTGCGCAAGGTGCTGGTGCAGGCGCTTGGGGAAGACAGGGCCGAGAGCATTATCAACCGCGTGCTGCTCGGTCGGGATTCTAAAGGTGTGGACTCCCTGCGCTGGATGGAAGCCCGCTCGGTCGCGGCGATGATCAAGGACGAACACGCGCAGGTGATCGCAATAGTCCTCTCCTATCTCGACAGCGATCACGCCGCCGAGGTCGTGGGATATTTGCCTGAAGGTGTGCGCAAGGACGCGATCGTGCGGGTGGCTCATCTCGATACCGTACACCCCTCGGCGCTCGCTGAGCTCGATGACTTGCTGGAAAAGCAACTCAGCGATGGTACGGTCTCTCAGCCGGCAGCCGTCGGTGGACTGAAAGCCACTGCTGATATTCTGAATCATCTCGACGGAGATTTGGAACAAGAACTCGTCGAAGCCATATCGTCCATCGATAGTGGCATGGGTGACCGGATCAAGGATTTGATGTTTGTCTTCGAAAACCTGCTGGAAGTGGATGATCGGGGCATTCAGCGACTGTTGCGGGAAATATCCTCGGATGTATTGATCATCGCGCTCAAGGGGGCCGACGACCAGGTGCGCAATAAAATCCTCAAAAATATGTCCAAACGAGCCGGGGAAATGCTCCAGGAGGACCTGGAAACCCGTGGTCCAGTGCGCCTCAGTGAAGTGGAGCAGGCGCAACGGGAGATACTGACAGTGGCAGGCCGTTTGGCGGACGAGGGTGAAATCGTACTCGGCTCACGGGGTGGAGAACAGTTTGTCTAAGCTGTCACCAGAAAAAAAACCGGCGAATCTGACGCCCTGGACGGCGCCGGCGGTGTTTGACGATTATCGTGACCGAAAGCCCGAGCCGTCGCCGCAAGCGGTTGCCGATCTGGAAAAACAGGCCCACTCGAAGGGTTACGAGGTCGGGCGATGGGAGGGATTGCAGGCTGGCCACGCGCAGATCGAGGCGCAGGTTGCCGAACTCAATCATCTGCTCGAGTCGTTCGTGCGGCCGTTTCAGCGCCTGGAGACAAAAGTAGAGGAAGAACTGGTACTGCTGGCGGGCGCTATTGCCGAACAACTGGTGCGTCGGGAGATCACGATCGACCCAGGCTTGCTCAAGGTGGCCGTCGAAGAAGCCGCCAGTGTGCTGGCTTCCACCGCACTGCAAGTGCGTTGTCACCTGCACCCGGAAGATGCCGCCCTAGTGCGCGCCGGACAGGGTGAAGCAGTGCCTCCTGGTGACTGGCAAATCGTCGACGACCCGCGTCTGAAGCGCGGCGAATGTCAGGTGCATAGTACCGACCAGTTGGTGGATGCCACGGTGCGGGCGCGACTCGACGAATTACTGCGCGGTCACTTCGAGCTCTCGGCCGCTGAAGGTGGCCCGTGAGCGGGCCGGATTCTCAGCTGAGCGACGGTGCTTTTCTGTCGCTCGACGGCCGCCTGGCGGCACATCGCGCGCGACTCAAGGCCGCAGAGCACTGGCCGGTATTGGCCGCCGATAAAGGCAAGCTGGTGCGCATGGTCGGATTGACACTGGAAGCGCGGGGCTGTCAGGCAGCGGTGGGCACGCGTTGTCTGCTGAGTACACCGGGTCGCGACAACGTCGAAGCCGAGGTGGTCGGTTTCGATAACGGCAAAATCTATCTGATGCCGGTAGGCAATACCCTCGGCCTGACCCCGAACGCGCTGGTTTCACCCTGTCGACGCGGAGGCGAAGTCGGCGCTGGCGACGAATATCTGGGCCGGGTGATCGATGGACAGGGGCAGCCGCTCGACGGCGGTGGCGATATTCAGGCAGATGTCCGCGTGCCCCTGCATGGCCGGCGCATCAATCCGTTACGGCGCAGCCTGATCACTGAACCGCTCGATGTGGGTATTCGCGCCATTAACGCATTGCTGACTATCGGCCGCGGTCAGCGCATGGGTTTGTTTGCCGGCAGCGGCGTTGGTAAAAGCAGCCTGCTGGGGCTGATGACCCGGTTCACCGGGGCCGATGTCGTCGTGATTGGATTGATTGGCGAGCGCGGCCGGGAAGTGCAGGAATTCGTTGAGGAAATCCTCGGCCAAGCGGGCATGGCAAAAGCCGTAGTGGTGGCAACACCGGCGGATGATCCGCCCCTGATGCGGCTACATGGGGCCTGGCGTGCGACTGCTATAGCCGAAAGTTTTCGCGACAGGGGGCTGAACGTGCTCCTGCTCATCGATTCCCTGACCCGCTTTGCCCAGGCCCAGCGCGAAATAGCCCTGGCCATTGGTGAACCACCGGTATCGAAAGGCTACCCGCCGTCTGTGTTCACGCGTCTGCCCCAGTTGGTTGAACGGGCGGGCAACATTGAGGGTGGCGGTTCGATAACAGCGGTCTACACCGTGTTGGTCGAGGGTGATGACCCCGCAGACCCCATCGCAGACGCCGCGCGCGCGATTCTCGACGGTCACATCAGCTTGAACCGACGACTGGCGGATGCCGGGCATTATCCGGCGATCGACGTCGAAGCCTCGGTGAGCCGGGCGATCAATCGCCTGGCGCAACCGGACCAACTGGCGCTGGTGCACGGTTTCAGGGATACCTATAGCACTTATCAACAGAACCGGGATCTGATCAGCGTCGGCGCCTACGCTCGCGGTGCCGATCCACGCATCGACAGAGCGATAGAAGCCTATCCGCGCCTGCAGGAATTCCTCCGGCAACCGGCGGGGCAACAGGTCACCTTTGCGCAAAGTATCGCTGATCTACGATCCCTGGAAGGCCTGATAGGACCGGCTTCCCAAGCGGCCTCTGCGCCCTAGGTCCGTGTTTTGACCCTCGTTTAGCAAGCTTGTGAAAGACCCCGGTCGATTGGACACTATCGTCGAGCTGGCCCGGCAGGCTGAAGACAAATCCGCCCGGCAATTAGCCGGTGCGGAAAACAAGCGCACCGCCGACAAACAACAGCTCGAGCAACTGCAGGCCTACTACGACGAATACGCGGCGCGTTTCGAAGCGGCGAGCAATCGGGGCATGAATGCTCGCCAGTTAAACGACTTTCAAATTTTCCTGGGCAACCTGCGACAGGCTATCGATCAGAAGAAGCGGGAACTGGACGACACCGAGAAGCGGCTGAACGCCCGACGGCGTGACTGGGTCGATAAACATCAGCGCACTACGGCGCTGGACGAGGTTCAGGCCGACTGGCGCACACAAAGAGCGCGAGAAAGCGAGCGCCGTGAGCAGCGGCTGGCGGACGACCGTGCCGGCGCCCGGT
>DJFY01000128.1:19962-21250 GCA_002431545.1 Cellvibrionales bacterium UBA5860 | reverse complement strand
CGACGACCGTGCCGGCGCCCGGTGCGGCGGCGTGCAAGGTGGCGACAAACGCCACGAGGAATGAGGCGGTCTGCACTGGCCCGCGAATTGCACCGATTCCCGCTATTTACGGCAATCCGCAATCAGCGGGTGGTGGATTTTCATGAGCCTGGTAGTGCCGAGCACATACGCCGCGCCGAGCGAACTGACGGCAACGCAACGCAGTACACGACCTAACACGGGCAAAGATGCCGGGGAATCCGGGGGCATCGCTGAATTCGACCTGGGCCTGGCTGAGAACCGGGACCCGGCAGATACTGCGAGCCCGGCGGCAAGCCGCGACCGGAATGAGGCATCGGGCGGCAAATCATTGCCGGATGGGGATGCCGACCCGTCGAATGCCGACAGGGCAGGCTCGAATAGCGATGAGGTCAGTACCGCGGCGAGGGCTGGGGATAGTGATGCACGACCCAGTCAGGATGATCCAGAAAACGATGCTGTTTCAGCGGTGGGACAAGGCGTTCATTCGCAGGCCGAGGCGGCTTATTCGGCCCGGCAATCGGCGAAAAAATCTGGCGGCAATAGTGAGCGCCCGCTGGGGAAGGCGGCCGTACCCGGAACCGCAGATGGCCGTCTGGCCAACGAGCGTCAGGCAGGGCTCGGTGTTCAGTCCCTGCCCGCGGTGCAACAAAGTCAGCACTTGGCCACTGAACTCATGGCTGGCGCAAAAGCAGAGGCTGCCAGCCAGATAAATTTACAGGCGGGAATCGCGGATACGGGGACTTCCGGGTCCGGATTGCTGACAGAACCCGGCCGCCTCACTTTCGGCGAGCTCTCGGGCAGCCGGCCGACTTTACAACTGAACACGCCGGCCGGACAACCGGGCTGGCATAATGAGATCGGTGGTCACCTGCGCTGGCTGATCAGTCAGGGTGTGCGCGTGGCGGATTTGCGTTTGAATCCGCCGGAACTGGGTGCTGTCGAAGTCCGTATCGCTACCGAGGGCGATCGCTCAAGCGTGACTTTTTTTGCCAGCAACGCGCAGACGCGAGAGTTGATTGAATCCGCGTTGCCTCGCTTGCGCGAGATGTTCGAGCAGCAGGGTTTGCAACTGGCAGATGCCGGTGTGTTTGGCGATCAGCAGCGGCAGGCTTCGCAAAACGACGAATCTAATGCCAACCTTCTGCCATCGGCAACTGGCAGGGAAGTCAACACCGACTCTGGTGCCTTTGCCCCAACCGGGGAAAGCGGCGTAGCGATGCTGGGGCCGGCTTCGCTCGTGGATTTTTATATCTAGGCCCATTCAAGG
>DJFY01000128.1:17051-19639 GCA_002431545.1 Cellvibrionales bacterium UBA5860 | reverse complement strand
TAATGCAAGACTTTCTTAGCAAGGTTTTCTTAATCTCGGTAGCGCTATATCAGTGGCGTCGTGCGCTGTGGGCCACTCAGGCAGGGGCTAGTGCCCCGCCAAAAAATAAAAACCACGTGACGCCTGATTTTGGTTTCGTGGCTGCGTAGACCCCGGGGGTTAGCCGGTGTCGGCAGGCTTCAGAGCACTAGAAAAGCTATCCCTCGCCGGTTGCCGCAGGTCGTCGGTTTCTGCAAAACTCGCAGCCTTCTGTATTACGTACTTTCTTGTTTGGCAGCGAAGCTTACTCGCGGTCGTGAAGCAATGGCTCAGACGTACTCATCGATATGCTGCCCTTCGTCCTGGTCGGGGCGCCGGTGGCGCGGCGGGCTCTTTTTATTTTGTTTGGGTTTGTCTTCCGGTTTTTTCCGGCGATCTGCAATATTAGTGCTGGGCACGGATCGCGATGGAGGGAAAGTGGGTCGAATGTCGATTTTGTCTGCCATATGCTTCGCTCTCCGGGCTTGGCCAACAGGGGCAGGTTGTAAAATTGGTGTTTAGCTATTTCTCCTTACAGATAGCCGGATTCTAGGCAATCTCGCCGATAATTTGCCGAAAGGCAATGGCTGCCGGTGTTTGGGGGTCGACCTCAACAACAGGCAATCCTTTTTCTCCTGCGGTCGCGATATTGTCGTCGGCGGGCACAAAACCTGGCCATACCAACTCGCCGTGGGTGTCCTTCATTTCCGCCAATACCGATTCAGCCTCTTCCGGCGTTCCCTGGTATCGGGTGAGAACGAGGAGCTTTTTTAACTGCCGCTGTTTGCTGTTTTCGACCATTTGTGCGAACTGTAGCAAAGCTCCTAGAGATTCGTCCTGGAGCGCGTCCGCGCCTATGGGAATCACCAGTGTATCGCTAGCCGCCAGCGCGTTTACCATTAATATGCCGAGGTCCTGTGGACAGTTGATCACGATTGGATCCGACGCGGCCTCCAGGCTTGATAAAAACCGGCTTACGATCAGGCCTTTGCCTTCCTGAGCGCCGATAGCCTGCACCGATGTGGCCAGGTCTGTGCCTGCCGGGATCAAGGCTATACCGTCGACGCCGCTAGCCGCCGGTACAGTCTCGGCACTATCAGTATTTGGCGTGCCGCTGCTAAACAGATCGAAGAAAGTTAATCCCGGCGAAGCTTTTTCGCCGAAATAGTCGGCGAGTTTGTTGCGTGGATCCAGATCGGCAAGTATTACAGAAAGACCTTGCTGGACCAGCGCGCCTGCGAGTGAAACCGCGGTAGTGGTTTGTCCCTGATCAGCGATGGGGCTGGCGACGGCGATGATACTCACGGGTAAAGGCCGGTCACAGTTGGTGTAGCGAGATTTGAATTGACATAGGAAAAACGCCCAAGTTGTTTCAGTGCCGGGTCGTCATCGCCTTTAGGTTCCGGGGAAAGCACCACGATGACGACTCTGCGATTGGCAGCGCGGCCCTCTGGTGTCGTGTTGTCGGCGATTGGACGGTGCTCACCGTAACCGATGGAAACCATTTGTGCGGGGTTGACGCCGTAGCTTGCGAAAAGCCGTACCACGGTGGCGGCCCGGCCAGCCGACAATTCCCAGTTTGACGGGTAGATACGATTTCGAATGGGTAGATTATCGGTAAAACCCTCCACATTAATTCGATTGGGTAACTCCTTTAATATCTCTGCAAGAGCGCTCAGGACCCCGCGGGCTTCCTTTGCCAGTCCGCTGCTGCCACTGGCAAAGAGAATTTCTGAATTAATTTCGATCTCCAGCGATTGTTTATTTTTACGCAGCGTGATCATGTCCTGGTCAATGAGCGGCCCCAGGGCGTTTTCGACATCTTCGGCAATGGTATCCATGGCGCCGCGGCTGCCGCCGGTGTCTGCGCCCTGCTTTCCGTTTTCGGCGATATCGATAGCGTCTTCGCGCATGGATTTAAGCTGGGTCAACTTTATGGGTGCGCGCGTGGTCTGAAAGGGAATGTTCTGCATGGTCATGGAAAACTGATGGGGAGCGCGCACGTTTTTACCGACCTGTATCGGCGCCAGCGATCTTGTCGGTGACTTGAACGAAGATACGAGAGATTCCGACAAGACGCGAAATTTTCCCTCGTTGACCTGCGACACCGAGTACATCACCACGAAAAACGCGAACAGCAGTGTGATGAAATCCGCGTAGGAAACCAGCCAGCGCTCGTGGTTCTCGTGTTCCGGGGCCTTTTTCTTTTTTCTGCCCATCGATGCATTAACTCGTTATCGTAGATAACCCTGTAACTTGGTTTCGATATTGCGCGGGTTTTCGCCTTCTGCGATGCAGATAATGCCGTCGACCACCATGTCTTGATATTGCACTTTGTCTGCAATGAGGGTTTTCAATTTGCTAGCGATGGGCAGGAAAAACAGGTTTGCCAGGCCAACGCCGTAAATGGTGGCGACAAAGGCCACGGCGATACCGGGTCCAAGCTTCGACGGGTCTGCCAGATTGTTCATCACGTGAATCAGCCCCATGACTGCGCCGATAATGCCAATAGTCGGGGAATATCCGCCCATGCCTTCGAAGACCTTGGCGCCAAGCGTGTCGTGGGCTTC
>DJFY01000128.1:5460-16748 GCA_002431545.1 Cellvibrionales bacterium UBA5860 | reverse complement strand
AGTAACTGGAGCAATTTCTGGGTAAAGGGATCGGATTCCTGGTCGGCTGCGCCCTGCAGGCTCAGCAGTCCTTCGCGACGAGCGACCTGGCTCCACTCGAGGATTTTTTCAAACGCCGCTTGGGCATTGTGCTTAGGCGGTACGAACACCCAGGAAACGATGCGCCAGGCATGGAGGAAAATTCTCAGGGGGGTCTGTAGCATGATCGCCCCGATGGTGCCGCCGACAACGATGAGTAACGCGGTCACCTGCATCAGCGAATCCAGATGACCGCCTTCAAGGGCGTTGCCGCCCAGGATCGCGATCAACGAAATAACGACGCCAATCAGTGTCAGTATATCCATTGCAATGCGTTCGTTCGGTTAAGGCCCATCGGGCTCAGGCTTGGTCCAGGGCTCGAGCTGCGCGCGCAAGCGGGCAACGGCCTGGCTATGGATCTGGCTCACGCGGGATTCGCTTACACCGAGCACCTTGCCAATTTCTTTCAGGTTAAGCTCTTCGTCGTAGTACAGAGCCATGACCAGTTTCTCCCGTTCGGGCAGCTGGGCGATCTTTCCCGCCAGATCCTGTTTAAAACCCGCGCCCTCAAGAGCTTCATGGGGATCGTTATCATTGGCGTCGCCGACGTCTTCGCCATCTAGATCAACAAGGCGGCAGGCGGCCGTGTCGCGCAGGATGTCGTGATAGGTCTCGAGATCGACGCCCAGGTGTTCCGCGATTTCCGTATCCTTGGCGGGGCGTTGGAGCTGACTTTCAACCTCGTGTATTGCCTGCGCAACCTGACGCACCTTGACCTGCACCGTGCGGGGGACCCAGTCGTTGCGTCTGAGTTCGTCGATAATGGCGCCGCGGATTCGGATGCTGGCATAGGTTTCGAAGCTGGCCCCCAGGCCCGCATTGTAGTTACCCGCTGCGTCGAGAAGAGCGATGAGCCCGACCTGAACCAGGTCGTCGACCTCGATATTTGCCGGCAGACGGGCGCTGATGTGGTGAGCGATGCGCTTTACCAGCACCAGGTGTTGTTGCACGAGCTGGTCGGCATCGCGCTCGGCATTTTCGGCGTAGGAAGCGGTTTTGCTCATGTGACCTGGTCGGACTTGTTTTCTCCGACTAGACGCTCGACGAAAAATGCCAGATTACCGCTTGCGTTCTCCGGCGGCGGCCAGCGTTCTATTTTTCTGACAATCTTGTCTATGGCCCTTGATGCAGGCGCGCGCGGGTAGGCCTGAATTACCGGTAGCTGCCGGCGCACCGACTTGCGCACATAGTCGTCGATTGGGATAAAACCCAAATGTTCCAGTTGCACGTCGAGAAATTGATCGGTGACGCGCGCAATTTTGTTGAACAGGGTATCGCCGTGGATGTCGGAGTTGACCATGTTGGTCAGGATCTGAAATCGCTTGACGCCGTGATCCTTGCTCAACACTTTGATCAGAGCATAGGCGTCCGTAATGGAGGCCGGCTCGTCACAGACCACCACGATTACTTCCTGGCAGGCCTTGTTGAAGGTGATAACGCTGTCGGCGATACCGGCTGCGGTGTCCACGATGAGGATGTCGACCGGAAGTGGTAGTTCGGCGAAGGCTCTCACCAACCCAGAGTGTTCACTGGAAGTGAGTTCTGCCATATGTGCAACGCCCGAAGCACCGGGAATGACCCGAATACCCAGGGGCCCCTCGATAATAATGTCGGCGAGACTCTTTTCGCCGGACAGGACGTGGCGTAAATCGTGCTGGGGCTGCAGGCCCAGAAGGATGTCGACATTGGCGAGGCCGAGATCGGCATCCAGTAGCAACACGTTTTTCCCGTGTTTGGCGAAACCGGTGGCCAGATTGACCGACACATTGGTTTTGCCAACACCCCCTTTGCCACTGGTGACAGCGATAACACGTACCGGGGTTTTCGAATTATTCATGCAATGACTACTGTAATGATTGTTCTGAGATCAGGCGTGGATTTTACGTTCCGGCGTATCGTCGAGCGGTGGCGCCGGAGACTCTTCCCAGCCAACCTGTTCCATCAGGTCACGTGCGATTTTAACCAGCTCGATGGGTCGGCTCACATGCAAGTCTTCGGGCACGCGTTGCCCGTTGCTGACAAACATCGTCGGCAACTGATGGCGGATCAGGGTGACCAGCAGTGCGCCGAGACTTGCCGCCTCGTCGACCTTGGTAATAATTGTTCCCGCCAGTGGTATGTCGCTGAATACCCTCACCACTTCTTCGTTAATGCTTTTCTGCACAGTAGCTGAGAGCGTCAGATAGACCTGGATGTCGTGTGCCGCGCCTTTCAGTGTACTGAATTGTTGCGATAATCCGACATCGCGCTGGCTCATACCGGCAGTGTCGATTAACACCAGCTGTTTATTGGCGAGCTGGTCCAAAGCCCTGGCCAGTTCGTGTTGATCGGTAGCCAGTAAAACCGGGATATCGAGGAACTTGCCGAAGGTGTCGAGTTGTTCGTAACCGCCAATGCGAAAACAATCCGTAGTGATCAGCCCCACCTGATCACAACCCTTGCGCATGGCGAAATTGGCGGCGAGTTTGGCAACTGTAGTGGTTTTGCCGACGCCGGTAGAGCCAACAATGGCGACATTGCCCCCGGTTTCCAGAATATTTGTGCCCGGCGATTTCAACATGCGCGCGAGATTGATCAAAGCGTTTTTCCAGCCTTGGGCGAGGCTGTCGCCGGGTCCGGCGCGAGACGCCAGGCGAGTGGAAAATTCGCGGTCGAGTCCCAGGCCGGCCAGTCGGCGCATGAGTTTGGCGCTTTTCGGGTGCTGGCTGCTCGCTTCGCGCCAGGCAATCTGGGACAACTCGCCTTCCAGGAGCCCGCGCAAGGCGATAATCTCTCGGCGCATGTCTGCCAGTGCCTTGTCGTTGAGATCCCGGTTGGCGCCGCCGGTTAGTTCGCTGCCACCTGTGGATGCTCCTGCAGCAGACGGACCGCGGGCCTCGGCTACTACATTTGCGGCAGCGGGTTTTTCGCGCACTGGGGCCGGTTTGTCCGGTGCGGTGGCCTTGGGTCGCGCAGCACCTGCTTGCCGATTCGCGCCCTGACTGTCCGCGGCCGCACTGGCTTGCGCATGCGCCTGCTGTGCGCGTTGAATATCTGCCAGCGCCGCCTCGTCGACAACCTGGGCCTGGGCAATCTGCTCCTGGAGTTTTTCCTCCTCGAAGTCTATGGACGCAGTGATCTCGACGCCGTCTTCAAGGCGCTTGCTGCCCAGGATAACGGCGTCTGGTCCCAGGTATTCGCGGACTTTGAACATGGCCTCTTTCATATCCTTGGCAGTAAACTTGGTTATTTTCATGCGCGTTGCTCCCCGGCTTTCACCACGTGTTGTCCCGACCGGACGGTAAACGGGCGGTGCGCCTTGCTTTGATATTCACCTGTTGCCATCGTGGCCTTGTTCAGGCTGTCGTCAAACCGGCAGCCGGCTTGCCGATGGCGCCGACCACCTTGATTTGCTTGTTGGCAGGGATTTCTTCAAAAGCCAATACATTGAGGCCGCGGTTGGCTCCCCTGACCAGCCGCGACAGCCAAGTTCTCAAAGTAGAGGAAACCAGCAGCACAGGGGTGTTGCCCCGAGTATTTTGCTGCTGGGTATATTCGCTGATCTGATGCAACATCTGGTCGGTGAGCCCTGGCTCCAATCCTCCCCCCGAGACCGAGCCCTGGACCACACCAAGCAATATCTGTTCCAGCTCCGGCGCCAGCGTCGCCACCTCGAGTTCGTCCGCCATGCCATTGATATGCTGGTAGATTGTCCGGTTCAGGGCGATCCTGACCTGGGCAGTGAGAGCGTCGGGATCTTGACTGCGGGCGCCGTGTTCCGCCAGGTTTTCGGCAATAGTGCGCACGTCGCGAATCGGTATCCCCTCCGCCAGCAAATTCTGCATGACCTTTAACACCACGCTAAGCGATAGGGTGTCGGGCACCAGGCTTTCAGCCAGTTTAGGTGAAGACTTCGCCAGTTGATTGAGCAGGTTCTGCACGTCGTCGTGACCCAGCATACTGTGCGCATTCTGTTTCAGCAGTTCACTGAGATGAGTCGCCACCACCGTGCTGCAGTCGACTACCGTGTAGCCTTTGGCTTGAGCGTCGTCCCGCTGGTTGGGCTCAATCCACACGGCTTTGAGGCCAAAAGCGGGATCGCTGGCCTCGATGCCGTGCAGGTTACCAAAGACCTGTCCCGGGTTGATTGCCAGCTCCTTACCCGGATGTACCTCCGCTTCGCCCACGGGTACGTCCAACAGCGTGATGCGATAGGTGTTTGGCGTCAGATCGAGGTTGTCCCGAATATGTACGGGCTGGATCAGAAAGCCGAGGTCCCGCGATAGTTTTTTGCGCACGCCCTTGATTCGGCCGAGAAGCTCACCGCCCTGATTCTTGTCGACCAGTGAGATCAGTCGGTAACCGACTTCGAGGCCGATGACATCGACCGGGGGTACGTCGTCCCAACTGAGTTCGCGATTTTCTTCCGGGACCGAAGGTGTCTCGGTGGCACTTTCCTCTTCCAGCTGGGGCGCATTTTCGCGCTGAATCAATAAATAAGCGCTGGCCATGAGCACAGCAGCAAGCGATAAAAAAACCAGGTTAGGCATGCCCGGCACCAGACCCAGGCTGGCGAGGACACCGCCGGTCACCATGAGTACCCGCGGATTGCGAAAGACCTGGGACAGCACCTGCTCGCCCATGTCCTGAGCATCGGAAACCCGTGTCACGATGATCGCCGCCGCTGTCGACAGCAGCAATGAAGGGATTTGGGCGACCAGGCCATCGCCGATGGTCAGCAGCACGTAGTTGTGCGCGGATTCTGCAACTGACAGATCGTGTTGCAGTGTGCCGACAGCCATGCCACCGATAATATTGATAAAGAGTATGAGAATCCCGGCAACCGCATCGCCGCGGACAAACTTGCTGGCACCGTCCATGGCGCCGTAAAAGTCAGCTTCCCGGGCGATGTCCTGACGCCGGAGGTGGGCTTCTTCCTGGCTGATCTGGCCGGCATTGAGATCGGCGTCAATCGCCATCTGCTTGCCGGGCATGGCGTCGAGAGTGAAGCGTGCCGAGACTTCGGAAATGCGGCCGCCACCCTTGGTGACGACGACGAAGTTAATGATCACGAGAATGGCGAAAACCACCAGGCCGACTGTGTAATTGCCGCCCACGACAAATTCGCCAAAAGCCTGGATGACTTTGCCGGCGGCATCCGTACCCTCGTGGCCATTGAGCAGAACCACGCGGGTGGAGGCGATATTCAGCGCCAGCCGCAACAGTGTGGCAATCAGCAAAATAGTGGGAAATATGGCGAATTCCAGTGGTCTGGCGGAATAAACCACCGCCAGTAGCACAATCAAAGACAACGAGATGTTAAAAGTGAACAGCATGTCCAGCAGTATCGGCGGCAGCGGCAACACCACCATCGCCAGCATGATTACCACCAGTAGTGGTGTCCCCATGCCGACCAGTAGTTTTGGCAAGCTGGCGATTCCGGCTGCTCCGGGTGCGGTATTTGTCGCTTGCGCCGCTTTCACTCGTCAACCCTCGCCGCCAGGTCTTCCGGTACCGGCAGATTTCGTGGTGGCTGTGGTTTTGGTCGCCCCGGTCTTGCCGCCTGGTTAAGTTGATGAATGTAGGCCAGCACCTGTGCCACCGCGACATAGAGGCGAGCGGGGATTTCCTGGTTGAGATCCGTTGTCGCGTAAATGGCGCGCGCCAGGGGTGGCGCGGAAAACAGCGCAATGTCATGCTCGCTGGCCACCTCGCGAATACGCGCGGCAATCAGATCTCGGCCCTTGGCAACAACGACGGGTGCACGGGAACCGTGTTCATCGTATTTCAGTGCGACCGCGTAATGGCTTGGGTTAGTGATGACGACGCTGGCCTCGGGTATCTCGTCGAACATGCGTTGTTGCGCCCGCTCGCGCTGTAAGGTGCGGATTTTAGATTTCACCTCAGGCCGGCCTTCGGTTTCCTTGACCTCGTCCTTGATTTCCTGGCGTGTCATGCGCATCTGACGACTGTGATCCCACAGTTGAAAGGGGACATCGGCGCCGGCAATCGCGATGAGCGCCAGGCAAAAGCCGAGAAAGGCCCAGATGGCGATATCGCCCGTGTGGGCCAGCGCCGCCTGTGGGTTTTCCTTGCCCAGTAGCAGCAGTTCGTCAAAGAGCGCCCAGATCACGCCAACCGCAACGGCGGTCACCAGGAAAAACTTGGCAATCGCTTTGAGCAGTTCCATCAGGGATTTCAGGGAGGCGATGCGCTTCAGGCCCTTAAGTGGATCGATTTTTTCCAGCTTGAAGGCGATAGCCGACGTGCTGAAAGTCCAGCCGCCCAGCATCAGGGGTCCCGCGAAGGCGCCGGCAATCAGGATGAGAAACATCGGTATCAGCATCAGCAGGCCCTGCCACATCGCCTCGCCAAAGGTCGCGGTGAGCTGGCCGGGGGTTTCCACTTGAATCGCGTGCAAAGAAAAGTAGTGTTCGAGCGTACCGGCAAGGCCGGTCGTGATACTCGAGCCGAAAGCCAACAGGCCGAAAGCACCGCACAATAGCGTGATCAGTGTGTTCAACTCGCGCGAGCGCGGCACCTGGCCTTTCTTGCGGGCCTCCTGCAGCCGTTTGGGGGTAGGCTGTTCGGTGCGTTCCTGACCGGTTTCGTTTTCTGCCATCTTGTATCGCTATGCGCCTCGTCTGCCCGCTTACTGGAAGATCGTTTTCATCGATTCCAGCGCGGCCGCAAGAAGCGCGCTGATTTGGGGTTCAAAACTCGACAGGCTGAATAGAATCAACATGAAACCTGCAATCAGGGTCACCGGAAATCCCACGGCGAAAATGTTCAGTTGTGGCGCCGAGCGCGTCATCACGCCAAATGCCAGGTTGACCAGCAGCAGGGCGGCGAGTGCCGGCAGGGCGATCAACAGTCCGCCGGCAAACATCTGCGAGCCCCAGAGAACGACCTGCCAGTTCAGGTTTTCCGGCCAGGGCGCGCCGATGGGCAGTAGTGTAAAACTCTCGTGAACGGCGGCTATCAGCAGCACATGGCCGTCCATGCTTAGAAAGAGCAGGGTGGTCAGGATCATGTAAAACTGGCTGACCACCGGAACCTGAACGCCGTTCTGGGGATCGAGCGCTGAGGCAAAACCCAGGCCCATGGTCATTGCGATATTCTGCCCCGCGATGACCACCGCCGAAAACGCCAGCTGCAATAGAAAACCCATGGCTACGCCCAACAAAACCTGCTGGGCACTGATCAGCATGCCGGCGGCACTGAAGGGTGCGACTGCTGGCGGATTGGGGATGTTGGGCAGAAACAGCCAGGCCGTCAGCATGGCGAGAACGATACGGACGCGTCGCGTGATGCTGCGGGCACCAAAAATCGGTGAGGCGAACAGGAAGCTGCTGATGCGGATAAAAGGCCACATCAGAGCGCTGGTCCAGCGCGTTAGTTCCGGGGCGGTCAGTTCTAGTGCCATCGTCAGTTCGCCAGGGGCCTAGCCGGTCAGTCCGGGGATGGAGCCGTAAAGGCGTTGTGTAAAATCGATGAGTACCCGCAACATCCAGGGCCCGGCGAGAACCAGGGCGACGGCGATAGCCATCAGTTTGGGAATAAAACTCAGCGTCATTTCCTGTATCTGCGTGGCGGCCTGAAAAATACCAATAATTAAACCGCTGGCCAGTGCCGACAGCAGCAGTGGCGCCGACACGAGCACGGTCACATACATCGCGCTGCGGCCGACATCCATAACTGATTCAGGCGTCATTCAGGGCTCCCGTTTGTCGTTGGCGGCGAAGGGCTTGTGCGTCAGGTTCATAAATAAAAGCCCGCGGCGAGGGTGCTGACGATGAGCGACCAGCCGTCGATAAGCACGAACAGCATGATCTTGAAGGGCAGTGAAATAAGAATGGGCGACAGCATCATCATGCCCATGGACATAAGTACGCTGGCGACCACAAGATCGATAATGAGAAAAGGAATAAAAATAAGAAAGCCGATTTGGAACGCGGTCTTCAGCTCGCTGACGACAAAAGCCGGCAACAGAATTTTCAGGGGCACATCTGCAGGGTCGTCGATGTCGTTGTCGCCGGACAGGTCGACAAACAGGGCCAGGTCGGCTTCGCGCACCTGGTTGAGCATGAATTCGCGAAACGGCTGAATTGCCCGGTTCGCCGCTTCGTTAAAATTCAGTTGCTCGCTAATATACGGACTGATGCCGTTCGAATAGGCTTTTTCAAAGACCGGCGTCATGATGAACAGGCTGGTAAAAAGCGCCAGGCCAACGAGGATCTGGTTAGATGGGGTCTGGGCTGTGCCCAGCGCCTGCCGCAGGATGGCAAAAACGACGAGGACACGAGTAAACGATGTCATCGTCAGCAGCGCCGCGGGCAGCAGGCTCAACACCGTCATCAGCAACAGGATCTGAATGGTCAGGCTGTAGGAGTTGGCGCCGTCTTCCCCCGGTGTTACCGTCACCAGCGGTATACCCTGCTGCGCCAGGGCCGGCGTGGCGACAGCCATGAGCAGGACGGCAAGGTGGCAGTGGCGCATCAGGAGCGATGCCTTTCGGGTGACTGATTCGCCATCACTTCGGCGAATGTGTCGGGCGCCGGGTTCGCGCCGGGTTCGTCGTTATCAAAAACGTGCAGCGAAGCGATTTGACCGGGTGCGACACCGAGCAGGATTCTCGCGTTGCCGCTACGTACGATAAGCAGCCGCTCGCGCGGGCCCACCGACAGGCTGGCGACAATATCGAGGGCGTCCTGGCCTTTGTTGGGCAGCCGGTTGATTTTTTTCAACAGCCAGGCGAGAGCGGCGATCGCCATCAATACCAGTACCATGCCCGTCAGCAACTGCCACAGATAGTTGTGCTCACCCGATGCCAGCGGATTACCGGCACCGGTTTCTGCCCACGCCGAGGCCAGACCCGCGCCACTCGCCAGCGCGATTGCAATGCCGGGCCAGCCCCGGCAGGGGCGGGTTGTCATTTCAGTTTCTTGACGCGCTCTGAAGGGCTGACCACATCGGTCAGACGAATACCGAACTGTTCGTCGACCATAACCACTTCGCCGTGGGCGATAAGCGTACCGTTGACCAGGACATCCAGTGGCTCTCCGATGCGGCGGTCCAGCTCGATAACAGAACCCTGGTGATACTGCAGAAGTTGTCTGATAGGAATCTGCGTGCGGCCGATCTCGACAGAAATGGTCACGGGAACATCGAGTATGACGTCGAGGTTCATGTCGGCAGCGGGCCGGGGCTGCTCACTACTCTGACCCGGCGTCAGGTTTTCCAGGTCGGCGGCGGGAAATTCCTGCCCGGCTGCTGTGGAAGCCGGCTCGCTGGCGTTGTCTTCGAGGATTTGTTCTACCTCTTCGGTTTGCACGGTATCGGCGTTTTCGTCGCTCATGTTTTAATCTCTCGCTGGATGCTGTGTTACTAGCCGGTGCCAGAAGCCGGGCCGAGCTTGCGTATGACCTTGACGGCCTGTTTTCCGTTGTAGTTGCCGAAGGTGCCGCTGAACACGGGGATGCCTTCGGCGTAGAGAGTGACTGCGTCGGCCACTTTTAGCGGGATGACGTCACCGGGATTGAGATCGAGTATCTCCCTGACTGTCAGCTGTGCCTCGCCCAGAATGCTGCTGAGACTCACCTCAGCGGATTGCACCTCGTCGACGATGATGGGCGCCCAGGGGTTGTTGGTCGTCGGTGCTTCCATTCGGTACGTGTTGACCAGCCGTTCCCGGTAGGGCTCGATCATGGTGTGGGGTATGGCCAGCTGGAACTGGCCTTCCGTGTTGTCGAAGCGAACCTCGAAAGTGTTCAGCATCAACGGCTCGGAAGGGTTGAGCAAATGCGCGAAGTCCGGATTGGTTTCGCTCTGCACCAATTCCGCTTCGATGGCCAGCACCGAAGACATCGAGCGTTGCAGGTCGGCAAAAGCCTTGGCCAGCAGCATTTTCCCCATACGGATTTCGGCGTGGCTTGGCGCCGTTTTTTGCTCGCTTGCCGGCGAGCCGATGCTGCCGCCGTAAAAGCGATCGACGGCACCGCGGACAAAGGACAGGTCAAAAACCGCCATGGCGAGTCCCGCCATAGGCTTTAGATGGACGTAGTTGATAAACGTCGGTGTTTCCATGCCGTTCAGGTAATCGACGAAGCTGGTTACCCGCGTGCCGGCAAAGTTGACCTCACAGTTGCAGCGCAGCGTATTGAAAACGCTGTCGCAAAAATGTTCAGAAAAGCGTTCATAGGCGACATTGAGCGCGGGTATGCCAGTGCTCAACAACAGATTCTGATTGGAGAAATCGACGCGTTGTGCTTCTCCGGAGGAGGCCGCGCCGCTGTTGGAAACAGGCACAGCCCCTTCTTCTACGCTGGACAGCAGCGCGTCGATTTCTTCCTGGCTGAGTATCTCTTTGGTCGACATCGGCTACTGCATGACGTACCCGGTAATGTACAGCGCGTCGACTGAGCGGCCGGATGTACTGTTACCGATGATTTTCCGGACGGCGATCAGCATCTCCAAACGCAGTTTTTCCTTGCTGGCTGGTCCGCTCAACTCGGCGTAGCTTTTGTCGCTGAGCATGACTAACAACTGGTGGCGGATGGCCGGCATGTGGTGTTCGACCATTTCGATCACTTCGGGGTCACGCGCCATAACTGACATATTGATCTGCAGATAGCGTAGTGTGTCCTTGTAGATGAAATTAACAATGAAAGAGGGGTCGAGGTCGAAGTAATAGGTTTGATCGGTCTTCGGCTCTTCGCCAGCTTTGGCGCTGACCGCCTGGGTCGCCGGCGAAAAGTACATCACAGCGCCGACACCGCCGGCGATCAGAACGCAGGCGATGATCGCGATCAGCAAGCCTCGACTGGCTGCGCCGCGAGCAGTAGTAACCGGGCTTTTCCCCCATAGCGGATGGTCAGCTGTGGCCATCGTTGATTCCCCAGGTGATTCTCTTCGTTATTGGCCAATGCGCTCGCCAATAAACCTGGACTACAGCACGGATGACCCTAACCCCAGGGAGCAATAGTTATGCCACCTGATAAACGTAATAAAATCAATGTGCTATATGGGTGTTGTCAAAAATATGACACGAGTCTGCGCGAATGACCAGCGAACAGCGCCGGAATAAAGTCAAGTTGGAGCTTAGGTGGCAGCTGTAAGTTATTGCTTTTTTTGGGCTCTTAACAGCTTAAATGTCTGTTGGCAAGCGGGTGGCAAAAGCGCTGATGTTCTTCTGAACATGTCTCAGCAACACGCGCGCCAATTCGATAATC
>DJFY01000128.1:0-5168 GCA_002431545.1 Cellvibrionales bacterium UBA5860 | reverse complement strand
CTGGGCCGGTGGTGAGCGTACTAGATGACCCGCTGCTGGCGTAGTTCCTCGATCTGATCGGCGTTGTACCCAAGTTCCGCCATGATCTCATCGGTATGTTCGCCCAGTGTCGGTGGCCGATGCCGAATCGTGCCTGGTGTCTCCGAGAGTTTGATCGGGGGCCCCGCTACCGGTGCTGGTTTGCTCAAACCAGGATAGTCGATGTCGTTGAGTACACCCATCGCCTGTATATGAGGGTCTTCGTAGGCTTCCTGAAAACTGAGCACTGGCCCTGCCGGTACGCGCGCAGCCTCGAGTTCTTCGAGAGCCTGTTGTGTTGTGCGTTCCGCACACCAGGCTCCAGCCCGCTCGCTGATAAGCTCACCGTTGACGCCACGCAGGGCATCGGTTGCAAAGCGCGGATCATCGATCCAGTCCTCGGCACCGACGAGACGTGCCCAGCGTTCGAACAGGGGCTGGCCGACAACCTGGATGATAATTGCGCCGTCCTGCGTATTAAAAATATCGCTGGGCCCGGCATTTTGTCCCCGATTGCCGGTACCGACGCGGTTTATGTTAAGCAGTATCTGTTCGATCATGGGGGAGTTGGAAAAACACAGCGCTGTGCGCATCAGCGCGCCTTCGACGATTTGCCCCTTGCCGGTTTGCTGGCGCGCCATAAGCGCGGCGAAAGTGCCGAGCGCCGCCGAAGTGGCCGTGCCATAGTCGACGTAGGGCGCAAAGGATTTCATCGGTTTGCCCGGGTAGCCAGCCATCTTGACCGCGCCCGACATCGACTGACCGATACCGTCAAAACCGACGCGGTCGCTGTAGGGCCCAACCGACCCGAAGGTCGAGACCATGGTGAATATAATGTCTTCCTTGATGGCCTTGAGCGATTCGTAATCAATACCCATTTGCACCAGTGTCGGCACCGGTAGATTAGCCAGGACCACGTCCGCGGTCGCTACCAGCCGTTTCACCACTTCGCGGCCGCCCGCTTTGGTGGGGTTTAACGTCATGCCGCGCTTGCTGCAATTCATCTGCATGAACAGCGAACCTTCGCCGTTTTCTGTCACCGGGCTTGTGTAGCGGTCCTCGCTTCCCGCCAGCTTTTCAATGCGAATAACATCGGCGCCAAACTGGGCCAGCAATTGCGCGCAATAGGGGCCGGCAATATAGCGGCCGAAATCGAGGACGCGAACACCTTCGAGTACGCCTTTCATGGTGTCTCCTGTTGTCACTAAACTGCGCTATCCTAGCGCCAGAGCCAGGGGTCGGGTCAAATCCGGTAAGCCCTACTTGTGGCTGCCGTCGCAGAGGGGCGGTTTTGCCGTTGCCTTGCAGCCGCAAAAATAAACTTCGGTGGAGCGTGTTGCATCGTATTTCACTGGCGTAAAATCCGTTCCTTTATGGGAGCCGTCGCAAAAGGGCTGCTTGCTGCTTTGCCCGCAGGAACACCAGTAATAGGACTTGCCTGCTTCGACGGTAACCGCAAAGGGCGTATCAGCGGCACGCACTGGAGTCGCCATGTTGGTTCTCCTCTTATTTGGTCGGCGCAATAAGCATAGACCAAAACAGGGAGCGAATAGACTGAAAGTGGCAGACCGTTTTATCGGCAGTCGAAACCCGAGATGTGGGTGAGGCAGCGGCAGTGCAGACTACCCTGCCTTTGGTGATGATAAGCCGGTCGACTCTGGCGCGAATGTGTCTGGATACAGCGGTAAAATGTTTCAGAGATTTTGCGCATGATGAATCTAATCGCCGACCCCGAGGTGTGGGTCGCGTTTTTAACGCTGACCGCACTCGAGCTCGTCCTCGGTATAGACAATATCGTTTTTATCTCCATCCTCTCGGACAAACTGCCCGAGCATCAACGGTTGCTGGCCAGACGGGTCGGTCTGTTTTTCGCGATGTTTATGCGCATAGGGTTGCTGTTTGTCCTGGCCTGGCTTATCGGGCTGACCGCACCCTGGTTTACTGTATTGTCAGAAGAAATTTCAGGCCGGGATGCGATTCTTCTCACTGGCGGTATCTTTCTCATCTGGAAGAGCACCAAAGAAGTTCACCAGCTACTCGAAGGCGAAAAGGGCCAGGCGTCGTCTAAAGTGCAGGGCACGCTGGCCGCGGTGGTTTTGCAAATAGTTCTGATCGACGTGGTTTTTTCCTTGGATTCGATCATTACTGCCGTTGGCATGGTCGAGCACATCGAAGTCATGATCGCGGCAGTGGTCGTATCGGTGGCATTGATGATGTTGTTTGCCGGTCCTATCGGCAACTTTGTATCGGCTCATCCCACCGTAAAAATGCTCGCCCTCGCGTTTTTGTTTTTGATCGGCGTGGTACTGATTGCCGACGGTCTGAACCACCATATCCCGAAAGGCTACGTGTACTTTGCAATGGCGTTCTCGCTGGCAGTAGAAGTCCTGAATCTGCGCTCACGCAAAAAAAAGGGCGAACCGGTAGCCCTGAACGTGCCTTACGAACCGGAAGATCACCAGCAGACTCCAGACAAATAGCGTGCTCAAAAAATTTACTGTGCGCGTGTGTCACTCGGGGTTCTCTCGCCGAATTTTTGCCGTGCTAATAACCCCCTGACTCCGGCTGGGTACAGTCTTGCGCTCTAGCTAATAGCTAGTGGCTAATAGAAAGTCACGACAGCAGAGTAAAGGTTGGCGAAAACACATCTATTGGTGCCGAGGTTGGGGACGGAACACCTGATGTTAACGTCAGAGTAACGATATGGCTCGCCCCCTCATAATTGCTCCAGTTGTTGTGTTAGGGTTTTCCGAAGGAGGAGGGCCCGATGAAGAGTAAGCGATTTGCCGAGGGACAGATTATTCGGGTCCTGCACGAGACTGAGGCCGGTCTGTCGGTCGCGGATGTATGCCGCAAGCGCAACTGTTCGGAGCGGTCGTTTTACCGTTGGAAGGCCAGGTTTGGCGGGAGGGATGTATCCGAGGCGAAGCAACGCGCAAGCTGTCCCGCGCAGGCCGAGCTTTTTGCGGCCGGAGTGAACTTGATCACCTTTTCAATGGCATCCGCGAGAAGATTGCGAGCTTCTGAGTTTATTGGCTCACCTAACGCCTTGAGTAAGGGGCCGAGCTGCAGAGCGCAGCGTCGTGGCAAAGGTCCCAGCCCTGACTGGAAGGAAGGGCGATTCTATTCATTTGTTAGTCGTCCATTTCTCCAATAAAGATGATGGATGCCGGAATCTTGGTTTTTGGATTGATCGGCTCAACTATTTCTACTTTCGAGAATCCTGCGCCAGAAAACAAGGCCATCCATGATTCGATACTTCGATAGTACCAAGGTGCCGGGCAGCTAAAGTTTTCATTGAATCCAGCCCATGAGCCTTCTTTCCACCCCTCAACTTGAACCTCCTTATCAAATGAGCTACCAGGATGAAGCGTTTGTACAATCAATGCACCGCGATTGCATACAATTTTAGAGGCTTGATCGAAAATTATTTCTACCGAGCGCTTGCCAAATAAAGAAAAGTTACACACCAGTACATCGAACTGTTTTCCTACCGCTTCGGGTTTGAGTTCTTCATAGGGTAGGATCTTGAATCGGCCTTCTCTTTTTGAGGCGTAATTAATGAGCTCTGGAACAGTATCAATTCCTAAACAATCTATCCCTCTAGAAACGAGTTTTCTAACAAGCCATCCTTCACCGCACCCGATGTCGAGCACATGATCAGGTTCACGCTTTAGAATAGCTTCAATGATTGCTTTGTTCGTAACTAATTGTCGGCTTTCTATTTCTTTATTTTCGATTGCTTGAATCCAAGGATTGGCATTCTTAAGCCAAGATTCGACTATTTTCTTATCACTAAACTCCGACACGAATCTAATCTCCCTTGGGGAACTCGGAAACCTAACGACTAAAATAACCGGCGCCGCTTTGCGGCGTCCAGCGCCGAAAGTGCGAAGTTGATTGCCTTGCTAGAAGGCAGGATGGCATGGGTATTTTTGTCCGTATGACCATGAAGGTGATACTGCTTTCAATTTATGACTTTCGTCAAATTTAAAGCCAATCCAGCCTACCCAAGTACAACCTTCTTTTTCGAATACTTTTTGATCCGTATGTTTACTTGCAGCTGCAATGATTTCATCTTTTGTAGCATGTATAGCTATATCAGGCAACGTAGCCATTAATTGCTTTCGAGTTTCTTCTAACTCATAGGTTTGTTGATACCGGTATGACAGTGTTACACCAGTATCCACAAACTGATATAGCCAGAAAGCATTGCTAGCCAATAAAAGTACAACAAGTATTGCGATTGTTATTTTCATTTTGCCTTCTAACGCCTGGGCAAGCGGCGCTCAGCATGGAACGCCTTCACCGCTATGTTAGTGCCGGACCTTCCAATACTCATGACCTAGTATCTCTTCAATCTCACCTTTCGACCAGGAGTCATTAGGCGCAACGTGTGAAAGAAGGAAACTGAGCGTGCGATGGCATGCTGCTTTCTGCTGTTCGCTGAGTTCCGACATTTGATTGCTGATCAGGGGAAGATCGCTTTCGGTCAGCTCCCACCAATGGCAGCGTCGGTCCTTAGTTCTGGTGATTCGTCGCAATTCTTCGGGGTCAGACGACACCCCATCGTCCATGGCAAGTGCGGCGTGGTAACCGTAATGCGCGGGGAAAGGCACATCCCCGAATGCCCATCGAATCAGAGCTGCGAGTTCGGCTGCCCCCGAGGTCACAGGTGGTGCACTAACGCCTTGCTCACCGGAAAATTGGGAGCGCAGCGAGTAATATTTCCGTGGGCAGCAACTTGTTATGCATGTATTTTTCCTTGGGAATACTCAATTAGCCAAAAGTGCCCGTACGAATTATTGGTTCAAAATATTTTCGATCCAATTTAGAAATCTGGCTGCACTTCTAGTTTCAAAGTTATCCTTGTTCGGTACGTAATAGCACAAGTCTGATTTGACCGATTGAGTTTCAAAGTTCTGTAGAAGGTTGGCTTTTAACAGCCTTTTAGTGAGCGTTGTAGAACAGAACACAAGTCCATTTCCTGCCATAGCCTGCTGGATCCCGAAAAGTTCTTGATCATGTTTTTTGAGTTTAAGGTTAGAGCCATCCAGTCCATTGATTTCCAGCCAGGCAGCTAATGGAGGGTCCGGTAACGATTTATTTTTCCACTCCGTGGTAAACAGGGTAATGGGTTCCTTTGACCA
>DJFY01000086.1:43556-49747 GCA_002431545.1 Cellvibrionales bacterium UBA5860 | reverse complement strand
TGGTCTCCAAAATTATTGAGTGATGGCTGCGTTCGGCTTTGTTGAATAGAGTCGACAGCAAAATTTGTTGACAGGTTTGGAGGGCGCATATAGAATCCGCCCTCCTTTTTTCCGGGCTTTCGACGCGTTGCGGCGACAGTTCCGGTGTTGCGGGATCTCGAGGTTGCACTAACGATGGAAGACCAGCGAATCAGGATCCGCCTCAAAGCTTTCGATCACAAATTGATCGATGCTTCTGCGGCGGAAATAGTAGAGACGGTGAAGCGGACCGGGGCGCAAATTTGCGGTCCTATCCCGCTGCCGACGCGCAAGGAGCGCTTCACTGTGCTGATATCGCCTCACGTCAATAAAGACGCCCGGGACCAGTACGAAATTCGGACTCACAAGCGTCTGCTGGATATTTTAGAGCCGACGGAAAAGACGGTTGACGCGCTGATGAAGCTGGATCTGGCCGCAGGTGTCGACGTCCAGATCAGTCTGGATTAAAAGAATATAGAAATCCTTGCCGGCGGGTTTGCCGGGGGTGTGACGCTCTGAAATGGGCGGCCATAGCGGGTAATAGCCCCATACACAAAGAGGTTGAAAATGGGTTTTGGAATAGTTGGTCGCAAATGCGGCATGAGCCGCGTGTTCACCGACGAAGGCGCTTCAGTACCGGTGTCCGTGATTCAGGTTGAATCGAATCGGATCACCCAGGTCAAAACACCAGAGGCCGATGGCTATGCAGCCGTGCAGGTCACTGCTGGCAAGCGCCCGGCTTCTCGCGTCACAAAATCTCTCGCCGGACATTATGCCAAGGCCGGGTCTGAGGCTGGCGTTGGTCTGTGGGAGTTCCGGTTGGATCGCTCGGGCGACGCTGAGTTGCCTGAATTGGGCTCGGAAATCAGTCTCGACCAGTTTGCGGCGGGCCAGCGCGTCGACGTCAGCGGCATCTCAAAAGGTAAAGGCTACGCCGGCGTGATCAAGCGCTGGAATTTCTCCACCCAGGACGCGACTCACGGTAATTCCCTGTCTCACCGGGCGCCCGGTTCTATCGGTCAAAACCAAACCCCTGGGCGGGTTTTCAAGGGCAAGAAAATGGCCGGCCATATGGGTGCGGAGCGGAAAACCATCCAGAATCTAGAAATTGTTCGCGTCGATGTCGAGCGTAATCTGCTGCTTGTCAAGGGCGCCATTCCGGGTGCGCCCGGTGGTCACGTAATCGTCCGCCCGGCGGTCAAGGCCTAGGGGAGATAACATGGAGCTGAATGTCGCGAGCCTGAACGGTAACAGCGAAACTGTCACAGTTTCCGATGCCGCTTTCGCCCGGCCGCTTAACGACGGCCTGGTCCATCAGGCAGTTACAGCTTATATGGCCGGTGCCCGACAGGGCACGCGGGCCCAGAAAAATCGCTCGGCGGTCTCCGGTGGGGGTAAAAAACCCTGGCGCCAAAAGGGTACCGGGCGGGCCAGGGCTGGCACCATTCGTAGCCCTATCTGGCGCTCTGGTGGTGTCACTTTTGCGGCTCAGCCTCAGGATCACAGCCAGAAACTAAACCGGAAGATGTACCGTGCGGCGCTGGCTACGATACTATCCGAGCTGGCCCGGCAGGAGCGTCTTGTTGTGGTCGATGCGTTGGATGTGGAAGCGCCGAAAACAAAAATGCTGGCGCAAAAGCTCGAAGCGCTCGGTGTGGCCGATGTGCTCATTCTGACTGAAGAAGTGAGTGAGAATCTCTACCTCTCTGCCCGCAATCTGTACAAGGTCGATGTCAGCGATGTGGCCGGGTTGAACCCGGTAAGCCTGATTGGCCATGAAAAGCTCGTCGTAACCGTGCCTGCACTGAGGAAAATTGAGGAGATGCTGGGATGAATCGCGAACGCATCTATAAAGTGCTGCGTGCGCCGCTGGTGACGGAAAAGTCGACAGTTGTGGCCGATGCCAGTAATCAGGTTGTTTTTCGTGTCGACCCGAGTGCGACTAAGCGGGAAATAAAGGCTGCGATCGAGCAGCTGTTTGAGGTCCAGGTCGAGGCTGTACGCGTTGTCAATACCAAAGGCAAAGTGCGGCGTACGCGGACGGGGGCGGGTCGCTGTGCCGACAAGAGAAAGGCCTATGTGCGGCTCGGCGCGGGCCAGGACATAGATTTTACTTCGGCGTTCTAGGGAGAAGGTTGTATGCCAGTTGTTAAGAGAAAACCCACCTCCCCCGGGCGCCGCTTTGTCGTTAGCGTGGTGCACCCGGATTTGCACAAGGGTGGGCCGCACGCGCCGCTTCTGGAAAAGAAAAGCAAGCGCGGGGGCCGTAATACCGATGGCCGTATCACGGTGCGGCATATTGGCGGGGGTCACAAACAACATTACCGCGTCATCGACTTCAAGCGGGACAAAGACGGCATCCCGGCCCGGGTCGAGCGCCTCGAATACGATCCCAACAGAACCGCAAACATTGCGTTGCTGTGTTACCAGGATGGCGAGCGACGCTACATGGTCGCGCCGAAGGGGCTCAAGGCTGGCGATACTGTGGAGTCCGGTCAGAGTGCGGCGATCAAGGCGGGCAATGCCCTGCCGCTGGCGAATATCCCCGTGGGTTCGGTAGTGCATTGTGTCGAGCTTAAGCCCGGCAAAGGCGCTCAGCTGGCGAGAAGCGCCGGTGCATCGGTTCAGCTGGTCGCGCGCGAGGGGCGCCACGCCACCCTGCGGCTGCGCAGTGGCGAGATGCGCAAAGTGCTGACGCAGTGTCGAGCCACTATTGGTGAGGTCAGTAACAGCGAGCACAACCTGCGTTCTCTCGGGAAAGCTGGTGCCGCGCGCTGGCGCGGTGTGCGTCCGACAGTACGCGGCGTCGCCATGAATCCGGTAGATCATCCGCATGGTGGTGGTGAGGGTAAGACTTCCGGAGGCCGGCACCCGGTGACGCCCTGGGGTGTCCCAACCAAGGGTTATAAGACGCGGAAAAACAAGCGCACGGATAATATGATCGTACGCCGGCGTGGCAAGAAATAGTGCCGTCATTCGGAGGATAAGCGACAGTGCCTCGATCACTTAAAAAAGGCCCCTTCATAGATCTGCACCTGATGCAGAAGGTTGAAGTGGCAGCAGAGAACAACGACCGGCGACCGATAAAAACCTGGTCTCGCCGGTCAATGATAGTGCCTCAGATGCTCGGCCTGACTATCGCCGTGCACAATGGTCGTCAACACGTACCGATCTTTATTTCCGAAGAAATGGTCGGGCATAAGCTTGGCGAGTTTGCGCCGACGCGCACCTACCGTGGCCATGCCGCGGATAAGAAAGCCAAGCGCTAGGACGGGGGTAGAGTTCTGATGGAAGTTGCGGCAAAACTTCGAAGAGTGGCGCTGTCGGCACAGAAAGCGCGCCTGGTGGCGGACCAGATACGCGGCAAACCTGTCGAGTCTGCACTGGATGTCTTGACGTTCAGTAATAAAAAGGGCGCTGGCATTGTCAAGAAAGTGCTCGAATCGGCGATCGCAAACGCCGAGCACAATGAAGGTGCCGACGTCGACGAGCTGGTAGTTTCCAGCATATATGTCGATGAAGCCATGACATTGAAACGCTTGCGTCCGAGGGCCAAGGGGCGCGCCGATCGAATTTTTAAGCGCTACTGTCACATTACAGTGAAAGTAGCTAGCGAGTAGCGGCGAGATCAGGAGCTGACATGGGTCAGAAAGTACATCCAACCGGTATCAGGCTGGGCATTGTCAAGCAGCATGCTTCCAACTGGTATGCCAGCGGTACCGACTATGCGGACAAGTTGAATGCCGATATCAGAGTTCGGGATTTGATCAAGAAAACGTTGTCGCACGCCTCGGTGAGTCGCGTTGATATTGAACGTCCCGCCGAGTCGGCGCGTATTACTATCCATACCGCCAGGCCGGGCATTGTGATCGGCAAGAAAGGCGAGGATGTCGATAAGTTGCGGGCTGCCGTGTCAGCTGAGATGGGCATCCCGGTCCACATCAATATCGAGGAAATCCGCAAGCCCGACCTCGATGCCGCGCTGGTGGCGCAAAATGTAGCGCAGCAGTTGGAGCGCAGAGTTATGTTTCGCCGCGCGATGAAGCGCGCGGTGCAGAATGCGATGCGGCAGGGTGCTCTCGGCGTAAAAATCCAGGTTGGCGGTCGGTTAGGCGGCGCGGAGATCGCGCGTAGTGAATGGTATCGCGAAGGTCGTGTGCCCTTGCATACCTTGCGGGCGGACATCGACTACGCGACGGCCGAAGCCAGTACGACTTACGGCATCATCGGTGTCAAGGTCTGGATTTTCAAAGGCGAAGTGCTGGGTGGGGAAGATCCCGAAAGCGCTTCCGGCAAGAAGTAATCAGGAATAAAGATTAAAGGCTCAATCGAATGCTGCAACCGAAGCGAACCAAGTACCGAAAACTACAGAAGGGCCGCAACCGTGGGTTGGCCCAGCGGGGTAGTAAGGTCAGTTTTGGCGAATACGGCCTGAAAGCGGTTGGCCGTGGTCGTCTGACAGCGCGTCAGATTGAAGCCGCGCGACGCGCCATGACCCGCCACGTGAAACGGGGTGGAAAAATATGGATTCGAGTCTTTCCCGACAAGCCGATCACTGAGAAGCCACTGGAAGTGCGGATGGGCAAGGGCAAAGGTAACGTCGAGTACTGGGTGGCGTTGATTCAACCCGGGCGTGTGCTCTATGAAATTGAAGGCGTCTCCGAGGAGTTGGCGCGCGAGGCCTTTGAGCTGGCCGCTGCCAAGTTGCCTATGAAAACCACATTTACGAAACGGTCGGTGATGTAATGAAGGCAAGTGAGTTGCGAGACAAGTCAGTCGAGCAGTTGCATCAGGATCTGCTCGCCGCGCTGGAAAAGCACTTCAAGCTGAGAATGGGCAAGGCCACCGGGCAGCTCAATCAGAGTCATGAATTGAAATCGGTGCGCCGCGATATCGCGCGTATCAAAACGGTGATTAACGAAAAGGCAGGAAGTTCGCATGACTGAAACAGTAGCCCGGACTCTGTCGGGAAAAGTCGTCAGCGATAAAATGGATAAAACCGTCACGGTGCTCATAGAGCGCCGTGTCAAGCACCCGGTTTACGGCAAAATTATTAACCGTTCAACCAAAATCAAGGCACACGATGAAGACAACCAGTGTCGCCTGGGCGACACGGTAACGATCGCCGAAGGACGTCCCATATCGAAAACCAAGTCGTGGCGACTGGTCGATATTGTCGAACGGGCAACCGGGGTTTAGTGCCGGGAAAAAGATTTAGAAACGGTATACCGGTTTGAGATTTCGAACCGTAGAGAATTACTTTTAAGGACCAGAGATGATTCAAACACAGACCTATCTTGATGTTGCCGATAACAGCGGCGCTCGTCGAGTGATGTGTATCAAGGTGTTGGGTGGGTCGCATCGTCGCTACGCCGGTGTCGGCGATATCATCAAGGTGACCGTAAAGGAGGCGATCCCTCGTGGTCGCGTGAAAAAAGGCCAGGTGATGGATGCGGTCGTCGTGCGGACCAAAAAAGGTGTGCGTCGCCAGGATGGAAGTTTGATTAAATTCGACGACAATGCCGCGGTCCTGCTCAACGCCCAGCTGGCACCGGTGGGCACGCGTATTTTCGGGCCGGTGACTCGCGAGTTGCGAGGCGAGCGCTTTATGCGCATCGTGTCTCTGGCACCGGAAGTGTTGTAACGGTTTTTGCGATCGAAGTTAAGAGTAGCGATCATGGCAATGAAAAAAATTCGCCGCGACGATGAAGTCATCGTCATCGCCGGTCGGGATAAAGGTAAGCGTGGCAAAGTGCTGCGCGTATTGAACGATGGGCGGCTTATTGTGTCGGGCGTGCAGATGGTGAAAAAACACCAGAAGCCAAACCCCCAGATGGGCGTGCCCGGCGGTATTATCGAACGCGAGGGGCCGATACAAGCTTCCAATGTTGCCATTTTCAACCCGGCCAGTAGCAAAGCCGATCGGGTCGGATTCAAGGTTGGCGGCGATGGCAAGAAGGTCAGGGTTTTCAAGTCCACCGGCGAAAACGTCGGCGCGTAAACGCGTAAAGGAACAAGTACATGAGCAGGTTGAGAGACCTATATACCAATGAGATCGCGCCGGCCCTGCAGAAGGAGCTGGGGCTGAATAACGTCATGGAAGTGCCGCGTATTACCAAGATCACCCTCAACATGGGTGTCGGCGAGGCGCTGGCGGACAAAAAAATTCTGGA
>DJFY01000086.1:40877-43236 GCA_002431545.1 Cellvibrionales bacterium UBA5860 | reverse complement strand
GCCGGCTTCAAGGTGCGAGAAGGCTGGCCGGTGGGTTGCAAGGTGACGTTGCGTCGAGAGCGCATGTACGATTTTCTCGAGCGCCTGGTTGCCATCGCCATTCCCCGCATCCGTGATTTTCGTGGCGTGAGTGCAAAGTCTTTTGACGGACGCGGTAACTTTGCTATGGGTATCTCCGAGCAGATCGTTTTTCCGGAAATTGATTACGACAAAGTCGATAAACTGCGTGGCCTGGATATTACCGTCGCCACCACCGCGCGCAACGACGATGAAGGACGCGCTTTGCTGCGCGCTTTTAAGTTTCCTTTAAGAGGATAGAGCGAGATATGGCTAAGATTTCAATGGTCGAACGCGAGAAAAAGCGGGCCAAAACAGTAGCGCGTTTCGCGACTAAGCGCGCCGCGCTCAAAGCGACCATCGTCGATGTCAACGCGAGTGATGAAGAACGCTGGCAGGCTCAGGTCGCGTTGCAAAAGCTGCCGCGTAATGCCAGCCCAGTACGCATGCGCCGACGCTGCCGGGTAACCGGGCGACCGCATGGCGTGTATCGTAAGTTTGGTCTTTGCCGAAACAAATTGCGCGAGGCTGCAATGCGTGGTGAAGTCCCCGGTCTCGTCAAGGCGAGTTGGTAACCAGTGTGAGGAATTCGTACCGATGAGTATGCAAGATCCCCTGGCGGACATGTTGACGCGAATTCGCAACGGTCACGCGCGGCAAAAGGGCGCGGTGACCATGCCGGCCTCGAAGGTCAAGGCAGCGGTGGCAGGTGTCCTGGCGGACGAAGGTTATATCCACGGTTTTCAGGTTAGCGAGGGCGCAAAACCAGAACTGACCGTCGAATTAAAGTATTTCGAGGGCAAACCGGTTATTGAGGAGATTGATCGCTACAGCCGTCCTGGTTTGCGTGCTTATGTCGGTGTGGGCGACCTGCCGCAGGTGCGTGGCGGGCTTGGCGTCGCTATCGTATCCACCAGTAAAGGCGTGATGACTGACAAGTCGGCCAGGGCTGCTGGTGTCGGCGGCGAAGTGCTTTGTACGGTGTTCTGATCAGAGAAATATTATGTCCCGAGTTGCAGACAATCCAGTACAGGTTCCGAAAGGCGTAGAAGTCAGCCTGAAGGACGACGAGATTGCCGTAAAGGGCAGTAACGGCCAGCTTTCGATGGCTTTGCATCGGTTAGTCGAGGTGCGTGAGGAGGATAATGTCCTGCGTTTTGCGCCCCGAGCCGCTGACAAGGGTGCTCACGCCATGGCAGGCACCATGCGCGCGCTGGTGAATAACATGGTTGTTGGCGTGAGTGCTGGGTTTGAGAAAAAACTGCAGCTTATCGGAGTTGGCTACCGCGTTCAGGCGCAGGGCAAAAAACTCAATCTGACGCTCGGTTTCTCGCACCCGGTGGAGTACCAGTTGCCCGAAGGTATCACTGCGGAAACACCGAGTCAGACAGAATTGGTGTTGAAGGCTGCCGACAAGCAGCTTTTGGGCCAGGTGGCGGCGGAAATCCGCGCTTTTAGACCACCCGAGCCCTACAAAGGTAAGGGAGTGCGGTACGCGGATGAATATGTGCGCCGTAAAGAGGCCAAGAAGAAGTAACAGGTTGATAGGAAGATGAACGACAAAAAACAGTCCCGTTTGCGTCGGGCGCGCAAGGCGCGTTCCAGCATGCGGCGTAAAGGGGTTTCCCGGTTGTGTGTTTTCCGTACGCCGCGACATATCTATGCCCAGATTATTCAGCCCACTGAGGCGGGTGATCGGGTGGTTGCCAGTGCCTCCACTCTGGATGAATCCCTGCGGGGTCAGGGCGCTACCGGTAATGCCCAGGCGGCGGAGCGTGTCGGAACTCTACTCGCGGAGCGTGGCAAGCAGGCTGGCGTTACCCAGGTGGCGTTTGATCGCAGCGGGTTCAAATATCATGGTCGGGTCAAGGCGCTTGCCGATGCGGCCCGTGCCGGTGGCTTGGAATTCTAAGGTAGAGCTATGGCTAGAAATAACCCTCGGGACGTCGACCCCAACGAAGGTCTGATGGAAAAACTGGTTCAGGTGAACCGGGTGGCTAAAACCGTAAAGGGCGGGCGAATTTTTGGTTTCACCGCATTGACCGTCGTCGGCGATGGCAATGGACGGGTTGGCTTCGGCCGAGGTAAGGCGAGAGAAGTTCCTCTGGCGATTCAGAAGGCCATGGAGGCGGCGCGCCGTAACATGATCCAGGTCGATCTCAAGGGCAGCACCCTGCAATACGCGATCAAATCCCAGCACGGGGCTTCCAAGGTTTATATGCAGCCGGCTTCAGAGGGTACCGGGGTGATCGCTGGTGGTGCCATGAGAGCGGTTCTCGAACTGGCAGGAGTGCACAACGTA
>DJFY01000086.1:0-40551 GCA_002431545.1 Cellvibrionales bacterium UBA5860 | reverse complement strand
GAAGAGGTGGCGGCCAAGCGGGGCAAGTCGATAGAAGAGGTGACCGGCTGATTCCGGTCGGTTCTCGAGCAGCGGAATACGAGCAATGGCGAAGGCGGACAAGTTAAAGATTACCCAGGTGCGAAGCGATATCGGTCGACTGGCCGCTCACAAGGCATGTCTGACGGGCTTGGGTTTGCGCCGCGTCGGGCACACGGTCGAAGTTGAAAATACGCCTTCCGTACGCGGCATGGTGAATAAAATCAGTTACATGGTAAAAGTTGAGGAAGCCTGAAATGCGGCTGAACACTCTAAGGCCCGATCCCGGGAGCCGGCGTCCAGCAAAACGAGTCGGGCGCGGCATCGGCAGTGGTTTGGGGAAAACCTGTGGCCGCGGCCACAAGGGTCAGAAATCGCGATCCGGCGGCCGGGTTAAGCCTGGTTTTGAGGGCGGGCAAATGCCCCTGCAAAAGCGACTTCCCAAGTATGGGTTTACTTCGCGCGTATCCCGGGTTACCGCAGGTATCAGGTTGTCTGAACTCAATGCTGTCGAAGCAGAGGTTGTTGATCTGGAAGCTTTGCGTGAGGCGGGCTTGATCAACAGCAATATCAAGCGCGCAAAGGTGTTCCTTTCCGGCGAGCTTGGCCGGCCTGTCACCCTTAAGGGGCTGGCCATTACGGCGGGTGCCCGAAAGGCGTTGGAGTCAGCTGGTGGTAAGGTGCTGGAAAGCGAATAAGATTTATTTTTAGAGAGTGCCTGGTGTCGCGGCTCGAGTAACCGGAACCTGGACATATACGGTACACAGGATATTTGAAGGATGGTCAAACCGGCAAATTTGCCAATGGGCAATAAAGGGCTAGGCGAGCTGTGGGCTCGCCTTCGCTTTTTGTTGCTGGCCATCGTGATCTACCGCATCGGCACTCATATTCCCGTGCCGGGTATCGATCCCGAGCGGGTGTCTGCCCTGTTTACACAAAATCAGGGCACGATCCTGGGCATGTTCAATATGTTTTCCGGTGGTGCGTTGGAGCGTATGAGTATTCTCGCGCTAGGCATCATGCCCTATATATCGGCTTCGATTATCATGCAGTTGTTGAGCGCGGTAACGCCGTCACTTGAACAGCTAAAGAAAGAGGGCGAGGCCGGACGGCGCAAAATAACCCAATTGACACGGTACGGTACGGTGATTCTTGCCCTGGTTCAGGGTACAGGCATGACTTACGGTCTGGCCGGCCAGGGTCTCGCCTATTACACCGGATTCACTTTCTTCCTCGTTGCCATTACTTCGTTGGTTACCGGCGCGGTATTTATGATGTGGTTGGGCGAGCAGATTACTGAACGTGGCATCGGTAACGGTATTTCAATGCTGATATTCGCCGGTATCGTCGCCGGGTTGCCTTCGGCGTTGGGGCAGGCTTTTGAATCCGCTCGCCAGGGCGACCTGAATATTATCGCTTTGCTTTTAATCGCGGTGCTGGCTGTTGCTATTGTCTATTTTGTGGTTTTCATCGAGCGGGGACAGCGTCGCATCACGGTTAACTATGCGCAGCGGCAGCAGGGTCGAAAAGCTTACGGCCAGCAGAGCAGTCACCTGCCGCTCAAGATCAATATGGCCGGTGTTATTCCCGCGATTTTTGCCAGCAGTATCCTGTTGTTCCCGTCAACGCTGGCGGCCATGTTTGGTCAGGGCACAGGCGCGCCCGACTGGTTGCAGGATGTATCCCTGTTTTTGGGGCCCGGTCAGCCTCTGCACGTCATCTTGTTTGCCGGCTTGATTATATTTTTCTGTTTCTTTTATACGGCCCTGATGTTTAACCCTCAGGAAATTTCGGACAATCTGAAAAAGGGTGGCGCGTACCTGCCCGGCATTCGCCCCGGTGAACAGACGGCGCGTTACATCGATGGCGTGGTGACCAAGTTGACCATGATCGGTGGCTTATACATAGCTGGTGTTTGTCTGTTGCCGCAGTTTTTGAACGTGCACTTTAACGTGCCGTTCTATCTGGGTGGCACGTCGTTGCTGATCGCGGTGGTTGTGACCATGGATTTTATCTCACAGGTTCAATCGCATCTCATGTCGCATCAGTACGAATCGGTTTTGAAAAAGGCAAAAATGAAGTGAAATGCGGGTGGCGAAGCCAGTTTTCACGCATGGGGATAAAAAATGAAAGTAAGAGCATCGGTAAAAAAGGTGTGTCGCAACTGCAAGTTGGTGCGCCGTCGCGGTGTACTACGCGTGATCTGCAGCACCGAGCCTCGGCACAAGCAGCGGCAAGGCTAAACTGCTGGCCAGTAAATAATTGATTTTCAGGCGGTTAAGAGCTATTCTTTCGCGCCTTTTTTGCGCGGTAGTTAAGTCGCGCTACATTTAATAACAGAGCACCAGCCCGCCGACGGTCAATTGGCGTGGCCTGAATGTGTTTTTCGGAAAAGCTGGAGTAATTTGATGGCCCGTATTGCTGGTGTCAACATCCCCGATAACAAGCATGCGGTGATTTCGCTCACCTATGTCTACGGTATTGGTCGTGGTGTGGCTAAAAAGATATGCGCGGAATCCGGCATTGCTGAAACCGTGAAAGTCTCGGAGTTGTCTGATCAGGAGCTAGATACCCTGCGGTCGGTTGTGTCAAAACTCACGGTCGAAGGGGATTTGCGCCGCGAGATCAATATGAATATCAAGCGGTTGATGGATCTGGGCTGTTATCGTGGAATCCGGCACCGTCGTAGCTTGCCGCTTCGCGGGCAGCGCACCAAAACCAATGCCCGCACACGAAAAGGCCCGCGTAAACCGATAAAACGTTAAGTTAGAAATTATTGCCCCACTGAAGGGCCGTTTTCAGGAATTAGAACGATATGGCAAAAACTCCGAGTAAACCCGCGCGTAAGAAGGTCACCCGTACTGTGGTGGACGGCATCGCGCATATTCACGCGTCGTTTAATAACACCATAGTGACGATTACCGACCGTCAGGGCAACGCCTTGAGTTGGGCAACGTCCGGTGGTTCCGGTTTTCGGGGTTCTAGGAAAAGCACACCGTTTGCGGCACAGGTGGCAGCGGAGAGAGCGGCAACTGCTGCGCAAGAATATGGTTTGCAGAACGTCGATGTTGAGGTCAAAGGTCCGGGGCCGGGTCGTGAATCGGCGGTCAGGGCGCTCAATAACGTAGGCCTGAAAGTAACTAACATCACTGACGTCACGCCTATCCCTCACAATGGTTGTCGTCCTCCTAAGAAACGACGGGTTTAGGGAGCAGTTTATTTATGGCTAGATATCTCGGACCGACATGTAAGCTCAGTCGTCGCGAAGGCACAGATCTGTTCTTGAAGAGCGGAATTCGATCGTTGGAATCGAAATGTCGCGCGGAAAGCAGTCCCGGGCAGCACAGCCAACGCCGTGGACGATTATCGGATTACGGTGTGCAGCTGCGCGAGAAACAAAAAGTGCGTCGGCTCTACGGTGTTCTTGAAAAGCAGTTCCGGAATTATTACAAGAAGGCGGCGCGTCAGCACGGTGCGACCGGCGAAAATCTTCTTAAGTTACTTGAGGGGCGGCTTGATAATGTGGTTTATCGCATGGGCTTTGGTTCGACACGTGCCGAATCGCGACAGCTGGTGGCGCATAACGCGGTACTGGTCAATGGCCAAAAAGTGAATATTCCTTCATACCAGGTTGCCGAGGGCGATGTTGTAACCATCCGCGAGCGCGCCCGGAATCAGCTCAGAATTCAGTCTGCATTGCAATTGGCGGCGCAAAGAGGCGCTGTTGAGTGGGTTGAAGTTGATGTGAACAAGATGGAAGGTGTGTACAAGCGGGCGCCGGATCGGGTCGACCTGCCCAGCGAAATTAACGAAAGCCTTATCGTCGAACTTTATTCCAAGTAACGGGATCGATTCCAGGATAGCGATAAACCATGCAAAACTCTTCTGCCGATTTACTGACGCCGCGTTCCATCGATGTTACCGAGTACGACACCACGCACGCACGGGTCATACTGGAACCGCTCGAGCGTGGCTTCGGCCATACGCTGGGCAACGCCCTGCGCCGCATTCTTCTGTCGTCGATGCCTGGCAGCGCTATCGTCGAGGTCGAAATTGATGGCGTGTTACACGAATATAGCGCGATTGAAGGTATCCGCGAGGACGTTATCGAGATTTTGCTGAATCTGAAGAACGTAGCTGTTGTTCTTCACAACAAGGAAGAGGCTGACATTACGCTGGTCAAAAGCGGTCAGGGCGTGGTTACCGCCGGTGATATTCAGACCGACAATAACGTCGAGATAAAAAATCCGGATCATGTTATTGCGCACATTACCGGCGATGCAGAGCTCAATATGCGTCTTCACGTGGCGAAAGGCCGAGGGTATCAGCCCGCCGATGCTGTCGGTAGTGACGAGGAAGAAACGCGCGCCATAGGCCGTTTGCAGCTCGACGCTTCCTACAGCCCGGTGCGGCGCGTAGCTTACCATGTGGAAAGCGCGCGGGTAGAGCAGCGCACCGATCTGGATAAACTGGTACTGGATATTGAGACCAACGGCACTATCGAGCCCGAAGAGGCGATACGCCGGGCGGCAACGATTCTCCAGCAGCAGCTCGCTGTCTTTGTCGATCTGGAAAGCGAAAAACAACCGGAGCAGGAGGAGCGAGAGGAAGAGATCGATCCAATCCTGTTGCGTCCAGTTGACGACTTGGAGCTGACCGTGCGCTCGGCGAATTGTTTGAAGGCTGAAAGTATTTATTACATTGGTGATTTAATTCAGCGCACGGAAGTCGAGCTGCTTAAAACACCCAACCTCGGAAAGAAATCGTTAACCGAAATTAAAGACGTGCTGGCATCCAGAGGCCTCTCCCTGGGTATGCGCCTGGAGAACTGGCCTCCCGCCAGTCTTCGCCAGGATAGCGACAGCAATTAGTAGCTATTGATCCACATAGATATTGCAGGCCATCGCTGATCCCGGTGGCTGGTGTCAGGACAGGAATAAGACTATGCGTCACCGCGAAAGTGGGCGTAAGCTCAACCGGAACAGCCCTCATCGCAAAGCGATGTTCCGCAACATGGCGGCCTCTCTGGTCGAACATGAAATCATCAAGACCACTTTGCCCAAGGCCAAAGAGCTGCGTCGTGTGGCGGAACCACTGATTACGCTGTCAAAAAATGATAGCTTAGCAAACCGTCGGCTGGCCTTTGACCGGTTGCGCTCCAAGGAGGCTGTCGGCAAACTGTTCTCCGAACTGGGTCCTCGTTTTCAGGATAGACCAGGCGGTTACACACGGATTCTGAAGTGCGGCTATCGCACCGGGGATAAGGCGCCCATGGCCTACATCGAGTTGGTGGGAAGAGAAATGCCTGAGCCGGAAGAAGAGTTCGAAGAGGTAGAAGATTAAAAAAACCGGGCTTAGCCCGGTTTTTTTTTGCTTGTCTGATTTGTTGTTCAAATAATTTTGAAACAGTGCAGCTCATCACAATCGCCGATCTTGCCGGCGCAGGGTGCCTTGGTTTGTGCGAGTCCGCTTTAACACTCGCAATGGGTGTACGTTTTGGTTTTCAGATTAAGTAACCGTATGCGCTTGCCCCACACACAGCCAGTGTCCAGGGGGAAAAGATTATCACCACAATCCCTGCCGTCGAGAGCCGCCCAATGGCCAAAAATAATATTGTCGTGAGCAGTTTTTCGGTTTGCGTGAAGGAACCAGGGTAAATAACCTTCGGGTGTTTGCTCCGGCCCTGATTTACAGCGTAGTTCCAGGTTCCCCGCTGCGTCGCTATAGCGCATGCGCGTGAAATAGTTGGCAATCATCCGCCAACGCGCTTCCGGTTCCAGATTCCGATGCCATCCAGACGGCTCGTTGCCGTACATGTTGGCAAAGAACACATCGGCAGCCGGTCCCTGAATCACCGCTTCCAGCTCCGCAGCCCTGCGTCTGGCGGTTGCCCGCGACCATTGTGGCGCAATACCTGCGTGGACAAGAATATAATTGTTCCGGTTAAGCATCAGCGGTTGGTGGCGCAGCCATTCCAGTAATTCGCCTGCGTCCGGTGCTTTCAGCACGTCGCCACATGTGTCGGCTGGTGTCAGTCGGTCGGGTTGTCGTGCGGCTGCCAATAAATGCAGATCGTGGTTGCCCAGCACCATTTTAAAGGCCGGCCCCAACCCTTTCAAAAAACGCATTGTCGCCAACGAATCCGGCCCGCGGTTGACAATATCCCCCGTCGACCAGAGTTGGTCCTGTTTCGGGTCGAAGGATACTTTCTCTAACACGCGCTGAAGAGGTGCAAGACAACCCTGAATATCGCCGACGGCAAAAATCGTCAAAACGCTATCCGTTGTCAATTCACCGCGTTCGGCACGGCGAGTAAAAAGGTGGGTATGGGCGCTTCAAAGCTGTCGCCGCTTTCGCTGACCATGTGATAGCTTCCCGACATGGTGCCTACCTTGGTTTCCAGAACCACGCCACTGGTATATTGGTAGGATTCAGCGGGAGCGATAAAAGGCTGCTGCCCCACAACACCAAGCCCTTGTACTTCCTGGCGCGCCTGGTTGCCGTCGGTAATAATCCAGTGGCGCGCGATGAGCTGTGCTGGTTCATCGCCCGTGTTTTCGATGGTGATGTGGTAGGCAAACGCGTATTGTTGCTGGGCCGGGACGGACTGCAATGGCAGGTATTCAGTTTCAACGGTGACGGTAATTTCACAATCGGCCATAAGCAGAGCTCATCTGGTTTGCCAGGTCGACAAACTGTTCCACGGACAATTCTTCGGGGCGAGCGGCCAGGTCAAAATCGAGATTGGCTGCTCCGGCAGGTAGCAAGCGCTTCAAGCTATTGCGCAAGGTTTTGCGGCGTTGCTGAAACGCTGCATTGACCAGATTCTCAAACATGGCGTAATCCTCAGCTAAAAAGGGCGGCCGGTTGTAGGGCTGCAATCGTGCGACAGCCGAATGCACCTTTGGCTGCGGCCGAAACGCTGCTGGTGGCACCGTCATTAAAGACTCCACGGTGCAGTGGTACTGAACCATCACACTCAGCCGTCCGTAGGGTTTCTCGCCGGCCTTTGCAACGAGACGATCGACGACCTCTTTTTGTAACATAAAGTGCATGTCTGAAATTCGAGCCTTCGACGTCAGCAGCTTGAACAGTAGCGGTGTGGAAATATTGTAGGGTAAGTTGCCTGCAATGCGCAGCATACCGGCGGTTTGAAATTGTGAAAATTCCACTTCCAACACATCCTGACAGATAAGATTGAACCGCTCATGCCCTGAATACCGGTCCCGTAACAGAGCGGCGAGATCTCGGTCGATCTCAATGCCCCACAGGCGGTGGCAGCGGTTGATCAAACGTTTTGTCAGTGCGCCTTCGCCCGGACCAATTTCGACGATATCATCTTCGTCCCCGGGGTTTATCGCGGCGATGATCCCGTCGATGATTGCATTGTCGATGAGGAAGTTCTGGCCGAATCTTTTGCGTGGGCGGCGATAATTCGCTTCAGTCATGATCTGGCACTAGGAATCTGGGGTAGGCCGGGGCCGGTAATGGTGCGCTGGTTTAAGGCAGCCTATATGAAAACCAATGCCCAATAGCCTAGCTCGCCGTCGAATGGAGCGCCATATCCGCAAGGCAGGCGATTGCCGCACGCAGGCTGCCAGTATGGGCCCGGCCGGTGCCAGCCAGCTCAAAAGCGGTCCCGTGATCCACTGACGTGCGTAGTATGGGTAGACCTAGGGTGACGTTAACGGCGTTGCCAAAGCCCCGGCTTTTTAATACTGGCAGGCCCTGGTCGTGATACATGGCGAGGACTACATCCGCATATTGCAGGTGATGCGGCGTGAACACTGTATCTGCAGGCATGGGGCCACTGATTTCCAACCCTTGGGCCCGGAGTTTTTCAATGGCAGGGCCGATTATTCTTACCTCTTCGTCGCCCAAATGGCCGCCTTCCCCAGCGTGGGGATTTAAGCCGCACACCAGAATACGGGGTTGGTGAATGCCCATTCGTTGTCGCAGGTCCCGCTCGATGATCTTTAGTATTTCTTCCAGCAGGGTGATACTGATCAGGTCGGGAACGGCGCGCAAGGGGACGTGTGTAGTCGCCAGCGCTACTCTTAGTTCCGCTGTACAGAGCAGCATGACGACGCGTTGCGCGGTGCAGCGCTCGGCTAGGTATTCGGTATGGCCGGTAAAGATGTGGCCTGCCTCGTTGATGATGCCTTTGTGTACGGGCCCCGTTACCAGGCCAGCGTAACGGCCGGTGCGGCAGCCATCGATGGCAAGGTCCAGGCAGCGGAGTACGCTCTCGGCGTTGGCGGTGTCGGGTTTGCCGGGTGCGACTGGTGTGGCAAAGGACACCGACTCAAATGCCAGTTCGCCCGGTCGCAGGGATTTACCCGAAGGTTCGCGAAGCGTAATTTCGAGTCCCAGCTCACGCGCGCGTTGCCGTAACATCGACGGGTCGGCAATGGCGATCAGTTCATGAGGTGAGCCGTTTTGCACCAGTTGCAGCAAGACGTCGATCCCGATGCCGGCAGGTTCTCCAGGCGTGACGGCCAGGCTCAGAGTCATAACTTAATTTCGATATATGCCTTTGCCCGAAGCTCATTGAGCCAGACTTGCAGTTCCTCGGCGAAGCGTTGTTGCCGCAACTGACTGATGGCGCGGTTGCGTTTTATTTTGTCGCTGAAGTCTTGTTTACGGCGCTCTGTTACTTCAATGATATGCCAACCGAATTGGGTATTTACTGGCTCGCTGATCTCTCCGATACTGAGTCGATTAATAGCATCTTCAAACTCGGCGACAAACTGACCAGCAACAGACCAGCCGAGATCGCCGCCTTTAAGGGCCGAGCCCGTGTCCTCGGAGAATTCGCGGGCCAGTTCGCCGAAATCTTCCCCCGCAAGAATGCGCTCGCGCAGATTCGCCGTTAATTCGCGGGTCTCCTGATCGTCGCGAATGGCGTTGGGTTTGAGCAGGATGTGTCGTGCTTTACTTTGGTCAATGAGGCGATCGTCCGCGCCGCGACGGTCGTACAACATCAGTAGATGGACACCAGCTTCGCTACGCAAGGGCGTACTGATTTCACCGGGCGCAAGATTATCCAGGACCTCGGTAAAAATAGTAGGCAATTGAGCGGCTTTGCGCCAGCCCAGGTCTCCACCTTTGAGGGCATTGGGGCCGGCCGAATTGACCAGGGCGACATCGCTGAATTTCTCGCCGCCGATGATTTGTTGTCTTAACTCCTCGGCTTTCGTCAGCACCTCGTTGGCCGTGTTCTCATCGGCAGAGGGCGCAAGTCGCAATAAAATATGGCCGACGTGAACATCCGGTGAGGCCATCAGTCTGCCCTGGTCGGATTTGAGGAAGTTTTCAATTTCCTGATCAGTGATTTCGATGCGCCGGTCAACCATGCCCCGCTGCACGCGCGAGAGGAGAATTTCCTGACGGAATTGCTCGCGAAACTGTGTTGTTGTGATGCCGTCTTCGACGGCCATCTGTACAAATTCCTCGGGCGTGATGCCTCGCTGAGCCGCAGTATTGGCCAGAGTTTCGTTAAGCTCCTGGTCGCTGATTTCGACACCCGACTGTCGAGCGATATCCATTTGCAATCGATCGAGAATCAGTTTGTCCAACACCTGGGGAACCAGTCTGTCTCGTGGTGGTAGTGGTCTTTGTGCACTGGCGTATTGCCGAGTCAGGATATCGACCTGCTCCTCGAGCTCGCTGGCCATGACGACGTCTTCGTCGACGATGGCCACGATGCGATCGAGCATTTGCGGTTCGGCGCTCAGCATCGGCGGGACCACCAGCGTTGCCCAGAGTATCACCAAGGCGACAGGCTTTTGCCAGCCGATGGGAGTCTGCGGATTTACACCGCGTTGTGTCCGCCTAGCGGGAAAGTTGGTCGTAGCCGTAAATGCCATCACGCAAAATGCTCTCTACACTGGCGCCGGTACCGGCCAGTCCTTTCAGTTGAATGACAAAGAAAATACCTTCATCGTACTCCAGTTCTTCCTCGGGGATAAACAGATCGTCGTCCCGGTCAAGCCAGCGACGAACGATGACACTGGTGCTCCAGCAGCAGCTTCTGTATTGGACTCCGCCGAATACTTCCAGTTCGCGGCTGTTGGTGAAATCGTGGTTCCAGCGTCCAATAAGGCTCCAGCTACTGCTTAGCGGCAGGATCGTCGAAATATCGCCTTGCTCGATATGTGTGTCGAAAATCCTGCCGGCAAATGTGCGTGGATTACGGCGCGTATAGCGATAGCCCAGGTTGAAGATGGCGCTGCGTTCGTTGTTATAGCGCAGGCTGAAGCTGCCTTTGTCTATTTTTTCACTGTCGTCATCGTACAGCACGTCGGAAAGCAGGCGCCAATGCTCGCCTGCAAAAACTGCGAATTCGGCACCGATATTCGAGTCGTCGCTCAGTAGATCCGCTGCGATGTCCCGCTGTGCCTGGCTACCCAGTGCGCTGGGGTCACCAAGGGATTCGAGCAGACTTTTCGTCAGCGAGCGGTCGAGCGAGACATAGCGGTCTTCGAGATAGAAAATCTGCCCGATACTGGCTCTGAGTTTTTCGATACCTGTTGCAGCGTCGAGTAAGCGCGAGGTGAAGCCAATAGTGACCTGCTCGGCGTCGCCGATAAGGTCGCCACCGGAGAAGCGGTCATCCCGAAACAACTGCTGGTAGGAAAAGGTCAGGCTCGACGTGTCGAAATTGGGATGTTCCTCCTGTTCCTCGAAATCAGAGTACAGGAAATAGATTCTCGGCTCGAAGGTTTGTATGTTGCCTTTTAGCAGCGTCGTAGGCCGCTCGAAAAACAGCCCGGCATCGAAGATGCCGACCGGTACGGTGACTGAAGGGTTGTCGTCGGCCCCAGGCGTCACCGGGTCATCCAGGTTATAGCTGACGTGTTTGACTTTGACGGTGGGTCGCACATAGCCCCAAAGCCAGCGCTTATCGAGGGTCAGGGCGTAATCGGCGCGGAAGCGGTCGCCGACGATCCGAGTTGGATCGTCGTGGTCGAAGACCGTGTAGTGGTGGCCCAGGTCCAGTTCGAGATCGAGGCCCGCGGGTCTAAAGCGATAACTGCCGTCCACATCCACTCTGGGTAACTGCCGGTACTGGCGCTGCGTGTTGTTAATCAGGGTTTGGTATTCCACGCCCTTGATGCCTGCACGCCAGTTTTTCAGGTGGTAGCTGACTTCGCCCAATTGCAGCAAGTGGGTGGTGCTGCTGGCCTGCAAAGTCGTGCTGCCCAGATCGCGGAAATATTCCTCGTCGCTGACCTTGGTGTAATTGACGTGGGTGCGCCAGGCTTTGCCATAGCCCCCGGTGTGGTCGGCATTGACCAGCCAGCGGTCTTGCCCAGCGAAAGACTGGCGTCCCGGGAAATCCTCGTCGCTGTCATCGCCGCCGTCGTCATCCGGGAGGTAGGTGCCACCTAGGGTTGACTCGGTCAAACGCGAGAGGTGGCGGAGCTCGAGTTCCACCATCTCTCCCCGCTCCTGCACGTAACGCGGCGTGACAGTGGCGTCGTAGTTGGGTGCCAGGTTGAGATAGATCGGTTGGCCGTAGTCGACCCCGTTTTCGTCGCCGATATTGAATTCCGGAAAGAGCAGGCCGGTGGCGCGTCGGTTGTCGATCGGATAACGCAGCCATGGCATGTAGAGAACAGGCACATTCTTGACTTTGACCCTGGCATGCCGGGTTGTGGCCATGCCGGTATCGGGATTGATTTGCACGCGCGAGGCCACCAGTTGCCACGCGTTGTTGCCGGGTTCGCAGGTGGTGTATTCAGCATTGTCGATGTAGATTTGGTCTTCCGTGTCGCGTCTAAAGTTGCCTGCCTTGCCGCGCGCGCCCTGGGCATGCATGACGAAAGTAGCGTCGTCGATTTCCACCTCGTCGGTGTCCATATTAACCTGCATGCGGTCGCCAAGCATCAACAGGCCCGGTTCGCGAAACTGGACGTTGCCGCTAAGTTCGACTGTGCGCTGGTCTCGGTCCACCACAGCCAGGTCACTGCGTACCTGGCGAAAGCCTTGAGATACCTGCACGTCCCCGGTAAATGTCGCGACATTGCCCTGGGCCTCGGTGTTAGTGGCACTGGCGCGTAGAGAAGCCTGTTCGGGGTCGAGGTCGGCATCTTCGTAGTCGCGTGGCGGTTCGATATAAGTGCCGCAGCAACCTGGCTCGAGATCCCGCTGCTGCTCCGGGGTCAACGCTGCTTCATCGACCCAGTCCAGGTTGCGCACCACTTGCACTCGCGGTTCGTCTGCCGGTGCCGCAGAAGCGGTGCGCGTGGGGGTCAGGCGCTCGGGTTTTTGATACGTGGGCCCGGGCGCGCTGATCTGCGTGCATTCCCATCCGCCGTCGCTGCCGGCCCGGCATCGCCACTGCTGGTGAGCGTCGGGATTTTCCACATTGGTCCCGGGTTTCTGTTCGTCGGCAAGGACGTTGCTCGCCAGGACGTTCACGGTAAGGCAGAAACCTGTTAGCAGTGGCAGCTTAAGCAAGCGGCGACGCGCGGTGTTGTTGCTCATTCGATGGCTGGCTGTCTGGTTATTATTTTGACGAAATAGCATGTAGATTCGATCTGCCTCGACACCGATTCACTGACGGAAAATCCAGCGCGACATTCTACCTGAACTTGTGCTGCGAGGGAGAGTTCGTTCCCGGCTTGAGTTAAAATGCGGGCCTTCTGCTGTCTCTGGATCATAAATGTCGGATCGCGAAGCACTTCAACGCTGGGTGGATAAGTACCTGGCCACTGAACAGACCGGCGATGGCGCACCAGTCAAACTCGAGCCTATCACCGGTGATGCCGGGTTTCGACAATACTTTCGCGTCGACAGCACGCCGTCAACGATAGCGGTCTATGCGCCGCCATCCCTGGAGAATAACGTTGCGTTCGTCGCCATAGATCTGGCGCTTAGACATGCCGGCGTGCGCGCGCCCCGAATCCTGGCTGTCGATTACGAACACGGTTTTATGCTGCAGGAAGATTTAGGCGCAAAATTATATTCCGGCCTGCTGTGTTGCGAATCGCCGGAGCTTTTGCTCGACACGGCCGTAGATACCTTGTTGAAAATACAACAGATGCCTCATGACGAGGCCATCTTCCCCCCTTACTCGGCCGAAGTGCTTTTGAAGGAGCTCGAACTGTTTCCCGAATGGTTCGTCGGGGGGCTTCTCGAGCAACGGCTTTCGACGGATCAACGGCAACTGCTGCGCAAATGCTTTGCACAGCTTGTCGACAACGCACTGGAGCAACCCCAAGTCGTCGTGCATCGCGATTTTCACAGTCGCAATTTGCTGGCCCTTGAGGACGGCGATGTCGGTGTCATTGATTTTCAGGACGCAGTTATCGGACCAGTGAGTTATGACCTGGTGTCCTTGCTGCGCGATCGCTATGTGTACTGGCCAGAGGCACTGATCTCACGGGGACTTGTGGATTACCTGACCAGGGCCAGAGCATTGGGTATTGTCGAGTCTGGGGTAAGCGAACAACAGTTTCGCAGATGGTTTGACTTGATGGGTTTGCAGCGTCATATCAAGGTGCTGGGAATATTTGCCCGCCTCTGGCTGCGAGATGGTAAGCGCGGATACCTGGAACTCCTGCCTATCATGATTCGCTATACACTGGAAATCGCCTCCAGCTACCAGGAATATAGCGATTTCTTTCGCTGGTTCGAAACAACTTTAAGTCAACCGCTTCAGCGGCGGGACTGGTACCGGAACTGGCAGACGGCGGGTGATCTGTGAGAGCAATGATTCTCGCGGCAGGCTACGGTAAGCGCCTGCGGCCGCTGACTGAGCGCGTTCCGAAGGTCCTGGTGCCGGTTCGAGGTAAACCCCTGATTGTCTATCACCTGGAGCGCCTGGCCGAGGCCGGCATTAACGATGTGGTCATCAATACCGCCTGGCTGGGAAAAGAAATCGAAAACTCACTGGGAGATGGTTCGCGATTCGGGGTCAATATTTTGTGGTCGCGCGAGGCTACGCCACTGGAAACCGGTGGCGGTATAAAGCGTGCGCTGCCGCTGCTTGGCGACACGCCGTTTGTCCTCATCAGTGGCGATATCTGGACCGACTTTCCGTTCGAAGTGCTGGCAAAATATAAGTTGAACGAGGTGCTGGCGCACCTAATCCTGGTCGCGAATCCCGAGCACCATGCCAGTGGCGATTATTGCCTCGGTGAATCCGGCCTGGTGCGTCCCCGGCCCGAGGCCAGCCAGGGGTTTACTTACAGTGGGCTGTCTGTAGTCGATCCCGCGCTGTTTTCCCAGTTTCCCGTGGCGGCCCACACCTTCCCGCTGCGCGAAATTCTTGGTCCCGCAATCGAGTCGGCCAGGATCAGTGGTGAGATTTATCGGGGTTCCTGGTCTGATGTTGGGACAATGGCGCGTTTGCGGGCCCTAAATAATGTCTGATCCAGAGTGGGTCCGTTTATTTAACGCAGGAAGCACCGTACGAATAACGCTACAATAGGCCGCTTTTATATCTGATGCTTGTCAGCTGAACATATCCCTGCAAGCGCATTATCTTGAGGTTCCCATGTTTGCGCATATTCAGCCCTTACCTGCCGATCCTATCCTGGGTCTGATCGCGGATTTTCATGCCGATGCCAACCCCGACAAGGTCGACCTGGGCGTTGGCGTTTATCGCAATGAGCGCAGCGATACACCCATCATGCAGGCCGTTAAGGAAGCGGAGTTGCGTTGGCATCACGCGGAGCAGACCAAGGCCTACATCGGTCCGGCAGGCGTTCCCGAGTTTAACGAAGGTATTCGCCGTGAGATTTTCGGCGCGAGTCATTCGGCGCTGGCGGACAGACGGGCCCATACTGTGCTAACGCCCGGGGGCTGTGGCGCGCTGCGTGTCGGTGCGGAGTTTCTCCTGCGTTGCGCGAAAGCCGTGAAGGTATGGGTGAGTGATCCCACCTGGCCTAACCACGTGCCCCTGTTGGGTAATGCCGGTGTTGACCTGGCGACGTATCCATACTATCGGCCTGGTTCAGGCGAGGTTCTGTTTGACGAAATGATGTCTGCTTTGCAGGCGGCGGGCCAGGGCGATGTCGTACTCTTACACGGCTGTTGTCACAACCCTTGTGGTGCTGACCTGAGCGAACCCCAATGGCGGGAAATAACCGATCTGGCTGAACGAAACGGATTTCTGCCGTTCATTGACCTGGCGTATCAGGGCCTGGGTCGGGGGCTCGAAGAAGATGCCTTTGGTGTGCGCTTGATGGCGGAACGCCTGCCAGAGCTTCTGGTGGCCAGTTCCTGTTCCAAAAATTTTGGTCTCTATCGCGAGCGCACTGGTAGTTTGTCTGTAGTGTCCGCGCGAGCGGAGCAGAGCCAGGCAGCGATCACCCATGTCAATAACGTGGTTCGGGGCATGTACTCCATGCCGCCTTCGCATGGTGGGGCAATAGTTGGCTTGATTCTCGGCGATGAGGCGCTGCGCCAGTCCTGGGTTGATGAGTTGGGGGGCATGCGCGAACGTATCAACACGCTGCGCGAGCTGCTCGTCGAGAAACTTGCTCAGGCCGGGGCCAGCGGCGACTATGCCTTTATCGCCAGGCAATTCGGCATGTTTTCGTTTTTAGGGCTGACAAAAGAGCAGGTCCAGTTATTGCGCCAGCAATACAGTATTTATATGGTGGACTCCAGTCGTATCAATATCGCCGGGATCAACCGCGACAACGTCGACTATCTGGCTACTGCAATCGCGGCGGTAACCCGCTAGCTATAAGGGCGCGACGTTCGGGCTCGACGAACATCCAGGCTGGTTTTAAACAAGGGCAGCCCCGCCCGCCCCAAAAAGAGCCGAAGCGGGCGAATCTGGCCTCGAGTCATCGCAATAAACTTGCATTCAGGGTCGCCGGGACGGCGGTCGTTATCCCAATAATTAAAGCCACCTTGCCGAGCAGGTTATCACTCAGCAAGGTGGCTTTAATTCGCGCTTTTTGTTTTCGCGCTATTTAGCGGCGACCGTGATGCCACCGTGGGATTTGCGCAGCTCGGTCTTGAGGATCTTGCCGGCGCCGGATTTGGGCAGCTCGTCGAGGAAGTAAACGGCCTTGGGCACTTTAAAGCGGGCCAGGCGCTCATTACAGAACTCGATGAGTTCGTTTTCCGTAAGAGAAGCGCCTTCCTTGAGGACCACGCAGGCAGCGGGAACTTCCTGCCATTTTTCATGGGGTACACCGATGACGGCGACTTCGGCGATGGCTTCGTTCTGGTACATGGTTTGTTCCAGTTCTGCGGGGTAGACGTTTTCGCCGCCGGAAATAATCATGTCTTTCTTGCGGTCGACGATGTAGAGGAAGCCTTCGTCGTCCAGGTAGCCCAGATCCCCTGAGTGATACCAGCCCCCGCGCAGGGCCTCGGCTGTGGCCTCGGGTTTGTTCCAGTAGCCTTTGAGCATGTTGGGGCCGCGACAGATCACTTCACCCACATTGTTGGGCCCCACGTCCTTGCCTTCCTCATCGATGGTGCGGACATCGACGAAAAACGCCGGATAGCCCACCGAGCCGTTTTTACGCTCACAATCCCATTTGTCGAGGATGGTCACCAGAGGTGCCATCTCGGTCATGCCGAAACCTTCGTAGATATCCAGGCCCCGCTCCTTGAAGTAGGCGAGAATCTTCAGCGGCGTTGGTGCGGCGCCGGTCATCAGGAATTCGATGGAACTGAGGTTGAAGTCTTTTTTGTCGAGCTCTTCGACGATCATTTGCCACATTGACGGAACACAGAACAGGCCTGTGATGCCTTCCTGCTCGGTGGCTTCGAGCACCTTAACGGCGTCGAATTCCGGCAGAGTAACCACGGTGCCGCCCTGGAACAGGGTCGGCAGGACGATAACGCTGGTGCCACCGATGTGAAACATGGGCGCCACACCCAGAGACACGGTGTCGGCGTGGATGGGCAGGCGCTGCGTCGTGTGATAAACGTTGGCGGCATGGGCTGCGTGAGTCAGCATGGCGCCCTTGGGCCGGCCGGTGGTGCCGGAGGTATACATCAGCAGGGCAACGTCGTCGGCGCTGACCGCGGCGTTGATTTCGCTGTCTTCGCCGCTGGCGATGAAAGCTTCATAGTCGGCGTCGTCGTCACAGGCGCGGGCGTTACCGCAGTAGATAAAGTTATCGAAGTTTCGCAGTTCGTTCACGCCTTCGGCCAGATGGCGGAATTCGTCGTGGAAAAACAGCGTCCGGGAGCCGGAGTCATCGATGATGTACTCGATCTCCGGTACCGTCAGACGGTAGTTAATGGGCAGGAAGATCGCGCCCAGTTTTGCTACGGCGAAAATCAGCTCCAGCTGCTCGTGGCCGTTCATCAAAAGCGAAGCAACGCGGTCGCCAGGGCGCACACCATTGTCGCGCAAGGCATTGGCCAGGCGGTTGCAACGCCGGTTCATTTCTTTGTAGGTAAAGCGTTTGTGCCGGTTCACCACCGCGAGACGATTGCCGGAAATAAGCTCTCGCTTGGTCAGCCAGTATCCCAGACCTTGATCCATAACTACCTCTCTTGAACTATTGTTTTAGTATGCCCGTTGATAATGGTTTGCGTTTTACAGGAACCAAATCAGGCGGGTGCACCCCGCAGTATCACTTGGGTTAGCCAAATTTAACCGGCGCATTCTAGCAATTATGGCAACAGGTTGGTACTTTCCCCCTGGGGATTTGGACAACCGGTGGCGGCATAATGTCGCAGGGCGCCGGTTTGACACACAGCTCGCTCCTCGACCACGTTGGAGCGCAATGCGTATCGAGCAGGGGTGATTTTCCATATAATGCGATGCGAATTCAAAGGTTGTGGATACGTCGCTATGTTTTCTCCGCCTCTGTTGGTTTGGCGCGTGGTGTTGGCGACTGCGCTGATTGTAGTGATCTACGGTTCCCTGCGGTCTCCCGGGGGCATAGAACTGTTCGCTGGTGCCGACAAGCTCATCCATTTTGTGACCTACGCTGCCCTTTATATCCTGGCTTGGCTGGCTTTTCCGGGAAGGGTCTGGCGTTGGCGTCTACATATCGCCTTGCTGACTTTCGGCGGATTGATCGAGATTCTGCAGTCACAAACCGGCGATCGGTCTATGGATGGAGTGGATATGTTGGCCAATGCTGGTGGCTCTGGTTTTGGCAATCTTCTGCTTTCATTCTGCTTTCCGCTCTTGCCTCGCTCATGGACGCAGCATCCTCGCCGGGGATAAAAGCGTGACCATCGATTGGCTAACAACACTCGCCGCTGTGTGGCGGCCCAGGCGCGAGGCGCTGCGTCCGGTGCGACAATTGGACGATGTGGGCTTCGACGATTTGCTTGGCATAGACGCGCAAAAAAGTGCTTTTCGCGACAATCTGGAACTGTTTATCGCCGGCAGCCGCGCCAATAATGTATTGCTATGGGGTGCGCGCGGTACGGGGAAATCCAGTCTCGTAAAATGTGCCCTCAACGCCTACGCTGAGTGCGGCCTACGAATTGTTGAAGTGGACAAGGATGATTTGTCCGACTTAACTGAAATCGTCGACGACCTGCGCGACTTGCCACAGCGCTTTCTGGTGTTTTGCGACGACCTGTCATTTGATGAAGGTGAAACCGGGTTCAAGCATCTGAAAAGCGTGCTCGAGGGTTCGATCGAACTGCCGCCCAGTAATGTTCTGCTCTGCGCGACCTCTAACCGCCGCCACCTGGTGAGTGAACAGGCCACCGACAATGAGGCGGTGGAGATCGTCGATGGCGAACTTCACTACGGTGATCGAATCGAAGAGAAGCTTTCTCTGGCTGATCGTTTTGGGCTCTGGTTGTCCTTCTATCCGAATACGATGGCGCAGTATCTGGCTATCGTCGATGCACTGTTTGACCAGCGAGTTGCCGGGTTCGAGGATATCGACAGGCAAGCACTACATCGAGCAGCCAAACAGTTCGCCATGACGCGCGCTTCGCGCAGTGGCCGTACGGCACGGCAATTCTTTGTTCAATACCGGGGCGGTTAATCACGCTCGATTAACAATAGCAGGCCCGCTGCGTTTAACCGGGTGCCGTGTCAGCCCATCGGTTCTTCGATCGCGCGGGTGCTTCCCCGATCAGTAAAATTTGCCTTCTCCGGGGGGGCGGGTTTTGAAGCGTTTATGAATCCAGAAGTAGTCTGCCGGGTGCTCGCGGATAAAACCTTCAAGCCAGTTGCTCCAGGTTACGGTGTCAGCGACATCGTCTCCGGAGGGATAGTTTTCGAGCGCCGGTTTTAATTCCAGAGCGTACCCGCCGTTGGGTTTTCGATGGGTGATGCCTAATATTACGCGGGCATTTGCCGAGCGGGCATACTGGGGAATCGCGGTAATCGTCGCGGTTTTTATTCCGAAAAAGTCAATAAAGGTGCCGCGGTTAACGCCAAAGTCCTGATCCGGCAGAATTGCTACCATGCTTGTGTCTGCCAGACGGTTGAGCATGCGGGGGATTTCTTTGCGGTGGATGGTTTCGATCGGATAGTTTTTCGCGGCGCGCTGATATAGCTGGGCCTCGAGTACAGGATTGTCCATGCGTCGGTAAACTGCGGCAAACGGGGTGATTTCCGTGAGCTTGGCCAGGCCCAGCAAGAACGGTGTGGAGTGCCCGGAGACCAGTATGAGCGGCTCATCGCGAGCCAGCGCGTCTCTGAGATATTGCTCGCCGATGATCTCTCCGCGCTCGAGTATGTCTTCGCGTTGCCCCCAGACCATGACGAGCAGGTCAAATAGACACAGAACAGTGGAGTAAAGGTTTTCCTCGACCAGAGCATCTTTCTCCCGGGCTTCCAGTTCGGGGAAACAGCGCTCGATATTGCGCCGAATGATTTGACTTCGCAGTAGACCCGTATTTGCGCAGAGCTTAGCCAGACCCCGGGCGATTCGGCTTTGCGCGCGTGCGGGTATTTTCGCTAACAGCCAGGACAGTCCAACGATCAGCCAGGATAGCCAGAAGCGTGGCGCATATGCGCCCAGCGGGCCATCGGTACTTGGTTTTTTTCTCTTACCCAAGGTTATGGGTGTCCTTTTATGGTCGATATTTTTCGGAGTAAAAACTCGGGTTAGATTGTTTGTTCGCGCAACGTCAGGCGAATATTACTCGGGTGCAACGGGTTGGCGCCGCTCAAACTCAGCGTCAGATTGGTCAGCTCCAACCATGGCGAGCCCGGCGCAAGGCCCTTGATCATGCGGTCGATCATGGCGGCTTGACGCAGTAATACAATAAGCTGACCCGTTCGCAGGCGCCTCAGTGCTTCGCGCATGCGCGGTTTTTGTTTGTCCCAGACACCGGCGTCGTCGAGTGCATCGTCAGTTCGGCGGCCAGTCGCTACTGCTTCACTGACCCGTAGCAGTGCGCGCAGCTCACGTGCTACGGCCCAGAGAATTACCGTGGCATCGGTGCCTTCGTCGCGCAATCCGCGCAACGTGCGAGCTGCCGCCGCCTGGTCACCGGCAAGAATGCGGTCAGTCAGGTCGAAAACGTTGTAGCGGGCGCTGTCCGCAACCACCGCTGACATGGTGTCTGCATCTATGGCGGTGTCGCCACTGAGCAGGCCGAGTTTTTCGATCTCCTGACTGGCCGCCAGCAAATTGCCTTCGACTCTGTCAGCGAGAATTTCAACAGCCTGCTGGCTGGCGTCAATTCCCCGCGCGCGAAGTCGCCGTTGAATCCAGGCCGGCAGTTGTGCCGTGTCGACCGGCCATACCTGAATTACGACGCCGTGTTCGTCGAGCGCGCGGAACCACTTGCTCGACTGGGCCGACCGATCCAGTTTGGGCATGATAACGAGCAGGAGGTTGTCGGGATTAATCTGCTGGCAGTAGTCGATGAAGAACTGGCTGCCTTCCTTGCCCGGTTTGGCTGAAGTCAGCCGAACTTCGAAGATGCGCTGCTGTGCGAACAGGGAGAGGCTGTTTGCCTCGTTCATTATTTGTTGCCAGTCGGCCGCTTTGCCCATATCGAAAACCTCCCTGTCTTCGAAGCCTTGTCTTCGGGCACTGCTGCGCACGCTGTCGCAGGCTTCCTGAACCAGCAGTGTTTCATCCCCTGTCACGATATAGACAGGGGCAAGAGTCTGCTCCAGATGACTGGCGAGCTTCTCAGGACGCAGGCGCATTGACCGGAGGCTGGCCTCTCAGTTGCCGCAGTCGATTGTAGATTTGTCGCGCGAGATCGTCGTGCATTTCCTTTTTGAGGAGACGTGCTTCGTCATCAGTGGCGAGGATATTGTTTTCGTCGTATTCGTAGACGCGCTCAACGGACGCGCGGGTTCGCGGATAGATTTGCTTGCCGCTCGCGTCCAGCACCTGAAATACCACACTTTCGGTTAGCGAACGCTCGGAAATACGCGCGCTGGAACTAATAGTGGCGGCTCGGTTAGAGCTGTGCTCGTTGACGATGACCAGGCTGTAGTCGGCGTCTCGGGCCTCGTCAACCAGTGTCACGCCACTGGCTTCCAGCTGTCTCTCCAGGTTGCGCACGACGCCGCTGTCCGGGTTTTTGGCGCTGATGTGCAATCGGTCAAAGGTGACGACGCCACTCGAGCCGCGTAATTGCCAGCCGCAGGCGTTGAGCGCGAGTGCGACGACACAAAACAGGAGCCAGTTTTTTACCATGAAGGGGTTCCGGTGTGATTAAAGAGCTCTTGTAGCCTGCCTCAGCCCGCTACGATATTGACCAGGCGGCCCGGGACAACGATAACTTTACGGATGCTTTTCCCGTCGGTAAAGCGTTGGACGTTGGTGTCGGCAATGGCGGTTTGTTCGATTTCTTCCTGCGGAGTGCCGTTCGCCACTTCGATTTGCGCCCGTACTTTACCGTTGACCTGAACCGCCATCTTGATGTGGTCCTGCACCAGCGCAGACTCGTCGACCTGTGGCCAGGTCGCATCAATGACAGGGTCTTCGTGCCCCAGTGCATGCCAGGCGACGTGACAGAGATGTGGCGTAATTGGCGCTAACAGCAGCACTGCTGTTTCCAGTGCTTCCTGAGCGATGGCACCCGCCTGGGGCGAGTCCGCATCGAGTTTATTGAGTTCGTTAAGTAATTCCATCACGGCGGCTATGGCCGTGTTGAAGGTTTGCCGTCGCCCGAAATCGTCGCTGACCTTGGCGATGGTGGCGTGGGTCTTGCGTCGGACATCTCGCTCGGCGGCGCTTAGCTTGTCGGTGTCGAGAGTCCCGGGGGTAGGCGCCCGGCAGTGCTCATATAGCGTCTTCCACAATCTGCGCAGAAAACGCGAGGCGCCGGCTACGCCTTCGTCTGACCACTCCAGGGACTGCTCCGGCGGAGCGGCAAACATGGTAAACAGGCGCACGGTGTCGGCCCCGTAACGGTCGATCAGGCTCTGCGGATCGACGGTGTTGCCTTTGGACTTGGACATCTTGCTGCCGTCCTTTAGCACCATGCCCTGGCATACCAGTTTAGTGAAAGGTTCGTCGGACGAAACCAGGCCTTCGTCGCGCATCAATTTGTGAAAAAAGCGCGCATACAGTAAATGCAGGATGGCGTGTTCAATGCCGCCGATATATTGGTCGACCGGTAACCAGTAGTCGGCGCGCTGCCGGTCCAGCATCGCTGTGTCGGCATCGGGGCAGGTGAAGCGGGCGTAATACCAGGAAGATTCCATGAAAGTATCGAAGGTGTCCGTCTCCCGAGCCAGGACGCTGCCGTCGTGAGTGACTTTGTTCCAGTTATCGTCCGTCTTGAGGGGCGAGTGCACGCCATCGATGGTCACGTCTTCCGGCAATAGCACCGGCAGCTTGTCCGCTGGTACCGGAATCTCCATACCCTTGTCGTCGTAGATCATGGGGATGGGTGCGCCCCAGTAGCGTTGGCGCGACACGCCCCAGTCTTTCAGACGGTAATTGGTGGTGACACGGCCGCGATCGTCTTCGGCCAGTGTTTGCGCTATAGCGGTGAAAGCGCCGTCGAAATCGAGACCGTCAAAATCACCCGATGCAATCAAACGGCCTTTTTCGATAAAGGCTGCCGAGCTGATGTCGCAATCTGTATTGTCAAGCGGTTCGATGACCTGTTTGATGGGCAGCCGGAATTTCTGCGCGAATTCCCAGTCCCGCTGGTCGTGAGCCGGGACCGCCATCACAGCACCCGAGCCGTAGTCCATCAGCACATAGTTGGCCACCCATACGGGTAGTTTTTCGCCACTGATCGGGTGCCGGGCAAACAGTCCGGTATCCCGACCGTCTTTTTCCATCGTGGCCATATCGGCTTCGGCAACGGATTGCCGTTTGCAGCGTTCGAGAAAGGCGCCCAGTTCTTTATCGCTTTTGGCAAGTTCGATGGAGATCGGGTGTTCGGCGGCGAGACAGAAATAGGTGATACCCATGACGGTGTCGGGGCGGGTCGTATAGACCTCGAAGTTCGCTGCTCCGGCGACTGGATATTCCAGCGCGATGCGCATGGTGATGCCCCGGCTTTTACCGATCCAGTTGCGTTGCATGGTGCGCACTTGCTCGGGCCAGTCGTCCAGCGCGTCCAGTCCCGCGAGTAATTCATCGGCGTACTCGGTGATGCGAATAAACCACTGGGGAATCTCCTTGCGTTCGACGGGCGTGTCGCAGCGCCAGCAACAGCCGTCGATCACCTGCTCGTTGGCTAGCACCGTTCGGTCGTTCGGGCACCAGTTGACGGCGCTGGTCTTGCGGTAGACCAGGTTTTTTTCGTAGAGCCGTGTGAAGAACCATTGCTCCCAGCGGTAGTAATCTGCATCGCAGGTGGCGAGTTCACGGTCCCAGTCGTAGGCGAAGCCGAGGGATTGCAACTGGGTTTTCATGTAGCGGATATTTTCGCGAGTCCATTTGGCTGGCGCGGTTTTATTCTTGATGGCGGCGTTTTCCGCGGGCAATCCGAACGCGTCCCAGCCCATCGGCTGCAACACATTCTTGCCAAGCATGCGCTGGTAGCGGGCGACGACATCGGCGATGGTGTAATTGCGCACGTGCCCCATGTGCAGTTGCCCACTGGGGTAGGGGAACATTGCCAGACAGTAGTATTTTTCCCTGGCGTGATCCTCTCGGGCCTTGAATGACTGCGCTTGCTGCCAGTACTGCTGAACAGAGCGCTCGATATTTTGGGGCTGATAATCTTCCTGCATAGCTAGACACACCAGCGCGTGAGGTGATGACGGATGACAAAGGCGCTGGATTATAAGGTAAAGCCGTAACGATACCTAGACGGTTGGCTGCGGGCGGGCCGGGTTGCGGGTCGAGACCGGGCTTGTGCCAGGTCCCGGCACTGGCAATCACTCTACAGCAAAGGGTGTGGAGCCCGGAATCTTTGGGCCCTAACACAGGCCCAAAGAGGCTGGCTGGAAGCCGAGTAGGGTAGCTTTATATTCCAGAATATCGCTTATTTTTCAGGAGGCGGACCAAAGATCAGGTTATCTTCCTCGATTGTGACCCAGCGTTTATTGGCCTTTGCCATACGCCGCGCGATCGTCAGATAAACGACCTTGTCTTCTTCGTCACAGATACTGCGGAATTCGTCCCTTGGAATGGTCAGGGATTGTTCGGGCCCGAGCTCTTTTATCCGGGCATCCAGGTCTGTGGTCGCCATGATGTATGTGCTCCTGTCAGTCCAGTGCTGCGTCAGTGGTTGTTTTACTGCGAATGGTCCTCGGTTTTGCGGTCAATGGTGCTCCGCCCGGCGGTGCGCTGCTGGCGTCCGTCTCAGAGAGCACCATGTTTTGCGTCGCTTGCTGCCTGCAACAAATGCCGTTTGAAATAAAAACTAGATGGCGATTGGCGGGCTGTCAAATCGAGGGCTGGTTTTCAGTGCCGAGGGGTTTGAAAATGAGCAGTAATTTGGGCAGCAGGGTCTGTGCCGCCACCAGGGCCACCAGCATGGCTAGCCCGGTCAGCAGACCAAAATAGACTGAGGGCATGAAGTTCGACAGTATCAGTACGGCAAAACCGACGATGATAACGACAGAGGTGTAGTACATCGCAATGCCGATAGACGCGTGGCTGCGGTGCATGGCGGCGATGTAGTTGCGATCCCGGGGGAATTCCTCGCGAAAACGGTAAATATAGTGCAGGGTATCGTCGACGCCGATGCCGACCGTGATCGATGCGATCGTTATCGTCATCATATCCAGGGGAATACCGGCCAGACCCATCACGCCGAGCACGACGGAGGCAGCCAGCAAGTTCGGCACAATGGCGATGAGCGCCAGGCTCAGAGAGCGGAACAACACCAAAAACATCAGCATGATGCCCAGGAAGACCGCGCCCAGGGTCATGATCTGCGAACTAAATAGGCTTTGCAGCATATTGTTGTAAAGCACGAGCAAACCGTTGAGCCGATAGCGCTCGGGCTCGATGCCCATTTCGTCGATTAGAAAACCTTCGATTTCGTTTAGTAGTTCCTGTCGATTGAGCGAGGTACCGGTCTCGATTGTCCGCATGGTCAGGCGGGTTTCGTTACTTTCGTCGTCGAGATATGGGGCGATCAGGAAGTTGTTTAGATCGGGCGATAGGCTTTGCCGCATGAAGGCCAGCTCGAAGTCGTTAAGCCGGCGCCCGGTGAGATCGTTAGCGACATGAAAGGCGGTGACCAATGAGTCTATCCGGCCGATTTCGGGTAAATCGTCCAGGAAACGCTGAATTTTTTCCAGATCTTCAAGGCCGGCGCGGGTAAACCAGTAGCTATTGATCTTTTTATTGGGGTCGGGTTCGGCAAAGGGATCGTCGCCAAAACTATCGGCAAATGGATCTTCTGCAAAAGGGTCGTCTTCAAGTGGGTCGTCGGCAAATGGATCCGGCTCTTCGCTGTCACTTGTTTCTAAATCCTGTGCGAAGGCCGGAGCCTGAATGACAATGTCCAAGGGTGTCGTACCGCCGAGCTTCTGATCGATGACGGAAAGCCCCTGATAGATCTCGGTGTCAGTTTTGAAATAATCGATAAACCGGTTGTCGACTTCCAGGCGGGCGATGCCAAACATCGCCAGCCCGCCCAGTACCGCCGAGAGAATGAGTACCAGGCCGCCGCGTCGCTCTGTTACATCGGAAAAAAATTCTGGCAAGTGGGTCGTGTGGTTGGTCTGACTCCCGGCGCTTTTCCCGGCGATTAACATACCGGCGGGAATGACGACAAATACAAGGCACAGGGTGACCAGTAGGCCAATAGTCATCATCCAGCCGAAATCGATGACGGGACGAATATCGCTGACTACCAGCGAGGCGAAGGCCACCATCGTTGTCAGTACCGTATAAATGCAGGGTCTGGCCATTAGGTATACGGTATCGCGAACCAGTTGATGCTGGTCCGCTTCGGGGTGCGCAGTGTGTAGTTCTCTGTAGCGAACGATTAAATGGATGGTTACCGCCATCGTCAGTACCAGGAGAAGCGCTACAAAATTGGAAGAGATCACGGTCAGCCGCCAGTCGATCCAGCTCAACCAGCCCAGCATGATGGTGATGGTCAGGCCGCAGGTTGCCAGGGGTAAGACAACCCAGAGGAGCTGGCGAAATATCAGGCTTAGCGTCAGGATAATGAACAGCGTAATGCCGGCGCCGAAAATCTGCAGATCGCCGCGCACGAAGTCGATCATGTCGGCGGTAATCATGCTGGGGCCGCCAAGAAAGACCTCCGCGCGATCGCGGTAACGGCCCATCAGCTGGCGAACCGCCTCTACCCGCGCCCGATCGATAGCGGCGCGCTCGGTGCGATAGTCGAGGAATGTCTGGCTGACTTGCTCAAGTTCGGCCTTTTCGCTGTCGTTCAATCCTTCCTGGTCGCGTTTGAGACGCAGAGCGTCGCGCCGGCGTACCAGGTCGATGTAGCGCTGGTCCTGGGCGATGGTGGCTAAAACGGCGGTAGTATTACCGTCCGGGCTCAGAATCAGGTTTCGGTAGACTGGGCTGGTATGGAATTCGCGCTTGGCGGCCTCGCGGTCGACACCGGGTGTCAGCAGGGTGCGTTGTTCTTCCTGCAGGGATTCGACGGACACTTTCGGGCTGTATAACAACGGTACGGTGACCAGCGAATTGACACTCGTGACGCCATCGATTTTTTTCAGGTCTTTGCCGAGTGCATCCAGTGTTTGCAAAGCCTGATCGGAGAATAGATCGCCGTTGTGCGGCGTATACATCACCACCAGAAAATCGCCACTGCCGTAGCGTTGGTTGATTTCCCGGAAATAGTCGAGGTCAGTGTCGTGTTCGAGGGTCAGCGAGTCCGCCGAGGCATCGAGCTTGAAATTAGGTAAGCCTATAGCCAGTACGGCTGCAAGCAGTAAAACCAGGGCAAGGGCGAGTTTTGGCTGTTCGAGAATGATGCGGTCATAAACCGCGATCAGGCGATCAGTCATGTCATTCCTTATTGTTTTTTGTGGTCAGTGTCTGTTGTGGATTTAGCTTTACAAAACGCGGCGGCATTATGCCAGCGGAGCCGTCGGTTTACTTGTCCAGATGCCCGAGCGCGCGATCGGGTGCGATAGCATCGCGCAACTTGCGTTTGAGCGTCTTGACATCGGGGAAGCCACCCTCCTGTCGACGATCCCAGATGATCTCTCCGTCCAATAGAATGGTAAATCTGCCACTTTCGCTGGCCGGCACGAGTGCCACCTCGCCGAGTTCTTCGCCAAATGTGTAAAGTATTTCCTGAGCCATCCAGGTGGAGCGTGGCAACCAGTGGCAAGCAGGGCAGTAGTGAACCTCGACGCGGGGCTTGGCGGGTGTCAACGCGGATCTCCAAGTGGTAGATTTTTCTTTTTACTGGTGCTTGAGTTGATCATACTACAAGCCGATGGCGATGCATTGCCGTTTGATATCAGTGATCGCTTTGGAGCTCGTGTTTGATGCTTAACGGCGTAATTCTCGACCTGGATACTCTGTACCCTGAAGACCTGGACCTGTCTCCCCTGCTGGATAATCCGCAAGTAGAGTGGTGTGTTCACGGGCGTTCCAAGCCGGAAGATATCGTAGCGCGTATACGCGATGCTGATCTGGTATTGACCAACAAGGCCCCTGTGATGGCTGAGCAAATGGCTGCGGCGACAGGTTTGCGTTATATCGGTGTGCTCGCTACCGGTACCAACGTGATCGACATGGCTGAGGCAAAGCGCCGGGAAATTGTCGTCACCCGTATCGTCAATTATGGCACTCCCGCAATTGTGCAGCACGTCTTCGCGTTGATTTTGGCGTTGACTACGAAACTCCCGGCTTACGCCGCAGCAGTGAACGACGGCGGGTGGTCGGCAAGCGAGGATTTCTGCCTGCTTGGTTTTCCGGTGAGAGAGCTGGATGGCCTGACAATGGGAATAATTGGCTACGGTACCCTGGGGCAGGCTGTGGCCGCAGTTGCCCGCGCTTTTGGCATGCGTGTCGTAGTCGCCCAGTTGCCGGGGTGGCAGCCGCAGGCCAAGGATGTCGAGCGCGAATTATTTGCCGACTTTCTGCGCATGTCTGACATTGTGACCATTCACTGCCCGTTGCAGGACAATACGCGCCGATTGATTTCTGCGCCTGAGTTCGCGCTGATGCGCGACGACGCTTTGCTGATTAATTGTGCCCGTGGCGAGATTGTCGATTCGCAAGCGTTGGCGCGGGCGCTCAAGGAAGGCGTGATCGGCGGAGCCGGTCTGGATGTGCTCGATCAGGAGCCGCCGCCGGCCGACCACATCCTTCTGGACGGCGCGGTCCCCAACCTGATTATTACGCCCCATTGTGCCTGGGGTGCGCGCGAGGCGCGGCAGCGGCTGGTCGAGATTGCGGCGGTAAACTTGCAGAACTGGTTGCATCAGGCTTAATAAACCCCATCATCGCGCTGTTGCGTAATAGCTAGATTTAAGGGTTCGAGGTGGCCAATCGCGGCACACGTCTTCAGGCGTATTGTTGCGCCAGGTAGAGAAAAGGCCTTGGGGTGGTTTCTTAATAGGTATAAGATAGCCGAAAAGGAAAGAATAAAGCGAGATTCATGTGGCTGATCTCAGCGAACGTGGATTTGAGTTCCTCCAGTTGTTGGGCCAGGAGCTGGCAGATGGCGAAATCGAATTGCCATCTTTTCCCGACATCCCGTTTCGAATCAAGAGTGTATTGGATGATCCCGAAGCTTCAGCTGATCAAGTGGCTGCGGTGGCGGGTGCCGACCCCATCGTTGCTGCAACCCTGTTAAAAGTTGCCAACTCCGTCGCGATGGGCGCCGTGCCCGGTGCGCAAATCAGTAATTTACCTACCGCGATCGCGCGCATGGGCTTCAAGATGGCCGGATCCATCGTGTTGTCGATTGCTCTGCGCCAGGTCTTGTTGGAAAGGGCCGCCGGCAAGTTGAGGTCTCATTTTCAGACATTGTGGCGGCATACGATCTATGTTGCCGCTTATTCTTATTGCGTTGCCAAACGTTATCGCCATCTGAATGCGGACGATGCCATGCTGGCAGGTTTGATGTATGACGTAGGTAAAATTTACCTCATGGTGCGCGCTGAAGACCAATTCCCCGATCTGTGCGACGACATTGACGGTTTGCGACAGATTATGCTGGACTGGCACGGGCGAGCTCGGTTGTCTATTTTGCGAAACTGGGGGCTGGCGACGTCGGTTCGGTTATTTGCCGATGAGGTTGAGGCCCTGCAACGCGAGGATCCGGAGTTTGCCGATATCGCCGACGTTGTTCTGGTTGCGAATTACCTGACTTCCCTGGTAAGCCAGGACATACTTGATGGTATACAGGGAATCAACTACGAAACGACTCCCACGTTTCGTCGGTTGGATCTGGGTGGTTCAGATATTGAGTCCATATCGGATGAATCCCGCGGTGATGTGGCAGCAATCGTTTCCTTGCTGGGAGTGGCATAGCGGCAAGCAGGGAGCGGCATGAAGGGCAAGCCGTATGATACAAGGCGAATTGTCACAGAAAGGCTATAAATTAATATAAGAAACACGCTCGATAAATATAAGAAACGCACTCGGCAATATGCTTCATGGTTATGAAGGGTGGCAAGACGTCGTAGCGATATATCTAGTACGAATGATTGGCATGTTCTTGCCTCGAGCTTTGTGTCACTTTCTGCAACACTGTTGTCAAGATTGGCACTACGCAGTGTGACGGGCGCCACGTATATTCGTTGCCATCAAACAGGCTCTCCGGTTTGACGATTGCTCTACAAGGCTAGAATTGCTTTGTAAGGCTAGTAGAGAAGAACAAAACCGGCCTGTCCTGAAAAAGGCATATTCGAACAGACGAATATTAAATAAGCGTCGAAGTTAAAACAGGGGTATCCAATCATGGCACAAACTAATACTGCAACAGTCGCGCTGGATTCCGGGGCGGAAAGCAAGCTGGCTGGCCATTTCAGGCGCAATCGAATTGTCTATATTTTAGCTTCAATACTGTTGGGTATCGGTCTCGCATACCGCATATACCTCAATACTATGGCTTTCTCCGTTGGCACTGACTTCTACTCTCCAGAGTTTCAGAAGTACTGGATGCCCGTGCTCTACGGGGAAGTGCTCTTTCTCGGATTGTTTACCGTCTGTACCTCGGTATACGTATGGCTGACGCGGGAGCGGGATGCTAGCGCAATCTCCCCTGAGTTGGAGCTTTCCCGTTACTGGAAATTGCTGAGCTTTCTTACGGTAATTGGGATTTGGGTGGCTGCAATTGCCACCAATGCGGTCGAGTCGGATGCTGCCTGGCATCAGGTCACGATCCGCGATACGGACTTCACGCCAACACATATCTTTATCTTCTACTTTGCTTTACCCGCGCTTACCGCGTTTCTCATTCCAACCTTCATTTGGGCTCATACCAGAATTCCGGCTTTTATGAATAAAATATCGATCCCCTTCCTGTGCGTAGTGCTCGGTATCTTTATGATCATGCCCAACTACGGCTTCAACGAGTGGGGGCATACTTTCTTCTATGCTGAAGAGTTGTTCGCCGCGCCCGTGCACTGGGGTTTTGTTTTCCTGGGCTGGTCGCTGTTTTTCCTGGTGCCCCTGGGTGTGCAAATCTTTACTAACATGGGCCGCCTGATTGCTCAGACCACCGCGACAGAAAGTACGGCATCTACGGAGGAGCGTCAGGTTATCTGAGCTATGACCTGATTCCTTTGCCTTGAGGGCAGCGGTGAATCCCTACCTTTATCCCCGCAAGCTTTTGGTTGCGGGGATAATTTTTCCAAAAAGCGCTAATTTCCGGTATATCCCGCAGCGGGTATATGAGGTGTTGCTATGAGTGAACAGTCTGTTTCCACAGAATTGATGTCAGAAAACGAGGTTCGACAGCGAAGGCTGGATGTCAAGTCCCTTGACAATCCCAAAGCCATGAAGCTCTACCGGCGGTTTGATGGCATATTTATCTTGGTGCTTTTTTCGTTCTTGGCCCTGGGTGTTCAGATACAGTTTACTCTAACGGCCGGGGACTGGGATTACTGGATTGACTGGCGGGATCGCCGTTGGTGGCCAGTCGTAGCCCCAATGACCCTGCTGATGTTTATCGGGCCGCTTGCTTATGGGCTTTGGTACCGCTTGCGGTTGCCCGTAGTCGCTACGGCCGTAACGACATTGTTGTGTCTGACGTCGTGGCTGAGCCGCTACCTGAATTTTTACGAGTTCACCTACTTCCCGATGTCGTTTGTTCCCGCGTCTACATACATTGGCTTGGGTATTTTGCTCGATTGCAGTTTGATTATGACGCGTAGCCTGATCATTTCCTGCATTATCGGCGGTGGGCTTTTCGGAGCGCTGGTGTGGCCGCTTAACTGGCCTATCTTCGCGGCCTCCAAAGTGCCGGTGGAATTCAATGGCATGCTTTTGTCAATGGCAGACCTGATGGGCTTCCAATATATTCGGACAACGACTCCCGAATACCTAAGAATTATCGAAGAGTCGACGTTGCGAACTTTTGGTGGTTCGGTGACGCCCTTGACTGCTGTCTTTGCGGGCCTCGTCGGCATAGTCGTTTATGCCTTGTTTTTGCTGCTGGGTAAGTGGATTAATGGACTGGACAAGTATGCCAAGCGCATCGCGTAAGCGGGATTTGAAGGGGGAGAGAGTATGAAAGTTGTTTTTTCAGCGCGTTCTGCAACGGTAAATCTCGTCTTGGTGTTGTTGCTGTCTCTATTCGCAGGCGATGTGGTTGCTCACGGTGAGCGCGCCCAATTGGCGAGTATGCGTATGCGGACCGTGCACTGGTTCGATTTAAATGTTGCGCCACTCAAGGTCAAGGTAGGCGATATCGTCACAGTGACCGGGAAGTTTTATACCTCTGAGCTATGGCCCAATCAGTTGCCGAGTCCTGAAGATACTGTTTACCTCAATATCGGGGTGCCCGGGCCTACTTTTATCAAGCTCGACGCATCTGTAAACGAAGTGCCCATGGTGCGTTCGACAGCTTTCGAGCTCGGCAAAGTGTACGAATACCGCATTATCATGCGGGCTCGAATTCCAGGTCGCTACCATGTTCACTCGCTTTTAAACGTAAAAGATGCGGGTTCTTTGGTCGGCAAGGGCACGTGGGTGGAGGTTGAAGATCATTCCGGCGGCCCGGTACCTTTTGTGAATGAAGCCACAACGCTTACCGGTGAGACTGTGAATCTCGAGACCTATGGTTTGGGCGATGTGTTTGTTTGGCACGTTGTCTGGATCGTCCTGGGGATTGCCTATATCGTTTATTGGCTGGCTCGGCGTGAACTTTTTATCCCGCGGTTTATACGTGTCAGAGAGATGGGGCAGGATAAAGCCGATGAAATTCTTACCAAGCGAGATTTCGTCGTAAGCAGTGTCTTCTTCACGCTAACGCTGGCGGTTATTTTGGGCGGCTATTTGTGGGGGGAGAATAAATATCCAATTACTATACCGTTGCAAACAGGGAAGGTGGATGTGGTCGGGCTAACGCCGCCGACGGGTGAACTTGATATCGAAGTAGAGAGCGCGCGATACGAATTGGCCGGGCGCAGTTTGATGATCAATGCGGTGTTGACAAATCGTTCCGATCAAGCCTATAGCATCGGTGAGTTCCTTACGGCGAACATTCGTTTTCTCAACTCTGCTATCAGTGGTCCGACGACTTATCCGGAAGAAGAAATGGTAGCTTTTGATGGCCTCACGGTTACCGGTGACAGTGTTATTCCGCCGGGAGCATCGCGTCCGGTGAAAATGGTTGCCTCCGATGCATTATGGGAACAGTACCGTATGACCGGGCTGATTAATGACCCGGACAGCCGCTTTGCTGGTTTGTTGTTCTACTTTGACGAGGACGGCAAGCGCTATTATCAGGAAATTGGCGGCCCTATTCTGCCGACTTTCTTTTGAGTCATATGGGATGGGTCCGTGCGCTCACTGGCAGTTTTCATAAGCATCAAGACTATTTTGTGAACTTTTTTTCCTGGCCTGCCCATTATTTAACGGCGTTGGCGTTATTCGTTAGCGTCACGCTATTTGCTCCCGCCGTATTCGGGCACGGTGGAGTGTCGGTAGAAGACGACGTCTGTATTATAAAAATCGATCGTTACAAGGCGCATTTCACAGGCTACCTGCCAAAACAGCGAGCGACCCAGGAATTTTGCGAAGATATCCCGTTGGTCGCGGAAAGTATATTTGTGATTGATTTTATCAGCGACGAACTTCGTAACATGGAGCTTGATTTTCGTATCGTGCGCGATGTTAACAGCATCGGCGTAACCGCGACCTATGCGGATTTAGGCGGTCCCGAAGCGATAGAAAAGGCAACTATTTATTATCAGGAGCCTCGGCAATTCCAGAAAGGCGTGATGAATGTTCGTTACAACTTCGTCCAGGAGGGAGGCTACATCGGCATTGTCAATGCGCATCACCTGGAAACAGGGTTGAAATACACGTCTGTATTTCCGTTCGCCGTTGGCTCGCCGCAATACGGAAAGTATGTAAAGTATTTCGCGCTGCTTTTTTTGCTGTGTGCAATATTTATATATGGGGCCGGGCGTAGCCATATTTTTCGGCCGAAATGACAATGATCAAGTTTATTGCCTGAAGTTTTGAGAGTCCTTGTTCGAGCCCTTGTCTTAGTCGTTCTGACGTTATTAATCGTAGCGTTAGTACCATGGCAATGGTATCCGCGCGACTGGCGCGTCTGGTATGACAAGCAGTTTGGTGCTACTGACTATCGGGAAGCGCCTGCTACTATTCCTGCCCGGCCGCTGCAAGATTCCGATTACGATGAAATCGGCGATATCTGTCCTCCTGATCTCAAGGGCTGGCGCAAGGCGCAGACTGTAGCCGGCATCGATATTCTGGCCGAACCCGGTTGCCTTGCAGATAATCCCCACGCCATCGCGGCGTTTGTCAAAGGCACGAACAACGTCGGCCATATGACCTTGATGAATGCCCGCCTGTCTCCTGACGCTGTCGTCAAGGGTCGCGACCTGGATCAGGATGGCGACCCGGACGAAATCCATATTCGTTTGGAAGTATTCGAACTTAACGGCGCCTCGCCAGATATCAACGAACCCGTGGTCCAGTATTCAGTCGCGCCCGGAATCAAACCTGGGTTTTGGGTGTTTGCCCCCAAGTCGGTTGGCATGTCGACGGAAAATTTTGAGTCGCTGATTGCGCAGCCTGGGTTAAGGATGCCTTCGCCGGCCATTCGTGTAGAGCAGGGCGACCAGATCAAGGTGACGCTGGAGAATACCCATTACATGCCGCATACGATCCATTTTCACGGGGTAGACCATCCCTTTCTGGACGAGAACGGTGAAGGTAATGACGGTGTTCCCGTCACCAGCGAAAAGCCTTTGATGCCGGGTAAGCAGCGCACTTATGAGATGCAGCCGCGACAGGCGGGCTCGATGTTCTATCACTGCCACGTAGAGGTGCAGGCGCACATCCTGATGGGTTTAAACGGTTTGTTCGTAGTCGAGGAGAACCGGCCCAACAACTGGCTGCAGACTTTTAACATCGGTGATGGGCTGGTACGTCACCCTTCCGTGGCCAGCAAGGAAAGCTACGACCGAGAATACGATCTTCATTATCAGGACTTCGATAAAGAACTCGGAGAAGCGGTGCAGTCGAGTAACGATCCACGTGTTATCACGCAGCGGGTGCACCGGCAATACGACATCAGCCAGGCGGATTTCGAATATTACATGCTTAATGGACGCTCTTTTCCCTATACCGCCAGGGATTCACTGATCGTGACTGCCCCAGATGAGCGGGTGAAGCTGCGCGTGTTAAACGCCGGGAGCGAAGGAGTGGCGCTCCACACGCACGGACATAAAGTGACTATCACTCACTACGATGGTGTCGAGCATCCCGAGCCGGCCCGTATTACCCGCGATGTGGTTTGGATAGCGTCGGCGCAGCGCGTGGATCTGGACTTGTCGACAAAGGACGATGGTCTGCATAGCTATGGCCCTGGCGTCTGGTTGATGCACGATCATCGGGAGCGAGGCGTCACCACCAACGGCCTGGGGCCGGGCGGGAATGTCAGCGCAATTGTTTACGACAAATACCTGCAGGATGATGGTTGGCCGATGACTTTTGGTCTGGACTGGAATAATTTTCTGGCACCTGAGTTTTATCGCAGAGATTCAGCGGATGGTTCGACGTCCCTGCTCGAAAGCGTCGAGCCGTACGCGATTTCAACGCTTAGGATTTTGGCTTTGACTATCGTGATCGGCTTGTTGCTGGGTCTTTTGTGGGTCTGGACCTTCGTGAAGAAGCGCAATGATTAGCTCGTTCGTCGGTTACTTTGTCGTCGGTGTGCTGCTGCTCTACTCCGGTATTACCCAAGCGCAGCCAGAGATGGAGCATCACCACCACAACGATCATCACGCCATGAAAATGGACGAAACAGGGATGGTGATGAATGAGAATGCCGATAAGTTGCCAGAGGATTGTTCAGAAATACGCCGGGAGTACCAGTTCGAGGTGACTGCTGGTACTGAGTATGCGAAACCTTTCCCAGGCACGACTTTTGGTTTTAGCGATCATCAATGGCAGGTTGAGCCGTGCAGTCGAATAACGGTGACCTTTATAAATCAAGACCGTGTGCGCCACCAGTGGATGGTGCACGGATTGCCGAAATACTTGTATGACCAGGGCATGTTTCATATGGAAGCTGCCGGAGGGCATCGTCAAAGCGGCACCTTTATTGTGCCGAGCGATGACAGGACTTATCTTGTACATTGCGACATCGCTCAGCATATGGAAAAAGGTATGAAGGCCCAGCTTGTGGTTGGTCGCGGGAGTGGTGACCTCTGGAGTGTTCCCGGAGTCAGTGCTACTTTCGAGCGGGCGGACGAAACCATGCCGCGCTGGCTTTGGGGTGCTGGTTTGTTTTGCCTGATGATTGCCGCCGGTTTGGTCGTTGTTTGGAAAGCACGCATCTCGCGTTAGGTGGCTTTGCCTGTCGGCGGGTGTGGCTGTTGTGTAGCGCCTCGTTGCACCGCTGTAAAGAGAACAACGAGCTTCCATTTCCGTGCTTCTTAAAAGCGATAGCTTTTTTATTCCTGTATTTCCCCCCATCTTCTAAATAATCGTTCGACAAAGTCGCGGTTGCCGTAGTGAAGATAGATTCTATTTGAAGATATCACGAAAGATTGAATGGGTGTCAGATCCCAGTGCACGATCCTACATGAATAACTAAAGCTTACTCTATTTATGTCTGCGTGCTGACGTATATTACGTAAGGACCCTTACAAAGTTACTGAAAATAGAGGCTTTTTTACAGTCATATTTATTTATATTGTGGACGTCACAGAATCGCCATGATAGAGTCAGGCGCTTTTCGGGATGGCGGAAAATCCGGTTAGGTCAGCTGGATTCGCACCACATGACCGAATCAAGAACTAATAACAAACTTCTTGTAGTCTTGCCAGGGGGAAAGCGCGTTGGAAACCGTTCGTTATCGGCTAGCCAGATTGGTCATGCACCACCGGTGGGCGTCAATGCTCATCATGACCGTTATTACTGCCTTTTTCGCCGCCGGTGTATACAAGGTTGAATTAAAAACCATATTTACTGACTTGCTGCCAAAGAGTCATCCATTTGTAGAAACCTATCTGGATCACCCGAATTTTGGCAACCCTCTTACCGTTACCGTCATGGTCAAGCGTACTGACGGTAAATCGATCTATCAGCCGGACACTTTGCAGAAAGTCTGGGATATGACGCGCAATATCGACCTCACGCCAGGTGTCGATCACGACCAGATACTTTCCATCAGCACGGAAAAAGCTCGCTACGCGCAGGCCACGCCCTTTGGAATCGATAGTCAGCCGTTAATGGGCGATTCGGCTCCCAAGACGCCGGAGGAGATGCGCGAGTTTATCGAGCGGGTCAAAAAGTCACCCAGTAGTCAGACTTTCCTTATTTCCCAGGATGAAACCGCCACATTGATTCAGGCCACTTTTATCGAGCGTTTGCTGGATTACGGCGTGGTTTTTAATTTTATTCAGGAAAATATTGTAGAGGCTGAGCGTGACGATGTTCATGAGATTTATGTCGCGGGCCAGCCCATGCTCACCGGTTGGGTGTACTACTACGAAAAACAAATGCTAACGATTTTTGCAATCACCGGCACAGCTTTGTTGTTGTCGCTGGTGCTGTACATGCGCAATATTGTCGGCGTTGTCGTGCCCGTGGTCAGTAGTCTGGTCGCCGCGATTTGGGGTTTTGGTTTTGTCGGCTGGTTAGGAGACCCGATTGAACCGCTGATCATGGTTGTGCCACTGCTTCTTGTGGCCCGGTCATTTAGCCATTGCGTGCAGTTTATCGAGCGGTATTACGAGATTTACTATCACGTCAAGGATCGCAAAAAAGCGGCAGAAATTTGCATGAGTGTGATGATGGCCCCCGGTACGCTGGGCATTATTACGGATTCTGCTGGATTGTTTTTGATTGCCGTGGCGCCGATTCCCACCATGGAAAGGTTTGCGATTTTCTGCGGATTCTGGGCGCTGATGTTGATACCCGCAGGTGTTTTCTTGACGCCTCTACTTTTGTCGATGATGCCCGAGCCGAAAAATGTCAATCAGATGATTGGGGTCGAAGGCGGTGGTTTCCACAGTGGCGTAAAACATATGCTGCAGCGGCTGTCCAAGCTGAGTTATGGCAAGCCTGCTCGCTACACCACGGCGGTCGTCGGTATTTTGTTTGTGTTGAGCATCTTTAAGATGCTACAGATTAAAATCGGCAATCCGGTCGAAGGCAGTAATCTGCTCTGGAGTGACTCTGAATACAACGTCTCGGTGGGTAAGATTAATGACCATTTCCCGGGCTTAAATACCCTGGAGATCATTTTCGAGGTTAAGGAGCAGGAACAGGAGCGTTTGCTTAAGCAGGCGGATACCATATTCAAAATGGCTGCCTTGCAGCGACTCGTCGAAAGCGACGAGTCGCCGCCGGAAGCGACTTTGTCTTTTGCCGATTATTTGCCGGAGGCAAACCGATTATTTAGTGGCGGCAACCCCAAATGGGGGCCGCTAGATTATTCTGACCCTGCAGTGTCCGCGGCAGCTGGCGCGGTCTTATTTGGCAGTAGCCCGAAAGCGTTTTCTCACGTGTCGGACTTCGTGCAGCAAAACGGGACGGTTTCTCTCTGGTATAAGGACAACAAGCAGGAAACCGTTGATCAGGCGCTTGAGCAGGTGCGGGCTGCCCTGGATCAAATAGGGCTGGATCACGAGAAATTCAATATCAGGCTGGGGTCCGGCACCATTGCGCTGCAGCAGTCGATAAACGACACCGTTGACCTGTATCAATACATTATTCTGGGGCTGCTTAACCTTGTTATTCTGATCACCTGTACCTATGCCTATCGTTCGGTGGTCGCTGGTTTTCTGCTGTTGATACCGGTCAATATGTCCAACTGCTTTTTGGCGGCCGTCATGGTGTATATGGGCATTGGCCTCGATGTAAACACCTTGCCAATCGCCGCCATCGGTATTGGTGTTGGTATCGACTACGGTATTTACCTGTTGAGCCGGATTTGCGAAGAGTATCAGGAGCACGAAGACTACGGGCTCGCAATTCTTGCTTCGGTAGCGACAACGGGTAAAGCTATCTTCTTCACAGCGACGATAGTGTTGATTGGTATCCTGCCCTGGTACTTTATGTCCGAGTTGAAATTCCTGGCCGACATGGGCTTGTTGTTGGTGATGGTGATGCTCATCAACATGGTTATCGCGCTTATCGTCGTGCCGCTGCTGGTATGGCTGATGAAGCCGAAATTTGTTGGCTCAGAAGATTTGCTCGTCGGAGAAGGGGTCGACCTGTCGGACTACGCCGCCGGGGATGAGGCTTATCAGTAAAACTAATCGTGGGGAGTGGTAGCCTCCGTTGACATGCGAAGAGCTGCGGTACTAGCGTGCTGCCGAGAGGCTAGCGTTTGGGAGAAGAGGAATTAGAATTAAATGTTGCGGTCAGTATTAAAATCACAATCTTTCAGTGCGTTAGCGTTTGTCGCTTTTTTGTGCGGGGGCGCCCAGCTTGCTCGAGCGGCGGAGGATGTGCTGAATCTTTTACACCAGGGTATTCCCCACGATGCCTTGTATGATGTCTGTTTCGAGGGAAATAACGGTATTGCGGTAGGTGTCGCGGGTACTGTTTTAAACAGCTCCGATGGCGGTGCGAGCTGGCAGCCGGAGAAACCGGTCACTGATCAAGCCCTGCTAGGTATCACCTGTTCCGGAGCTTCACCCATCGCGGTGGGTCAATCCGGACATGTCCAGGTTAAGGCTGCGGAAGGTTGGCAGGTGACGACGTCCGGTAGTGATCAAAGATTGCTGTCAGTAGCAGCAGATTCGAGTGGTTTGGCGGTAGCTGTCGGTGGTTTTGGTACGGTGCTCCGGTCCCGGGACTCTGGGCGAACATGGGAGCAGCTCCCTTTTGATTGGGAGGCGATTCTCAATGACTTTCTCGAGCCCCACATTTACGACGTCTCTATTCTGGATGATGGCACGCTGGTCATTGTCGGCGAGTTTCAACTGGTGCTGATTTCAAACGATCGGGGTGATTCCTGGGAGGTGCTTAATAAAGCCAGCTCTTCTCTTTTCTCCGTCGATTTTTACGACCGGCAGAATGGTTACGCTGTCGGACAGGACGGTACCCTGATTAAAACCGCCGACGGCGGGAGCTCATGGCAAATGATAAAAGTACCTACGCGGGAAAACCTGCTGGATGTTTGGTCGTCCAGTGGTGGCGAAGTTTTTGTGAGTGGGATTAGGACGTTGCTGCACAGCCGTGACTACGGTAAATCGTGGGAATCGATCACTGCGGGCGACGTGCCCGTGAAGTGGTATCAGGCCGTCGCCGGCTTGAAAAAAACGGGCGCACCCGAGCGTGTGGTTATGGTTGGGCATTCGGGTAGAGTTCTCGAAATCAATAATTAATTTTTATTTGCTGTTTCTATTCACTTTATGGCAAAACAGTAAACCAGTCTCGACTGCTTAAAGGCTCGATGTGGGCAGGCGCAGTACTATTTAGACAGTTACAGCAATATGGAAGTGGAAGTAAAGAAGTTAGCACTCAGAATTATTTTTTTTAAGTGTTGAATACACTCCTTAGGACTAGGGAGTGTTTTTTGGCGTGCGTCAACTACAGAGTGGGGGTAAATCACCATGCACATAAAGAAATACGA
>DJFY01000061.1:10361-14806 GCA_002431545.1 Cellvibrionales bacterium UBA5860 | reverse complement strand
CATCTCACTGTGCATTTGATGTTCGGTAATGTCATCAACTCTCACCGGCTGGAAAGTGCCTGCCCCGACATGCAACGTGGTAAATCCCAGGCGCACTCCTTTTGCCGTCAGGGCGTCGAGCAGCTGACGATCAAAGTGCAAACCCGCCGTCGGCGCTGCCACCGCGCCGGGATGTCTTGCATACACGGTTTGGTAGCGCTCAATATCGCCAGCCTCCGCATCGCGCTCAATATAAGGTGGCAGAGGCACCTGGCCGGCTTTTTCCAGCATGCGCCATACATCAGAGCCTTTAGCCAGCGACAAACGGAATAAATCGCCCTCCCGGTCGCCGACTCCGAGGCAATAGCCGCCTGCAACATGAATTTCACCGCCAACCTTGGGGCTTTTGCTGGCACGCACATGGGCCAGGAACGTCGTAGCGTCCAGAACACGCTCCACCAGAATCTCGACCTTGCCGCCTGTCGCCTTCCTGCCATACAAACGCGCCGGGATAACGCGGGTATCGTTAAGAACCAGAAGATCGCCGGAATCGACCAGGTCGACCACATCGGTGAACCGACGATGTTCAACCGTCCCGGCGTCACCATCGAGCAGCATCAAGCGACTGGCGCGGCGCTCATCTGTCGGATACGCGGCGATCAGCTCCTCGGGAAGATCATAGTGAAATTGGCTGCGCTGCATGTCTGGTGAGGCAATCGGCAAAGAGCGCGCAGGTTACCGCAACTAATATATTTTGCCACCGCCGTTTGAGCCCTGGATACCTGTTAGCACAGGCGACAATCTGCTTTGACATGGGATTCTGTTGGTGACCGCGATCGCAGTTGTTATAATCCGGCGCCGTGCCAGAGTGGTGAAATTGGTAGACACGACGGATTCAAAATCCGTTGCCTTCGCGGGCGTGCCGGTTCGAGTCCGGCCTCTGGTACCACATACCCAATCCGTTGATACCTACGCTTTTTTACTTTTGGTAGGCAAATACACTTCCAGGATTCAACTGAAGCAACTTCGCCCAACTTTTAAGTAGCCTCGACTAAGCAGCCGGGACGACTCGGCAAGGACTGTCACGGCCCTTGCTCCCTCACGCCAAGCTCTTCAGCCAGCTGATAACCCCTCCCCCATTTAATAGTCGCGCTCTACCGGACATCAATAAACCGTCACTAAGAGGGCATCGGGCCTGTATATATTGAACGCCGCTTTGCCTCATCCATTCGTAATCCTTCGGCTCGCGAGTTCACATCGCAGCGGCTTCCGGCATGCCGCCCGCAGTTTGCTAGCCCCATGCTTCTCCAGAGGTTTATATTGACCGGGCAATATCGGATTACGGTATCCTTCCCGGACGGGAATGACTGATATGGCAACCTGGAGATCGACAATAATGACGAACATGATCCAAAAAACCTTAGTATCGCTGTCGGCCTGCGCTTTGATGCTGGCCGGAGCCGGAAGCTGGGCCTCAGAGAATATCCCCTCCCACATTCAAGCAGCGGTAGATAGTGTCGATCGGCCGCAGACCGACCGGGAGCGGGACGCGACGCGCAAGCCCGCAAAAGTGCTGGCGTTCGCCGGTATTAAACCCGGTCAAACCGTGATCGATGTTTTTTCCGGCGGCGGTTACTACACCGAGTTGCTGAGCCGCACAGTTGGCGCGCAAGGAAAAGTCCTGGCCCACAACAACCAGGCCTACCTTGGTTTTGTCGGCGATGAACTAAAGACCCGATTTGCCGATCACCGGCTGAGCAATGTCGAGCAAATTTTGAGCGAAGCCAATAATCTAAACCTGGGCAACGAAGTTGCCGACGCTGTTGTCCTCGTCCTGGGTTTTCATGACATTTATTACGTCGCCGATTACTGGCCAGCGGTAGATGAAGAGCGCTTTCTCGCAGACATTCATCGCGCACTCAAACCCGGCGGCGCGCTACTTGTCGTTGATCACCACGCGACACCGGGCTCATCGACTGCGAGCGGCAACTCGGTGCATCGCATTGACCCGGCGCACGTGACCGCAACGCTGAATAAGGCTGGCTTCAAGCTCGAACGCAAAGCGGAATTTCTGGAAAACCCTGACGATGATTTGAGCATTTCGGTATTTGAACCGGCAGTTAAAGGTAAAACCAGCCGGTTCGTGCATCTCTATCGTAGGCGCTAATTACGCTACCAGTCTGAACCCGACACCCTCGAAATATTCAGGCACCAAAGTAGAGGGATGATACGCATTTAACGACCAGCTATACGTCTACCGCCTTCTTCCGCCTCGCTGGAAGGAGCCCTGTATCGCGGGAAAAACCCGGTGTCAGCAACTCGACGGCCGGACTGCAGTAATTCCTTATTTCGCAGATCACAAAGCTCGTTGTATATCTCTTGATCGGCGACCCATTCCCACACACTGAAAGCATGACTTATATCCGAAAACCCTCGTTTAAAGTGGTAGAGATCGTCAAGAGCGGAGCCCATTCCGCCCCCCAGATGAAAGGTTTGAAACCCGCGAGACAAACCCCACAATCTAACCGTGTCAAACAGAAGTTTGGTTGGCGCCAGACGTAAATAATCTCTTTCGGTTGCGCCCAGGTGGTACTGAATAACGCCATTACACGAAGAAAACAGACCACCACATATTACTTTGGCCTCGGCTCGACAAACGAACAGGTGCATGTCGAAATCCCGCGCAGCCATAAGCTGCTCGAAATAATGACTTGAAAAGCGATACGTTTCTGTCGCCCCTAACCGGAGCATGGTGTCATCATAAAGCGCGATAAAGTGATCTAAATCGTTCCCACAAGCCGATAATTGGCATGTAACACCCCGATTTTTAAGTTTGGCGATGTCGCGCTTATGGTTTGAGCGGTATCGGCGCCATTGCTCTTCCGGTGACGAATTGAGGTCGATAGAGATAGTTCCCCCTTTTTCTTTTGTCGCCCCCAAGCCCTTCAGAACATCGGCATTTGTGCGAATCGGGTGTAGACGGGAAAAAGCAGATATAACGCCGAGCGCTTTCAGCTCCTGTCTGATTTCCTTTTGAAAATTGCAGATATCGATTTCGCTCGGCGCCGACCCGGATATCAGCGGACCGGGATATCCGTATACCGACGTTGCATCGTAGAAATCACGACCGTCTATATGCCCTCGCCTTATCAATAGGGGCAAAGCAATCGAACACTGTCGTCCTTGATAACAAAACAAATGCGGAAGGCTTTCATCACCGGCAGTGCCAAGTACGTGATAATCGTAAGTATGGTAAAAGTCATGATCGGGAAATAGACGCAACGCCCGACGCCATTGATCACCGTTTATACAGACATCCATATTTTTGCGTTCAAGTAAAAAGTTTCAGCATGTGTGCGCACCGTAATTCTTGCAGATACGGGCCAAGCCTATATACGCCCGAACTACTGTGCGAACTCTTGTATACCGCTGTCGCGAAGGGAACATAGAAGCGAAAGCGCCTCGATTCCGATTGCAGCGGCGGCGTTATAATTAACCGATTTGATAGTTTCCGGTTTGACGTCGGCCCTCTATTCCGGCGTCGCGGAGACTAACTAGCTTCTGGCTCTAGGTGTTGGGCAATTATAATGGTTTTCTCTTTAGACAAACCAGCCAAGATCAACAAGTTGTCTACTTAAAAGGCAAATACGATACACCTCTCGGAAGTAGCTGGTCTGACGACCAGGAATTTCCGGAACGCAGAGGCCTTAAACTGTTAGCCCGAAAAAATGCGATCAGTTATTTAACCAAGGATAAAGTTGTGCCCCACATCAATAGAAACGGCGTCAAGATCCATTACGCCGAAACCGGCCCGGAAGACGCACCATCTGTCATCCTGTCACATGGGCATGCTTCTGCCAGTCCCACATGGTCTTCTCAGGTACGGGCACTAAGTCGCCACTATAGAATTATTACTTGGGACTTGCGTGGTCACGGACTCAGCGATTGTCCAAACGACCCTGGTTTATATACGGTCGACCACACGGTTGACGACATTGCAGCAATTCTGGATGCATGCGGTATCGACAAGGCGGTAATCGGCGGACATTCTCTGGGCGGTGTAATGTCGTTCCAGTTTCAACTCAAGTATCCCGAGCGCGTATCGGCCATGCTGATCATCAGCAGCGGGCCCGGCTTCCGCAACGATGCGGTCCGAAACGAATGGAATCTCGGCTGCGAGCGCACGGCCGCTTCTCTGCAACGCAAGGGTCTCTCGGCGCTCGAGAAAAATAATGATGTCGAGCCAGGATGGCACACCGATGTGCAGGGCCTGATACACGCAGCGCGCGGCATGATGACACAAAAGGACGCCGGTATGATTGACAACCTTGCTGATATCGATGTGCCGGTACTGATTTTGGTCGGCGCTCATGACAAAAGCTTTCTTGGTGCCGCAGAATATATGGCAAAGAAAATCCCCGACGCCCGCAAGGTTGTTATAGATAACGCAGGCCACGCGGCCAATA